>CALLPT010000059.1 GCA_938015575.1 uncultured Acidimicrobiales bacterium
CGCAACGTCTCGGTCGCCGCCAGCGCCGCCGCAGCCGCTGGCACTAGCGCCGGGCAATAGCCGTCGTAGTAGCCGTGATGCTCCGACAGCCACAGACTGTGGAGCCCGACCTGTTCGGTCAGCCGAGCATCGTCAAGCAACTCGCCATAGGCCCGGGTCCAGGCACGCGGCGCCGTCGCCGTCGACTGCAAGCACCACAAGCCGACCCCAAGCTTCATGTCGCTTCTCCCCGCTGCACCCGGCCAGTCTTCCAGACGGCGCCCGCATCCTTGGAAGTGCGGGCCTCCCGCGTACGACGGCTGGGACGTCGCCACGATCGCCTGGCAAGCTGGCGCCATGAACGACGGACCCGAATACTGGTCGGCGAGAACCGCGGCGGGCAAGATCGCCGCGGGCGAGACAACGGCTCGCGAGTTGGTCGAGAACTCGTTCGCTCGCATGGACCGCTACGACGGCGAGCTCAATGCCGTCGTGCTTCGGTTCGACGAAGCGGCCCGATCCGCAGCCGACGCGGCCGACGCGGCCGTGGCGGCCGGCGAAACGCTCGGCCCGCTCCACGGTGTTCCCATCTCGGTCAAAGAGGCCTATGACATGGTCGCCACGCCGTCGACCTGGGGGCGCGACGCCCGCCGTGACCATCGCCCGGACACGAACTCGCCCGTCGTCGACCGGCTCGTCGAAGCGGGCGCGATCATCACGGCCAAGACCAACGTGCCCGAGCACCTTGCCGACTGGCAATCGAACAACCCGGTCTATGGCCGCGCCCGGAATCCGTGGGACACCGACCGCACGCCCGGTGGCTCCTCGGGTGGCTCCGCGATCGCGCTCGCCGCCGGGTACTCCTATCTCGAAGCCGGCAGCGACATCGGCGGCTCGCTCCGCAACCCGGCCCACTACTGCGGCGTCGCGGCACTCAAGCCGACCTTTGGCATCGTCCCGATGGCCGGCCACGCCTTGACCGACAACCTGGCCGAGGACGACATTGCCGTCTGTGGTCCAATGGCCCGTTCCATGGACGACGTCGCGCTCGGTTTTGACACGATGCTCGGCCTGCACGGCCCCGCCGCCACCGGGCTGCGCGTCGAACTGCCCGCGGCGCGGACCCCCGACCTCCGCGGCGCCCGCATCGCCGTCTGCGTCGAAGAATCGTTGTGCGCGGTCGCCGATGACATCAAAGCCGCCATCAGCGCGGCCGCTGACGCGGCAGCGTCCGCCGGCGCGGTCGTGACCCGCGACATCGAGCTACCCGTCGACAGCGATCACAGCCACGACGTGTACATCCGGCTCCTGCGCGCCGTCGGCGCAGATGGCGCGGACGACGAGACCTTTGCCGCGCTCCGCGCCGTCGCCGAGACCGGCGACCCGACCGACTGGCGCACCCGCGTGGCTCGTGCCCAGACACAAAGCCACGCCGACTGGCTGCGAGCCGACCTGGAGCGCTCGAACCTGCGCCGAGCCTGGGCCGGCTTCTTCGAGCACTTCGACGTGCTGTTGTGCCCGGTCGCGCCGACGACGGCCTGGCCCCACGACGATCGAGATCGTTTCGACCGCACCATCGACGTCGCCACGGCGGGCGGTTCGACCACGATTGGCTACTACGAGCAGCTCTTCTGGGCCGGCATCAACAATGTTGCACTCCTGCCCGCGGCGGTGATTCCCGGTGGCCGCGACCGGGCCGGTCTGCCCCTGGGCCTCCAGCTCATCGGGCCCTACCTCGAGGACCGCACGTGCCTCGCCGTCGGGGCCGCCCTCGAAGCCGAGCTCGAAGGCTTCGTCCCGCCGCCACTGGGTAGCTGACGACCGGGTAACTGACGACTGGGTAACTGACGACCGGTCTAGCTTGGCGGCTCGTCTGCCAGCAGCTCGCGAAGCTCTCGCTTGACCACCTTGCCGTAGTTGTTCGTCGGCAGCGAATCGACGAAGCGGTACTGCTTCGGCCGCTTGTAGCGAGCGATGTGGTCCAGGCAGACACGATCGAGTTCGTCGACGGGTGGCGCGGCATCGCCCGGCGACGCAACAACGAACGCGACGACCGACTCGCCCCACTCGGGATCCGGTCGCCCCACCACCGACACAGCCTCGACACCGGGGTGGCGAAGCAGCGTCTCTTCGATCTCGCGGGGATAGATGTTCATGCCCCCACTGATGATCAGGTCCTTGGAACGATCACGCAGCGTCAGGAAGCCATGGCGGTCGAAGCTGCCGACGTCACCGGTGCGAAGCCAACCGTCACGAATCGCCTCGGCCGTCGCCTGGGGCTGGTTCCAGTAGCCGCTCATGACGACATCGCCGCGCACGACGATCTCACCGATCTCATCGACCGGAACCGGACGCCCGTCAGGATCGACAACCCGCACTTGGACATCGGTGCGGGCCAGTCCCACACTCTGCAACCGATCCCGATGACGAGGCTGGCCGTCGTCGATGTGGTCGGCCTTGGAAAGCGCCGTGATCGTCATCGGCGACTCGCCCTGTCCATAGATCTGGGCCAGGCGCGGCCCGAACACCTGCAGCGCCACCTCCAGATCGGCCAGGTACATGGGGGCGCCGCCATAGATAATCGTCTTGAGGTTCGCCAGGTCGGCCTCGACGATCGAGGAAGCACCGGCGAGTCGATGCACCATGGTCGGCGCGGCAAAGAACGACATGCCCGGCCACCGCTGGAGCAGGCCCGCGATCTCATCGGCATCGGCGCCGCCCGACGCGGGAATCACGCTGGTCGCGCCCCGGGCAACATGGGGCAAGCCGTACAACCCTGAGCCGTGCGAAATCGGCGCGGCATGCAACACGCTGTCGGTCGGGCTGACCGGGTCGATGTCGGCGAAGTAGCTCAGCGACATCATCA
This sequence comes from uncultured Acidimicrobiales bacterium, assembly GCA_938015575.1. GTDB lineage: Bacteria > Actinomycetota > Acidimicrobiia > Acidimicrobiales > UBA10347 > UBA10347. The sequence continues at coordinate 2,846 of CALLPT010000059.1, forward strand.
TCAGGTTCCGATGGCTGAGCGTCGCCCCCTTGGGTCGCCCGGTCGTGCCGCTGGTGTAGAACAGCCACGCCGGGTCGTCGGCGCGGCGCTCGACCAGATCGATCAACGCCCCCTGGCCGAGGCGATCCCAGTCCGGACCGGGCGCGATCACACTCGTTTGCGCGGTCGCGACCTCGGCGACGGCGGCTCCGACATCGTCGGCGTGTGCCTGGTCGGTGACCGCCACCGACGCCCCGCTCTGGTCGAGGATGTACGCGATCTCGGCGCGGTGCAGGCGCGCGTTGACGGGCACCGCGACCAGTCCCGCGTGCCAGCTTGCGAACATCACCTCGAGATACTCGGGCCGGTTGTCCATCACGATCGCGACCCGGTCGCCAGGGACCAGCCCGAACTCTCGGCCAAAGCCCGCCGCAATCGCGGCGACACGTCGGGCAAACGCCGGCCAGTCGGCGTGGACCCGGTCGCCGGCGGCCACCGCGGGATGGCCGGCGAATCGCCGTCCGTTGCGTTCGACCCAGCGGGCGAGGTTCATGTGATGCTCCGCGAGCCGGTCGCCGACCAACCCGTCGTCCGCACGATCTCGAACGTCAGGATCGAAGCGAACGGCGCATCGCGATATTGCTCGAAGCTCGCCGCGAGCCGGTCACTGAGCGCTTCGCCGTGAGGCGAGTCGTCGCCGAGCCAGCGCAACTCGGCTCGCACCCACCACAACTTCGACCAATCCACCGGGTCCCAGTGCTCGACGAGCACCGTCGCCCGAACATCGGCCTCGAGGTTGCGCGCCCGCTGGAGGCGCAGCGACGACTTGAGCTTCACCCGATCGATCGGCGACCCAAGAACCTTGCCCTGGGTCGCGTACACGATCGGTGTCATGTCGACGCCGCGCTCCGCATGCACGGTGCCAAGAACACCGTGGTTGTGTGCGTGCAGAAGGTCGAGCGATTCCGCCTCGGAGAGACTCATCGGTCGAGTATTGCTCAGGCCGCGTTGACCTGCGGCAGGATCTCGTCGTTGAGCTGGCGCAGATCCTCGAGCGTCTTCGAGGTCGGCACATCGGCAAACGGAGGCCAGATCAACGGCATCGTCATGCCGGCCGCCTTGAGATCGATCAGGTTCTGCGTGATCTGATCCGCGGTACCGGACAGCAGGTTCGTCAGCTTGCCGTTGCGGGTCTGATCCGTCGGCTCGTCGGTGATCACGAACCAACACATGCTCGAGATCTCCAGGTCGTCGAGGGTGTGCGACCCGTCGAGCTTGGCCAGCTCGTCGCCGATCGCCGACGTCCACTCGGTCAGCTCCTCGGGCGTGTCCTGGATGCCGATCCAGCCCGACAGGTTGTACTTGGCCACCCGCTTGGCCGAGATCTCGGGGTTGCGCAGCCCGCTCATGAAGATCGGCGGATGCGGATCCTGCAGCGGCTTGTGGCCGAACCCGCACGGCTCGAAATCGGCGAACTCGCCGTGGTACTCGAACAGCTCGTTCGTCCAGATGCCCTGGCAGATCTCGATCGTCTCGCGCACGTGCTTGTGGCGCTTGGGGAAGACGTCGGCGGCACTTGCCGCGGCGAACTCCTCGGGCATCCAACCCGAACCGATGCCCACGTTGACACGCCCGTTCGAAAGATGGTCGACGGTCGCGATCTCAGCGGCGAACACGCCCGGCGCGCGATACGGCGTGTCGGTGATGCTCATGCCGATCCGGCACTTCTCGGTCTTGGCCGCAAGCCAGGGGATGAGCGGCCAGCCCTGGTACCACTGGCCGCGGGCTGACACCGGCAGCTGCTTCGGGAATTCCTGCATCATCCCGAACGGGTACTGCAGTTCGCCCCGATCCGATGCCTCGGGCACGACGATTCGGTCGAGCGTCCAGATCGAGTCGAACTCGAGTTCCTCGGCCAGATCGGTCAGATCCTCGAGCTCCTTGACCGTCACATGGTCTCGGAAATTCGGCAGGTACAAGGCCAGTTTCATGTCAGCCATTGCGGCTTCCCCCTTCGTCGTGGTGGCGAGCACCGCCACACCCTTCGAACGTAAGAAGTCGAGTTCGGCCGTAGAACAACGGTTTCTCAACTCGCCATCAACGAGGCGACAGCGTTGACAACGGTCCACTACGTTCGATCCATGGACGACAACCGTCCGGTCCTTGTGGTTGATGATGACGAAGGGGTGCGTACCGGGGTCACCTGGGCGCTCGAAGCCGATGGCTTCGCCGTGCACGCCGTCGGAGACGGGCTTGAAGCCCTCGACGCGCTCAAACGCGAACGCCCACTACTCGTCGTGCTCGACCTGTCGCTGCCCGGTGTCGGCGGACTCGACATCCTCCGCCGCCTGCGGGCCGACGAGGAACGCGCCGGCCAGCCGCGCCTGCCAATCATCGTGTTGTCCGGGCGCGACGGCGAAACCGACCGGATCGTCGGCCTGGACCTGGGCGCCGACGACTATCTGGTCAAACCGTTCTCGCCGGGCGAGCTGGCCGCCAGCGCCCGGTCGCTGCTGCGCCGAGCCCGCGACTATGCCGTTGTCGGACGCACCCCCTACGTGCCGACCGGCGACGGGGTCGAGGTCGACCTCGAATCGCGCTGCGTTTGGATCGACGGCGACTCGGTCGAGCTGGCAGCCAAAGAGTTCGACCTGCTCGCGTACTTCTGCGAACACCCGCGCCGCGCCTGTTCTCGCGACGAACTGCTCAACGCCGTCTGGGCAAGCGAGGCCGGCTGGCAAACACCCGCCACCGTGACCGAACACGTCTACCGCTTGCGCCAAAAGATCGAGGTCGACCCGGCGCATCCCAAACGACTCTGCACCGTTCGTGCCGTCGGGTATCGGTGGGAAGGATGACCGTGCTGTCGGGCCAAGAGGCAACGACGGTCCTCGACCATCAGACGATGGTCATGGAACAGCTCGTGTCCGATGCGCCGCTCGCTTGTGTCCTCGACAGCATCGTGATTGCCCTCGAGGAACTGATGCCCGGCACCCGGTGCTCGGTGCTGCTGCTCGATGACGACGGGGTCCTGCGCCACGGTTCGGCGCCGCATCTTCCGGCCGCCTACTCGATGGCGATCGACGGCCTCGCCCCGGGACCCCTCGCCGGTTCTTGCGGCACAGCCGTGCACCTGGGAGAGCCCGTCGTCGCCGGCGACGTCATGGTCGACGAACGGTGGGAGTCGTTTCGGCCGCTGGCGCGTACCCACGACATCGGGGCCTGCTGGTCCAGCCCGATCAAGGCACATGCTCGGACCGTCGGCACCTTTGCCGTGTACCGGCGCGAGCCGCACGAACCCGACGAGCGCGAACGCGAACTCGTGCGCCGCTTCACCCACCTGGCCTCGATCGCCGTCGACCACGACCGCGCGGCCCAGGAACGAGTGGCCCACCACCAAGCCGACCTGGCTCGTGAATCCGCCGAGCGGGCCAACCACGCGAAATCGCAGTTCGTCACGTCGCTCAGCCACGAACTCCGCACGCCACTGCAATCGATCACCGGCTTCGCTGAAAGCTTGTCGACACTCGAACTCTCCCCGGAGCAACGCCACAAGGCACTCGACGGGATCACCCGGGCGTCGGCCCACATCTTGTCGATCGTCGACGACGTGCTCGACCTGGCCCGAGTCGAAGCCGGTGCCATGCCGATCGACCTGGCCGTGATCGACGCGCACCAAGTCGTGGCCGGCGCCTGCGACCTGCTGCAACCGCTCGCCGACGAGCGCGGCATCGAACTGGTGCGGTCCGGCACGTCGGTGCCGGTGACCGCCGACCGGCGTCGGCTGCGCCAAGTGATCTTGAACCTGGTCTCCAATGCGCTGCGATTCTCGGGTTCGGGAACCTCGATTCGCATCGAGACCACGACCAACAATGGACTCGCCAAGGTCACCGTGTCCGACGAAGGCCCCGGCATCGCCCCCGAACTCCTCGAGCGCCTGTTCGTACCGTTCGACCGCCTGGGCGCCGAGGCCGGACGAGAAGGCGGCGCGGGCCTCGGCCTGGTGCTGGCTCGCCGACTCACCGAGGCCATGGGCGGTTGCCTCACCCTGGACAGCACCGTCGGGGTCGGCACGACGGCCACCGTCGCCCTCGCCCACGCACCCGACGATCACGACAAATAGGAGTCTCGATGGATGTTGTGCACACCGACATCGACGGGCACGTCGCCACCGTCACGCTGCATCGACCCGATGCCCGCAACGCCCTCAACCCCGAACTGATCATCGCGCTGGCCGACACGTGGAAGTCGCTGGCCGACGACGATCAGGTACGGGTGATCGTGGTCGCGGCGGCCGAGGGATCGACCTTTTGCGCCGGGTTCGATCTCGGTACCACCATCCCAATCATGACCGGCGCCCGCGAACCGGGCGACGAATTCGAACAGCGCCTCGCCGACAATCTCGGCCTGATGGGCGAAGCAACCCTGCGCGACTTCGACCCGGGCAAGCCCGTGATCGCCGCGGTCGCCGGTCACGCCATCGCCGGTGGCATGGAACTGATGCTGGCCGCGGACCTGCGTGTCTGCGCCCCCGGCGTCAAACTCGGCTTGTCCGAGGTCGCGCTCGGCCTGATCCCCGCGATGGGCGGCACGGCGCGCCTGGCCAAGCACCTGCCACGGGCGGTCGCCATGGAGCTGCTGTTGGGCGGTGCACCGGTGCTGAGCGAAACCCTCGAACCGCACGGCCTGTTCAACCAGATGGTGCCCAGCGGTGACGTGCTCACGGTCGCCCACGAACTGGCGGACCGCATCGCCAAGAACGCGCCGCTCGCCGTGCAGTCGGCTCGCCTCGTCTCTCGGGCCGCCGAGGACGTCAGCGAGACCGAGGCCCTGCGGCTCGAAGCCGAGCACTTCGCCATGCTCGCCGAAACCGCCGACGCACGCGAAGGGCCGCTCGCCTTCATGGAGCGACGCGAACCACGCTTCGAAGGCAGCTGATCCATGGCAGACGAGACGGGTTCCCGGTCGGCGAAGCTGCGATGACCGTGCTCCTTACCCTCGGCCAAGCCGTTGAGTCCCACGCCCGGCTGCGCCCGACGGAAATCGCGATCCGAGACCTGACCGAATCATTGACCTGGGCCGGTCTCGACGAACGGGCCAACCGGCTCGCCAACGCCCTGCTGGGCATGGGCCTGGTCAAGGGTGACCGGGTGGGGGTGCTGGCGTACAACCGCATCGAATGGGTCGAGATCTACCTGGGCGCGGCGAAAGCGGGCCTGGTGGCGGTGCCGGTCAACTTCCGGCTGACCGCTGACGACGTTGCCTACATCGCTGACGACTGCCAGGTCAGTGCCTTCATCGTCGAAGCGTCGCTGCGCGACCGGGTCGAGTCCGCCCGGACGCAGCTGGCGATCCCCGACGATCGGTGGCTGCTGCTCGACGGCGAGGCACCGGGCTGGCATCGCTATGACCACGCCTTGGGCTCGGCATCGGAACAGGCCCCGCCCGTCGTCGTTGCGCCCGACGACCTCTGGTGCCTCATGTACACGTCGGGGACGACGGGCCGCCCGAAAGGGGCGATGCGGAGCCATCGCAGCATGGCGATGATCGCCTCGGCCACCGCGATCGAGTTCAGCCTGCGCCGCAACGACACAGCACTTCTCGTGATGCCTTTGTGCCATGCGAACTCGCTCAACTTCATGACCGCCTTCGTTGCGCTCGGTGCGGCGGTGACGATCTTCTCGATGGCGAGCTTCGACCCTCGGCGCTGCCTCGAGGAACTGTCGAATGCGACTTTCTCGTCACTCGTGCCGACGCACTATTCGATGATGCTCGAGGTGCCGCTGGCGCAACGACCTGACACAGGATCGATCGCCAAGCTTCTGGTGTCGTCGGCCACGGCGTTCGTCGAGACGAAACGGCGCATCATCGAAATGTTTCCCAACGCCGGTCTGTACGAGCTGTACGGCTCGACCGAGGCCGGCTGGGTGACCATGCTGCACCCCGCCGATCAGTTCGATCATCTCGGATCGGTCGGTCGCGAGGTCGTCGGATCTGCCCCGATTCGTTTGCTCGACGATGACGGGCAAGAGGTTCCCGACGGCGACCCGGGCGAGCTGTTCAGTTCCAGCCCTCAGAATTTCGAGGGCTACTGGAATCTTCCCGACAAGACGTCCGAGGCCTTTCGTGGCGCCTATCTGACGGTCGGCGACATCGCCCGACGCAACGCCGACGGCTATATCGAACTGATCGATCGGAAGAAGAACCTGATCGTCTCCGGCGGCGAGAACATCTATCCGTCCGAGGTCGAGAATGTTCTCGCCGATCACGCCAGCGTCCTCGACGTTGCCGTCGTCGGCGTTCCCGACGAGAAGTGGAGCGAACGTGTCGTCGCCGCGGTCGTGCTCCGCGACGGAGCGACGGCCGACGAGTCCGAGCTCGCGGACTGGTGTGCGTCGCGACTCGCGGGCTTCAAACGGCCACGCGAGATCGCGTTCCTGAACTCGAGCGACATGCCCCGCAATGCGACCGGGAAGATCCTGCACCGCGAACTCCGAGAGCGACTGAGTTGACCATGATCAAGAATCCCGACCCGTTCACGCCTGAAGACCTCAACGCCGACTCCGAAAGCGTTGCCGGCTGGATCGCCCGCGCACTCATCGCCCGCGGCGTATCGAGAGTGTTCGGGTTGCAAGGTGGTCACATCCAACCGATCTGGGACTTCCTGGCCCAGGGTGGTGTCGAGATCATCGATGTACGTCACGAGCAGGCCGCCGTCCACATGGCGCATGCTCACGCCGAGCTGTCGGGTGAAATCGGCGTGTGTCTCGCGACCGCGGGACCCGGCGTGACCAACTGCGTGACCGGTATCGCCAACGCCCACCTGGCGCGAGTGCCGCTTCTGTTGCTGGGCGGCTGCCCGCCCCGAGCCCAATCGAACATGGGGCCGCTCCAAGACATTGCTCACGTCGAGATCATGCGTCCGATCACGGTTCGTTCCCGAACCCTCCGGGTAGCGGAACAATCCATCCGGGAACTCGACGAGGCCATCGCACGAGCGTTTGGCGACGGCGGCGATCCAGGACCCGCGTACCTGGAGGTCCCGACCGACGTGCTCCGGGAGCGGGTTCCCCCAGCGCTCGTCGTCGACGATTGGATGCAGGGAAGACCGCCGCGGCGATCGATGCCCCATCCAGACACGGTCGCCGAGGCCGCCGCACTGGTGCGGAACGCCCGACGACCCCTTGTGGTGTCAGGTCGTGGGGCGCGAGGCTCGGGCCGTGAGCTCGTCGAGTTCCTCGACGCGAGCGGCGCGCTCTACCTCGACACCCAGGAGAGCCGGGGCCTCGTTCCCGCCGACCACGCATCGGTCGTTGGAGCCGTCCGAGGTGCCGCCATGACGCAAGCCGATCTCGTGGTCACCGTTGGGCGCAAACTCGACTACCAGCTCGGTTTCGGCTCGCCGGCCGTGTTCCCCGACGCCGATTTCCTCCGCATCGCGGACACGGCGGGGGAGTTGATCGACAACCGACGGGGCCAAGTGGAGATCCTGGCCTCGGTCGACCTCGTCTTGTCGGCGCTCGCCGCCGAGCTCGGCACCGGTGCGGGAGCCCTTGATGTCGAGTGGGTGGGCGCACTCCAGGCCAAGCATCGAGAACGAGTCGAGCGAGGTACTGCTGGCGCGCCCTCGATAGGCGGCGACGGACGTATTCATCCGGCGGCAGTCATCGCTGCGGTTCGCGACGCCGTCGACGACGACCACATCGCCATCGCCGACGGGGGAGACTTCTTGAGTTTCGCTCGGGTCGGTCTCACCAGCGCGAACTACCTCGATGCCGGCGTGTTCGGCTGCCTTGGCGTCGGCGTGCCGTTCGCGAACGCAGCCGCGCTGATGTATCCCGACCGAGAGGTCGTCTGCGTGACCGGTGACGGGGCCTTCGGGATCAACGCGATGGAGATCGACACTGCGGTCCGCCACGGGTGCCGCGCCGTCTTTGTCGTCTCGAACAACGGGGCATGGAACATCGAGCGGTTCGATCAAGAGGTGAACTATGGGGGACGGATCGTCGGGACCGAACTCGGCGAGTCCGACTACGCGGCGATGGCCACGGCGCTCGGAGCGTTCGGGGTTCGCGTCACGACGATCGACGAACTCGCACCGGCGATCGAAGCAGCTCTGGCCAACGCGCCGGCGGTCGTCGACGTGGTGACGTCACGCGACGCGGTTTCCTCCGATGCGACCAAGGGGCTGGGGTTCGTGCCCCCGTTCCAGCCGCTGACCGCGTGGGACGATGCTGAACGCCGCCGCCGCGACGACGCCTGATCAGGACCTTCAACCACCACCTTCAACCACCACCTTCAACCAGCACCTTCAACCAACAGTTACAACGAACATGGAGACAGGGGAGTCAGACCATGCAGTACCAAGACGCCGTCGACGCATTCTTCGCAACGCCGGATCAAACCACAGAGCCGAGCCCGGTGACCGCCGCTGCGCCGGCCCGGCAGCTGAGAGACGCCTTTGAGCCGGTCTCGATGCACGCGGTCTGGTCGCCGCTCGTGCACGAACGCATGGCAGCCAAAGGCATGGACTTCTTCCAGGCCTATGTCTGGGGGCGCGCTTGCGTGATGGGCGAGCCGGCCGGGAGCGTCGTGGCCTCGGCGTTCGCCGCGTTCGAGCCGTCACTGATCGGGGGCATCTATGACAGCGCCCGGGCCTCGATGAGCCGAGAGGAAGCCCACGCGTTGACCTTTGACTCGACGGCCGAGAGCTTGCGCTCAACCTTGGGCGACGACGCCGAGGCCAAGGTGAGCGCAGTCGGCGAGCGGCTGGCGGGAATCGTCGACAGCCTCGACCCGACCGGGCGCCCGTTGTTTGCCGGCGTTGCTGCTTTGGGTTGGCCCGAGGATGCGTATGGTCGCCTGTTCCAGGCTTGTCTTGCGTTGCGGGAACACCGAGGCGACGCGCACGTCGCGTCGTACATCGGCGCCGGGTTCGGGCCGGTCGAGATGAACATCTTGACCGAGCTTTGGTTGGGCTACCCGCTCGGCGAGTACAGCGGGACACGGGCCTGGCCCGAGGACACCACCGCGGCAGCGATCGATGGGCTCACCGCTGCCGGTCTGCTCGACGGCGAGGCGCTCACGGCCGAGGGCGTGCGAGTGCGCGACGAGATCGAGAACGCGACCGACGCGATGGAACAAAAGGTCGTCGATGCGCTCGGCGCCGACTTCGACGCGACCGCTCAGCAGCTCGCCAGCTGGAGCGAGACCTGCGTGCAGGCCCGCACGTTCCCTCCCGACCCGCGCAAGCGGGCGGCCGGCTGATCGCCGCCTCGCTCGTCGCGCCGACCACACGAGTCGAGGGCTCGCCCTACCTATCGTCGGCGGTCACGTCGGCCATGGCTTGGAGGAGCGAGCTGAGCATGCGCACATACAACAGCGTGAGCTCCTCCCGCTCCTTGTCGGTGGTGGCGAACCGATAGCGCAGTGCCATGCCCTCGGTCGTCGCGGTCCCGGCCGTCGTCAGGCTTTCGAGCGTGTACGGCTCGGCGACCGCAACGCCGAAGTGGTCCAACACGAAGCCGAAGAACGCCTCGAACGACGACTGGATTTCGCGGTAGCTGTCTTGGACCGCGGACCTGACCGTCTCGGGGAGGTTGTCGGCGGTCGCCCAGAAATGCAGCGACAGATAGAACTCCGGCCGCGCTACGAGATGCTCGAAATACGCGCGACCCACCGCATTGACCACACCAAGGATGTTGTCCTCGCTTGCCAACGCGGCTTCGAGCGTCGCGGCCAGCACGGTCGGATCGGCATAGGACACGCTGCGGGCCACATGCACGGCGAGGTCGAGGCGAAAGTCCTGCTGCGATTGCCAGATCTGATAGGCGGCCCCCGTCGTCCGATTCGCTTCTTTGACGACATCGGTGACCTTGACGTTGAAGCCCGGCGGCAGCCCGTCGCGCAGCAACACGCGAAGGCCCGCTTCGAGCAACTCTTCGCGTGTCTGCTCCGACGCTCCGGGCTTCCCTCTCACCGTGCTATCCAATCACCAAACGGCGCAGAGATCCTGGAGCAGAGGCTCGAATACCTCGTCTGGGCCGACTCATCGAACGTCGGAACTTGCCACGAGCTGGAGACTCGACGAGTACAGAAAGTCGCCGGGGACCAAGAGGTCGGCCCAATCTGGCATCGACCGCTCCCGCGATGTCGCCGCCAACGCGCGAGGTAATCCGGCGACAAAGGCCGTAAGCGA
>CALLPT010000060.1 GCA_938015575.1 uncultured Acidimicrobiales bacterium
CGAGGACCTGTACTTCGATGATGAGTACGGCGATGAGGACTTCGATTGGGATGTCTTCTTCGATGACGAATACGACGAGGACCTCTACGACGAGGACCTGTACTTCGATGACGAGTTCGCCGACAGCGACTGGGACGACAGCGACTGGGACGACAGCGACTGGGAAGACAGCGCTGACTGGGAAGACGGCGCCGATTGGTAAGCCGGGGCCGCCGAGATCCCAAACCCGGCTGAACCCCTGACGATGCCCCGGTCTCGGACCGGGGCATCGTCGCGAACGAGCACCGAACGCGAATGTCCGAAAACCGCTAGTACCGGGCTTGGATCTTGGGCAAGATGAAGACGTGCCAGCCTCCACAAGTCCCTACGCCGACCTCAGCGACGACCAGTGCTACCGGGCGCTCAAGGCTCGCGACCGTCGCTTCGATGGTGTGTTCATCGTCGGCGTCCGCACGACGGGCATCTACTGCCGACCGTCGTGCCCGACCCCGGTCCAGCCGCTACGACGAAACATCGACTTCTTCTCCACGACGGCGGCCGCCCAACGATCCGGACTGCGTGCCTGCAAGCGATGTCGCCCCGATGCAGTGCCGGGCTCGCCCGAATGGAACCTGCGTGATGATCTCGTCGGTCGGGCGATGCGCCTGATTGCCCGGGGCTGGCTCGACACGCACAGCGTCGGTGAACTCGCCGCCGAACTCGCGGTTACCGAACGCCATCTGCGACGTCTCATGATCGAAGCGGTTGGCGCACCTCCGCTGAGCATCGCCCGAGCACAGCGGGCCCAGACCGCCCGGGTGCTCATCGAAACGACACCGATGTCGTTCACCGATGTCGCCTTTGCCGCGGGCTTCTCGAGCCTGCGCCAATTCAATGACACGATCCGCGCGGTCTTCGACGCCACGCCAACGGCACTCAGAGCTGCAGCGGAGAAGCGCAAGGCCCGGGCATCTGGCGGCGCTTCCGGCCCTACGGGCCAGCTTTCGATACGGCTGCCGCATCGCCAGCCGCTCGCCGTCGGCCACTTGGTCCCGTGGTGGTCCAAACGCGTCGTCGCCGGCGTCGCTGATGTCGACATCGAAGCCCGAGTCATCACGACCGCACTTCGATTGCCGAGAGGGATGGGCCTGGCCCGTCTCACACTCGGCGCCGACGAATGGGTGCAAGCCGACCTGGAGCTCGACCACATTGCCGACCTTGCGCCCGCGGTCGCCCAGTGTCGAGCAATGCTTGATCTCGACGCGGATCCGCAAGAGATCGATGCCACGCTGCGCTCACTGCCAGCGATCCGCCCCTTTGTCGACGCCTTGCCCGGCTTGCGGTCTCCGGGGTCTGTCGACGGATTCGCCACGACGATCTTCGCCGTGCTCGGGCAACAGCGCAGCGTCGCCGCAGCTCGCACGATTGCCGGACGCATCGTCGAGCGAGTCGACGGTCCCCTCGGTGAACAACTTCGGCCCTTCCCGCTGCCAGAGTCCCTGGCCGTTGCGGACCTCGACGGACTGGGGCTCAACGGCCGGGCCATCGACACGATGCGTGCGGTCGCCGAACGGTTCGTGGGCCGCAGCGACGAACTCGCACCCGGCGGCGACCAGCATGCGATCACCGATGAGCTCGTCTCGATCAAGGGCATCGGCCCGTGGACGGCGAACTACATCGCCATGCGCGTGTTCTCGGACCCCGATGTCTTTCTCGCCGGCGACCTGGTCGCCGAACGCGCCGCCGCTGGTCTCGGTCTCGAGGGCATCGATCTCGACGCCGCCCGACCGTGGCGTAGTTACCTGACCCACCACCTCTGGGCCGCCTCGGCCTCCTTGAAAGGAACCTCATGACGCTTTCGACCCTGACCTACGACTCGCCTGTAGGCCCCCTCGGACTCGTCGCCACCGACGATGCGCTCGTCGCCGTGCTTTGGCCAACCGAAGCCGAAGGCCGAGTGCGACTGTCCGAAGATCCCGAGCCGGCCACCGGTCATGCCGTGCTCGAAAAGGCAGCCGCGCAGCTGGGCGAGTACTTCGCCGGAACCCGCCGCAACTTCGACCTGCCGCTCGATCCGTCGGGAACCGAGTTCCAGCGCGAGGTTTGGTGGTCGCTCGCCGAGATCCCGTTTGGCGAAACCTCGACCTATGGCAAGCAGGCGGCCGCGATCGGTCGCCCGGCCGCGGTGCGAGCTGTCGGCGCGGCCAACGGACGCAACCCGCTGTCGATCGTGTTGCCCTGCCACCGAATCGTTGGCGCCGACGGCAAACTGACGGGCTTCGCCGGCGGGCTCGACACGAAACGGTGGCTCCTCGATCACGAGGCGTCGGTGGCGGCCGATTAGCGTCGACGCACACGACGATCGAAGGGAAGCCCCGTGGGTGAAAGCCTTGGCCTCAGCGCCGAAGAAGTCCTGATGACGACCCGGTCGGTGCGCAAGCGCCTCCACCTCGAACGGCCCGTCAGCCGCGAGACGATTGTCGAGTGCATCGAGATGGCACACCAGGCGCCGACCGGGTCCAACGCCCAGGGTTGGTCCTGGATGATCGTCGATGATCCCGAGAAGAAGAAGATCATCGCCGACCACTACGGCGCCAGCTACTGGCCCTATCGCGAGCAGAACACACGCTTGAGCGACGATGCACAGTCGATGCGCATCAGCGAGTCGGCCAATCACCTTGCGGAGACATTGCACGAGGTCCCGTTCCACGTGATCCCGCTGCACGCCGGCCGTCTCGAAGGAGCGCCGACGTTTCGCCAGGCCTCGGCGTGGGGTTCGATCCTTCCCGCGGTGTGGAGCTTCATGATGGCGCTGCGTTCCAAAGGGCTCGGGTCGGCGTGGACCACGCTGCATCTTCCACGCGAAAAGGAAGTCGCCGAATTGTTGGGCATCGACTACGACAACTGGACCCAAGCCGGACTGTTTCCGGTCGCGTACACGATTGGCACCGAGTTCAAGCCGGCCAAGCGACGCCCGACCGAAGAGTTCCTGCACTGGAACGAGTGGTAACCGACCCCGACCTGGCCGGTCGCGCACCCCACTAGCCTCGAGCCGTGCCGACCCGAATCTCGCGCGATCGCTCACTGCCGCTCGACCTGTTCGCCGACCAAGCGGTCTTCGATCTGGAGCTGCGCCAGATCTGGCAGCAGGACTGGGTGTTTGCCGGACCGCTCGACGCGGTCGCCGAACGTGGTGACTATTTCCCGGCCACGATTGGTTCACAACCGGTCATCGTCGTGCGTGACAGCGACTTGGTCGTGCGAGCGCTGGCGAATGTGTGCTCCCACCGAGGCATGCCGCTGGTGGACGCGCCGGGCAACGCCGCCCGATTCCCGTGCCCGTATCACGCCTGGACCTACACGAACGACGGGCAGTTGCTGAGCGTGCCGTACACGACGCCCGACGAGGTCGACAACGAAGCGCATCGTCTCGAGTCGTTTCGCTGCGAGGTCTGGCACGCCCTGGTCTTCGTCAGCCTCAATCCCGACGTCGAGCCGATCGCAGAGCGGCTCAAGGTGCTCGAACCGTATGTGCGTCCAATGGCGATCGATCGCCTGCATCACGACCTCGAGGGCACCGGCGCCGAGGTGTGGCACGCGAACTGGAAGGCCGTCTACGCCAACGCGGTCGATTCCTACAGCAACTTCCGGGTGCATGCGGAAACGATCGAGCCGTATAGCCCGACCGACGCCGGCTACTACCTGGCAGGATCGGCGCACGGAAGCGTCATGGGCGGCGAGTCGTTCGAGCGGGCCGACCATCTCGTGGTCGCCCTGCCGCCGTCGTTCGTCGCCGTGATTTACCCCGACGCCATGTTGTGGCAGGCCTTTACGCCGATCGGCGTCGATCGGACCGCGGTGCGCATCGGGCTCGCGAGCGAACGGCCGACCGATGGCACCAGCGTGCATCTTCCTGGCTGGGACGCGGCCTTTGTCGACGAGGATCGGGCAATTGTCGAACGACTGCAATCGAACGCTCGTGTCCGGTCGCGCCCGGGAACGCTCACCTCGCTCGAGCGGCCGCTCGCCGACTTCCACGACTACCTGCGATGGCGCCTGACCGACACTGCGCCCGCGGCACCGTTCATTGCCGCCGCACCGGGCGAACGCCCCGAGCTTTAGCGAGCGAACGCGCCGGCGGCGCCGCGGCCTTGCGGGGGCGAGACATCTAGAGTGACGCCATGAGCGTCAAAGTCGATCTTGCTGAACTCGCCGACCATGTCACCCAGCGCAGTGCCGGGTATCTGGTCACCACGGGTCCTGACGGTCGCCCGCACACGACCCAGGTCATCTTCACCATCGACGGTCAGACACTTCGTGCCCCGGCCGGGCGCAAGACGTGTCGCAACATCGCCGCCCAGCCGCTTGTCGCACTGTTGTGGCCCCCCGGCTCTGCCGGGGACTACAACCTGATCGTCGACGGCACCGCTACCGCCGTCGACCTCGACGAAGACGGCAAGGGCTGGGCCGAGATCGAAGCGACCCACGCCATCTTGCACCGCAACGCGCTAGGTGAGGGCTTGGTAGACGGCGCTTCGTAACTCACGTCGAATGGGATAGGTGCTCGACGGCAGGAGTTGGGTCATGAAGATCGTCGTCAAGCCTTCGACCGGGTCGATCCAGAACGCGGTGCTGGCCGCGCCGCCCCACGCGAACTCGCCCGGCGAGCAGACATTGCCGTTCGCGGCCGGGTCCTCGACGACCGAGAACCCCAGGCCAAATCCCATGCCGTCCATGGCGACCTCGGCGAACAACGACTGACCCAGGTCATTCAACAACTTGCCTCCGGGCAGATGGTTGAGCGTCATGTATTCGAGGGTGCGTCGGCCGATGATGCGATGCCCGTTGCCGACACCCTCGGCCAGCAACATCGAACAGAACTTCTGGTAGTCGCCGATGGTCGAGACCAGCCCGCCTCCGCCCGACAGGAATGCGGGTGGTTGCAGATAGGCGCTCGACGTGTAGTTGTCGATGCGCAGCAACCCTCCGTCGCTCGGATTGCGGATGTAGAGCGAGGTGAAACGGTCGGCGGCTGCTTCGGGGACACTGAACCCCGTCTCGAACATCTCGAGCGGCTCGAAGACCCGTTCGGCAAAGGCCTGGGCCAGTGTCTGCCCGGTGATTGCCTCGATGACCGCGCCACAGACATCGGTCGACATCGAGTAGTTCCACGAGGTGCCGGGATCGAACAGCAAAGGCTGTTGACCCATGCGACGAATGCCCTCGGCCAGGCTGTAGTCCGAGACGGTGAAATCGCCCAGGTTCTGCTCGCGGTAGCGGGCGTCGAGCGGTGTCTGGCGGAAGAAGCCATAGGTCAGACCCGACGTATGCGTGAGCAGGTCGCGGATCGAAATCGAACGCATCGCCGGCCGGGTCACCGGCGCTTGGTCGCTGCCCCCGGTCATGACCTGGGGGTTCGCGAGGTCGGGCAAGTACTTCTCGACCGGGTCCTCGAGCAGGAACCGGCCTTCTTCGTAGAGCTGCATGAGCACGATCGAGGTGATCGGCTTCGTCATCGAATAGATCCGGAAGATCGTGTCCATGTCGACGCTCTTTTGGGTCTCGACATCGGCATGGCCGTAGGCGTCGGCATAGATGACGCCGTCGCGGTCCGCGACCTGTACGAGCGCGTTGGGGAAACGACCCTCGTCGACATAGCGGCGCCCGACCGCGCCGATGCGGTCGAGACGTGACGGGTCGAAGTTCGCCATGGCAGTGCCTTTCGTGGACGCTCAGCTGCGCCTTGCATGCTGCCACATCAGGGGCCCGCAGCCGAGCGTGCCCGATCGGCAATTCTCGGGTTGGTACTGTCAACTGACGAATGAGGACCTGGATGAGGCGTTACGTATGACCGCGCGAGTCGGAGTGATCGTCAACGCTCGAGCGGGAAAGGATCTGCGTCGCCTTGTCGCGCATGCGTCGACGCCGAACGATGCCACTCGGATAGCGGATCTTCGTCGGATCATCGCTGGCGCGCATCAGTCGGGAGCCGAGAGCGTTGTCGTGGCCGCAGATGCCTACGGTCTGGTCGAGCGAGCAGTTGCCGGTGTCGATGCACCCGTCGAGCTACTCGACATTGGACCTGACGGCACGGCAAACGACACGGTGCGAGCGGCGCGGTACATGCGCGATGACGATGTGGGAGCGCTCGTGGTGTCGGGCGGCGACGGCACCCACCGCGACGTCGCCCGGGGTTGGCGAGATGCGCCGATCGTGGCCCGCGCCGCCGGCACGAACAACGCGTTCCCGCAAGCGGTCGATCCCACCATTGCCGGCATGGCGGCCGGCCTGGTCGTGAGCACGGATCAACCGCTGCAGGACTTCACGGCCTATCGGGCTCTGGTGATCGACATCGATATCGAAGGCGCGCCCCATGACCTGGCGCTGGTCAATGTGGCGATCGTGCGAGACGACGCAGCGGGGTCTGGCAGCCTGTGGGGCATCGAAGGGGTCGACGAGGTTTTCGCTGCGATCGCGGAGCCGTGGACGATTGGCCCTTCGGCGTTGGCCGGTGTCGTGGCGCCGACGAGCCGGAGCGACGAGCGGGGCGTTCTGCTTGATCTCGACCCCGAAGCTCCCCAGCGGATTACCGCACCGCTTGCGCCAGGACATTTCGTCGATGCCGGCTTGCGGTCGGTGTCGGTGGTCGAATCTGGTCAGCCCGTCGCCGTGCGCGGTCCCGCCCGGTTCGCCGTCGATGGTGAGCTCGCTGGTTCGCTTCGCAGCGACGAGTGGGCATCGATGACGATTCGCAACGACGGGCCGCATGTCATCGACATCCGCCGCACGTTCTCGATCGCGGTTCGACAGGGCCGCTTCTATACCGACCCATCTCGCACGGACTAACCGCATGGCTGAAGAGTTCACGATGCCCAAGCTCGGGCTGACGATGACCGACGGAACGATCCGCGAGTGGCTGGTCGAAGATGGCGCTTTTGTGCGGGCGGGCGAGCCGATTCTGGTGATCGAAACGGACAAGGTCGAGACCGAGGTCGAGGCCCGGGCCGACGGTGTCCTTCGACTGACCGGCGTCGTCGGTTCGACCTATGCCTGTGGCGACGTGATCGGCTACCTCGTCGACGACGCGACGGGCACCGACGACGGTGCACGTGACCCGGCCGAACCCCAGCTCGATCTCTTCGACGATCCGGTCGACGGTCTGGTCGACGATGGTGTCGACGGCCGTGAGCGGGTGGCTGTCGAGGCCCTCGACAACAAGTCGCTGAGCCCGCTCGACGCGGCGATTGCTGCGGCAGATGGCCTGCTCGTTCCCGAGGCCGATCCGATGTGGGCCGGCAACGATCCTGGGTTGGACCCGCATCTCAGTGACGAGGCGGTCGCAGCGGGGCTCGACGGCCCCGACGGCCCCGATGCGATGGCACCTGCGCCGCTTGTCCAAGCGCCAGTCGTCCAAGTTGATGAAGTTGTTGAGATCGCCTCCCGCGGTGTCGGCGGACGCATCTTGGCTTCGCCTCGGGCGCGAGCCGCCGCGCAAGCTGGCGACCTGGACCTGGCGACGATCGCCGGCACTGGCCCGGGTGGGCGCATCGTGTACGACGATGTCGTTGCCGCCATCGATTCGGTCGAGGCAGCGCGGCTGGAGGCTGAGCGTCAAGAAGCCGAGCGTCAAGAGGCCGAGCGTCAAGAGGCCGAGCGGCTGGAAGCGGAGCGTCAAGAAGCCGAGCGTCTCGAGGCCGAGCGTGAAGAATCCGAGCGGCGTGAACAGGAACGCCTCGCGGCGCTTCCGCCACCGCCGGCGGAACCGACCTTCGCTCAACTCGTCGACGAACCGGAGCCGGCCGAGCCGCTTGAGCTGACCGACACATCGAATGTCCGACCGCTGACGTTGGCCGCAAGCAAGGCCCAGGGCGACCTGCCCGATCTTGCGCCCCCAGAGACCAACCAGCCGGTGCATGCCACCGGCGGCGCCCGCCTCCTCGCCGACTTCCTCGGTATCGACCTGGCTGCCGTCGGCGCAGCATCCGGAGGGCGCATCACCCGCGAAGACGTCGGCGCGTGGGTACGTGAACGCCTCGCGCTGCTCGACGGTCCCTCGGCTCCCGCTCCTGAACCAACACCGGTCCGCTCATTGAGCCTCGTCGATACCGACCCGCACGCCTATGCGCCCTTGCTGCAAGAGCCGGTCGAGATCATCCCTCTGCAGGGCATGCGAGGGCTGATTGCGTCGCGCATGCAATCGTCGCTGACCGATATGGCCCAGCTCACCTTGAGCGTCGATGTGGACATGAGCGGCATCAATACCGAACGAGAGCGCCGCCGTTCCCAAGGCCAGCAGGTGCCCGGCTACACGGCGTGGGTCGTGGCCGCAGCCGCACAGGCAATCGAGCTGCACGGTTACATCAACAGCCAAATCACGGCCGAAGGTATTGCGCTGCTTCCCGATGTGCATGTCGGCGTCGCGGTCGCGCTCGACGAGGGGCTGATCGTGCCCGTCATCGAACACGCCAACCTGCGCACTGTCGAGGAAACCCATGCCGTCGTCGCCGACCTCGCCGGGCGAGCCCGCGTCGGCAAGCTCAAGTTCGAAGAACTCGAGGGCGCGACTTTTTCAGTGACCGCGTTGGGCATGTTCGGGGTCGACATGTTCACGCCGGTGATCAACCCGCCGAACACGGCGATTCTGGGTGTCGGTCGGCTGCGGAGTGAGACGGCCTGGAACGATGGTCGCCCCGAAGAGAAGGTCGTCATGACGCTCAGCCTGACCTGGGATCATCGGGCCTTCGACGGCGCTCCAGCTGCAGAATTTGCTCAGACGATTGTGCGTCTGCTGCAGGAACCAACTGAACTCGTCTGAGTGCGAACCCAGGTCGACGCAAGAGCGGTGAAGAGGTCCCCCAAACCGTTCGCCGAACTATTGGCTCAGGAACACGTGCACGAACACCTCGAGTTGCGATCGCCGCAACTCGGCTTCATGGCCTATCACGGCGGCCAACTCGAAAAGGTCACCGACGTCATTGCGCGTTCGGCTGCGCTCGCGTCGGGCGCCTCGTACTACGGCGTGGTGCAAACCGACGAGGACAATGTCGTCCACCTACCATCAAAGACCGTCGACCCCGATGACTCCCCGGCGCTGTCGAATTTCGTCGACCATGTCGATACCGCGGTGACGATCCACGGCTTCGGCCGCAAGCGCTTGTGGCACTCGCTGTTACTTGGCGGCCAGAACCGCGAGCTCGCGGCCCACATCGCGCTCCACCTGCGCCGCCGGCTTCCCGACTACGACATCGTCGACGAAGTCTCGGCGCTTCCCAAAGCCCTCGCGGGCATGCATCCCAAGAACCCGGTCAACCTTCCCGCGTCGGCTGGTGTGCAGATCGAGCTGCCCGCGACGGTTCGCTGGAACCGCAAAGGTCGCCATTGGAGTGACCTGGGATCCGCGGGGCGGGCACCCCAGGTGCAGGCCCTGATCGACGGCTTGGCCGAGGCCGCGGCCAGCTGGTCGCGTTAGCTAGGTCGAACGACCGCGTCGGCACTGGCGTCGCACGCCGCGTGATCATGCCGTTGTTGGCGCCCGACTATGACAAATCGAAACCAATAGTGAACTGTTTGCGCGCAAGGGAATGAGGCCCAGACACGCTGGGTTTCGAATCCAATCCCCGTGACTGCCCTCGTTGGCCAACTGGTCCGCCGGACATTTACGCCAACATTCGCCCACCCATGATGGAATCGACCTCAATGCGTAGGATCCCGCCAATCCGTCTTTTGAACCGCCCGCTGCGGGCGATCGCCCTCGTCATGGCGATCGTGGTGGTCGCCGCCGCATGTGGAAGCAGCACCGACACGGCTTCGGTCGAAGGCATCGAATCCAACGACGGCGGTATCACGGTCAAGCCGCCCGATGTCCTTGACGGCGAGACCGAGGTCGTCGACGGCCAAGACACCGCCCCACAGGCGGCTCCAGCGGCGACCTCCGAGGTGCAGATCGGTGGGCTGATGCCGGCACCTGATATCGCGTTCACCTGGTTCGACGGCGTCGAAGGCTCGGTCGCCGGGTTGCAAGGCAAGCCGACCGTATTGAACTTCTGGGCCAGCAGCTGTGCGGCGTGCATCGCCGAGATGCCCGAGTTCGAAGCCGTCTACCAAGACATCGGCGACCAGGTCGCCTTTGTCGGCATGAACACGAGCGACCGCCGCTTCGCCGCCGACCGCTTGGCCGCCCAAACCGGCGTGACGTACCCGCTGGCCGAAGACCCGGCCGGCGATGTCTTCCGCAACTTCGGCCTCTTCGTGATGCCGACCACGATCCTGCTCACCGAAACCGGCGACATTGGTTATGTCTGGTCCGGCATTCTCACCGAGAAGGAACTTCGCATTTTGATCGACGAACACATCGCACCAGGAACCTACGAAGATGTTTAGTGCTGACCTCGCCTTTCCATTCACGCTCGGCCTCGTGGCCGCGTTTAACCCATGCGGCTTCGCCATGCTGCCGGTCTACGTCTCGTTCTTCTTGGGGAAGAACAATGAGAACGAGACCAGCACTGCCCGCAGTCTGCTGCGAGCGCTCAAGGTCGGCGCTGCGCTGACCGCCGGCTTCGTCGCCGTGTTCGGTGCGTTCGGCCTGTTGACCGCCAGCCTGCTCAGTTCCGGCTCGGTGCTCGAATACACGCCGTATGTCACGCTCGTGCTCGGCGTGCTGCTGGTGCCGCTCGGCATCGCCATGTTGTTCTTCGGACTCGAGCTCAAGATCTCGACGCCTCGCCTGGAGCGAGGCGGCGACTCGGGCGAGGTCGTCTCGATGTTCCTGTTCGGCGTGAGCTACGCCGTCGTGTCGCTGGGTTGCACCGTCGGCCTGTTCATCGCTGGTGTCTCCAACGTGTTCACCAGCTCCGGGTTCTTCGACGGCGTCTCGGTGTTTGTCGCCTACGGGCTCGGCATGGGCGCCGTCATCATGACGCTGACGATTGCGCTCGCTTTGGCTCGCACCTCGATCGCCACGAACATGCGCAAGATCCTGCCGTGGGTGAACCGCATCAGCGGTGTGCTGCTCGTGCTCTCCGGTCTCTACCTGGTCGTCTACGGCTGGTGGGAAGTCCAAGTCCTGCGGGGCAACATCACCGACAACGGCCTGGTCCGGTTCTTCGAGAGCTTCCAGACCGAGGTCAACATCTGGATCGACCAGACCGGAGCGACTCGCCTCGGTACGGCACTGCTCCTGATCGTTGGCGCTGCACTTCTGCGAGGTCTCTGGGGCGAGATGAACCAGACCGCTCGCTATGCGGGGCTCGGCGGCCTCGGCCTCGCCTGGGTGCTGGCCGAATTCGCCAAGACCTGGAACGGTGAACGAGCGAACCTGTTCGTGCTGCCGATCTTGCGCACGATTGGGTCGATTCCATCCCGGATCGGCAACTGGTTCAGCGACCCACTCCGATGGGGCGTCCTCGGCGAGCTCATCGTCGTGGCCATCATTGCCCTGGCCATCTACTTCCGAGCCAAGCGCTACCGCACAAAGGCCGCAGCTGCCGTTGACGACGCCAGCAATCCGCAGCCAGCCGAACCAGTCGCCGCCCGCTGAAACACCGGGGTCGGTCCCAAAACGTTGCACTGCAGCGTTTTAGGTGCGACCCCAGGTGTTGCGGGGAATAGCCTGAGAGCAATGCCGATCAAGATCCCCGACACATTGCCGGCGCGTGAAATCCTCGAGAGCGAGGGCGTCATGGTGATGGACGAGTCTTCCGCACTGCGCCAGGACATTCGACCGCTGCAAATCGCGCTGCTGAACCTGATGCCGAAAAAGATGGAGACCGAGACACAGATTGCTCGGCTCATCGGATCAACGCCGCTGCAGGTCGAGCTCACGCTGGTACGCATCGGCAGCCACACGCCGAAAAACACCTCGGCCGATCACCTCATCTCGTTCTACAACACCTGGGATGAGATCAAGCACCGGCGCTTCGACGGGTTCATCATCACCGGCGCTCCGATCGAGACGCTCCCGTTCGAAGAGGTCACGTATTGGCACGAGCTCACCCAGATCCTCGACTGGACCGAGACGAATGTCCACTCGACCTTCACGATCTGTTGGGGTGCAATGGCGGCGCTTTCGCACTTCCACGGGATCCCGAAGCACCTGCTCGAGCACAAAGCGTTTGGCGTGTATCGCCACCGCAATCTTTCGCCCCAGTCGCCGTACCTCGCCGGGTTCTCCGACGACTTCTCGATCTCGGTTTCGCGGTGGACAGAGATTCGCAAACCCGATGTCGAAGCCGTGCCGAGCCTGCAGATCCTGATGGAGTCCGATGACACCGGGGTGTGCCTGATCTCAGAAGAGAAGAACAACCGGCTCTACATCTTCAACCATGTCGAGTACGACACCGAGACGCTGGGCGACGAATACCGTCGCGACATCGAAGCTGGCACGCCGATCAAGGTGCCCCACGATTACTTCCCCAATGACGATCCCGACGCGGAGCCGGTGAACCGCTGGCGGTCGCATGCGTTCTTGCTCTTCGGCAATTGGATCAACCAGGTCTACCAATCAGTGCCGTTCGACTTCCACGAGTAGCCGGCACCGCTCGCGAGGCCGCCTGGGTGTTCGACTCGACCGATGCGGCTCGTACGAGCGGCACCGACATCGATCACGTGTCGAACACCCAGGCGTCGTTTGCCTGGATCTACGCAGTGCGCAGGAGGGGGACCAGGCGCTCGGGAACCGGGATGACGGGGAACTCATCCTCGGGACGGGCGACCTTTGGCGGCCGACCCCGACGGCGCTTGATGGTCAGCACCTTGCCGTTGGCAAACAGCTGACCACCCCAGACGCCGAACGGCTCGTGGCGCTCCAATGCCCCCTCGAGGCACTCCGCAATCACCGGGCACTCCGCGCAGATCCGCTTCGCGGTTGCGATGTCCTGGAGCTCTTCACTGAAGAAGGTGGCTGCCAGGTTGCCGTCGAGGGTGCCGCAGCGTGCGTCTGCACGCCAGGCTTCCTGGCCGGTGATCTGGTTGCTGAGGATCGCAGTCATGACCTTCTCATTTCGTTCGCCGCCGGATCTCGGCGGCGGGTCGTCGGTGGTGGGTCGAGGGACAAAAGCAAGAAAGCCGCTGGACTGAGTCCAGCGGCTTCAGGAGTTTTTCGGTTGCACACCTGTCAGGTGAGCATCTCCTGGAGCCGCCGTGTGTGGTACTTGCCGTTGGTGCAAATGGCGGTCGTGTGCACCGGCTTGACGGTCCACGCGATGGTGGTGGCGTCGGTACCGAAGAGAGCGAAGTCCGCGTTCTGGACTCCCGCGTTGGCCATTCCGGCGTTACCAAATCCACGATCGCCCATGGGTTCGCTCATGACGCGGGCACGGTTGGCAGCGGGACGTCCGGACTCGAGGCGCACCAGCGAAGCAGGGCGCGCGGCGAAGCGTTGGACACGCTCACTGTTGGCACGAAGCTGCTTCATCATGGAAATGCTCCTTCGGACGGGGACGTGTCCACGAAACCGGACGCGCCGCTGTTTGTCAAACGAATTACGACCGAAGTCTCAAGTTCGACACACGACCGTCATACATGTCGCGTCGAGATCCGCAGAACTCTGCGGTTCTTCGCGTTCGAACAAGCTTGCGAAATTAGTGGGTATGGCCGCAGATCGGTTCGAAGTGAAGCAACCCGTCGACGCGCTCGGCACTTAGTTCGCCGTGGTCGCGCAGATGATCGAGGTGCGCAAACGTCTCGCTCTCGGCCATATGGCCCCATGAGCGCTCGCGGAAGATCTGCTGCATATAGGTCTCAACATCGGCCTTGCCGACCTCGGCTGCGGCGTCGCGCAGCTCGTCGAGGCGCTCGACGTGGTGATCGTGGATGTAGGTGGCGCGTGCGCGGAGATCCTCGAACGGGTCGCCGTGTGCGGGCAGCGCCAGCTTGACGTCGGCGAAGTCGTGCATGCGGTTCAGCGAGTCGAAGAAGCGTTGCAGCGGTGCGTCTTCGTGTGAGTAGCCGCTGATGTGGGGCGTGATGGTCGGCAAGACGTGGTCGCCGGTGATCATCAGGCCTTGGTCCGGGTCGTAGAGACAGAGGTGATCGGCGGTGTGGCCCGGCGTGTGCACGCCGACCCAGTCGCGGCCTGCCAGCTGCACGACGAACCCGTCGCCCACGCCAACGTCGGGCTCGGGAGCGA
>CALLPT010000061.1 GCA_938015575.1 uncultured Acidimicrobiales bacterium
CCGATGGGTCTGGGTCTCATAGGCCGACTCATCGGTGATGATCGCCATCGATCGATCCTCCGCATCGGACTCGCCATAGGTGCCATCGGGCGCATAGGGAATCTGGGCCGAGTGAATCGCGACCGCATCGTCGGCCCAGGCGCGCAGGTCATCGGGCAGTGCCTCGTAGACGGCCTGCTGATTGCAGAACTCGGTGTTGCCACCGACCGGCGGGATGATGCGTGAGTGCAGGCACGTGCCGTCGGGCGGGAACTCTTGGAACGTCCAGTCGGCGTGCCAGTTGTCGGCGAACAAGCTCGACGTCTCGTCCGCGGTGCGATGGATCGCGGCAATGTTCGGATGGCCCTCGATCGAGGCGAAGTATGGGTCGTAGCCAAACGGGCCGAAGCTGAGCGTGTAGCGCTCGAGATCGGTGTCGCTCATCGGCTGATCCGGAAACGCGAGCACCTTGTGTTCGAGCCATGCCGCTCGAATCTCGACGACCGTCGCGTCGTCAAGCTGTTGGGTCAGGTCCACGCCGCGAACGAGTGCGCCAAGCGGACGTCCACTGGGGGTGATGTCGAGTGCCATGGCGCGAGTCTGTCAACGCGAAACGAGCAGCGCAATTGCGCTGCTCGTTGATCGACGGTTGGAATCGGTTGATTCAGACGAGTTCGAGCTCGTCGAAGTCCTTTGCCAGCTGCGCTTGCTGATCGCGTTCGGTGCGGCGGCGGGCGGCGTAGAGCGCCAGACCACCAGCGCCGAGAAGCGAGAAACCGACCGTGACCGGTGTGTTCACACTCGAACCGGTGAAGGCCAACACATCATCGGGTGTCTCCACGATGCTGAGGACTTCGTCGTCGTCACCACAGGGGACGGTGTTCAGAATGGTTTCCTCAGAAGACACAAGTACGAGGCCATCGGTGTATTCGGGCCCCGGGACCAGCGAATCGGTGAGCACGGTCACGAGTTCGAAGCACTCGCCGTTGGGAAGCTGAGGCAGGTCTTGCGCCGCCGCAGTGCCCGCGGAGAGCCCCAACATCATGAGCGCAACAACCGCTGCGCTCGCCGCCTTAGTGAATGGTCGCCACATGCCTATATCTCCAGCCGTTAGATCTCCGAAGCGTAGTCGAAAAGACGCACTTCGCAAAGAGTGAGCTCTCTGAATCACCCAGACGGCGGAGAAATGACGGTGGTTTCCTCGAGAACGAGACGTTCTGTCCATTCACTTCGACCCGCCTGGGTGACGTCGACGGTTACCGAATCAGCGTTCACGAGCGGTTGGTGCCACAAATACAGGCTGAACGGGTTCTCGGTGTTCACGGATCCATCCAGGTCGAACTGGAGCACACGCGACTCGCCGGGGTCGAGTGTCACCGTGACTTCATTTCGCCACAGGCCGAATTCGGCCGACTGGCGAACCTCGACGGGCTGGCCATCGAGGCGGGCAGCCGTTACGTCGTGGGGCGTATACACGGAGATGAGCGGCTGGCTGACGCCAGGATCGTTCGTGCCGAGCACATATTCGGGCGCGTCATCGGGGACTTGCGACGAGACATCGATCGTGACCGTCCCGGTCAACAGACCGGACTCGTCGACCGTGACGTCATAGGTGATGTCGCGATGGAGGTAGAGATCGAGCTTCGAGGCCGAAGCGTTTCGCTGGATCACCGCGAGCGTGTCCGTTGCCGAACGAGAGATGCCGAACACACGCTGCAGTCGGACCGACCGTAGAAACGCATTCTCGTCATCATCAAAGGTCGCAACCTGCAGGCGACCCTGGCGCGCCGACGGGCCGAGAACCCGGCCAAGCCGCTCCGGACCGGGAAGCTCACGATCGAGTAGCTGGTCAAACGCCGCGTTGAACACATCACCGAGATCGGTCTTGAGTTCGTCGCGATCGGTCACTCGGTACTGCTGATCGAAGAAGAAGTCGTCGGCGTTGCCGGGTGTGAGCCGATCCTCGAGTGCGTCGAGGCGGATCGGCCCGCTGAGCTCGAGGAGATCACCAAGTACATAGCCGTCGAGATAGACGAACCCGTCGATCGAGCCACCACCCAGCCCGTCGAAGAGCTGTCGAGCCGCGTTGGCGACCGTCGAAAGTTGCGGCGAGCTGGTGATGTTCTGTGGCCACTGCTGGGGGAACGCGGTGCCCAGGTACCAGGCGGGGTAGTCGTTGAGCGGCAGCTCCGGGTTGGACCGGGTGAGCTCGTAGAGATCCCGGACTCGCCCCGCCTCGACCAAGTCGATGTCACCGTCGTCGAACTCGATGAGCGCCCAGCTGCCGACGAAGCCGCCCAGCTCGCGTGACTCGGACGGCGAGCCAAAGGCGACGAAGTAGCGCCGCGGCCCATCGGCGCCGAGAAGTCCAGGAACAACCCGGGCAGCATCGGCAGCGACGCGTGCCTCGGGGACGACGTCGGACATCTCGTCGTTGAGGTCGGCGAGCCGAGTATCGATGTGGGGCACGAGCCAGCCGGTGCGGACGTCGTCGATCTCGACGATCGCTCCCTCGAGCAGGGAGGCGGTGTCTTCGAGGTCGGGTTGCATCGCTCGCAATGCACCCAAGTCGACGCCGCCCGCCGACATCGAGATCGATGAGATGTCGGCATTGATGGTTGCCCGCGACGCCTGCGTCGCGAGCGCTCGTCCTTGACTCACCGCCGTCGTGATCGCGCGGTGGTGCTGCGCGGCGATGGGTATCAGGCGCAGCGGTTGAGTCAGGGCGCCGCTGACCTGGTCATCGGCATTCGCCAAAGATCGGGCGGCGCCTTCGAGCTCAGCGACAACTTCGTCGGGCTGTCCACCGCGAGCTGCCGAGAGCCCCGAGCGAGCCGCCTCGATTCCGGACTCGACATCGGTGCGGGCTCCAAGAATCATGAGCCCGCCCAACGTCGCGATCAGCGCGGTCAGGAAGACGACGACGATGGCCGCCCAGTTGATGGCTCGACGGTGCTGCTCGCGCATCGAGCGATAGCCGAACCAGAGCGCAACTGCGATCATGATCCCAGCCAGCAGCGACGGGAGTCCGAAGAAGCCGACGGGTGCGAGTCGTAGCAGCCCTTGCACGGCGAGCGCACCCGCGCCGGCTTCGAGCAGCGCGGACCGATTATCAAGCAAGGTGGCGCCGACGGCCAGGACCAGGGCAAGGGCACCGACGGCCGTCCAGGTCAGGTCAGGGGCGAGCGCGGCACCAAGGGTTGCTGCGGGGATCGAGATCCAGCGCGGCCCGCGGACGGCAGCAAGCACAAATGCGGCGCCGAGCAGTGCGGCGAGGAGTTCATCCCACAGCCTCGTGCCTGTCGCTTCGGTGCCCGCCAAAGCGGCACCGAGCGCCGCGAGCCCGGCGACAACCCAGACGAGGCGCTGCTCGACATCGCGGCTGAGGCCGAAGAGCGTGGACCGGTTGCGTCTACTCATGGAGTCCCGATCCCGGCGGCGCAGTGGTGATGGCGTCGCTCGAGAGGTCATTGAACGTTGTCCGCCGCACACCGCGAGGGTACCGCAACGCTCTGGCTCGGCTGTTCGCTAGGCCTTCGGTGCCGGCACTAGCGCCCGAGGAAAAACCAGAGACCGGCGCCGAGCACCGCGCCGATCACGAGACTCGCCAGCGCGAGGTAGAGCCAGAAGAACTGACCACGACTTTGCGTCGCGAGGGCAGCGCTTGGAGCTTGGCGGCGAGCCTGCAATGCGGCGGCGCGGTCGAGCGAGGAGCCGGCCCGGGCATCGATCGGACCGTCGTCGTGCACCGGATGATCATCGACCATGACCTCGAGGTCACGGGCGTCGATGATGTCGTCATCGTCGCTTTCCCACTCATCGTGTTCGAGCAGGTCGTCGTCATGGTCGTCGTAGGGGCTGTCGAAAAATTCGCCTTCGTCTCGGGCCCGGCGGCGGCCAGATGTCACGATGCGATTCAGCGTGGAGGCAACGTCGGGACGCTCGGTGAGGTCGAAGAGTTCAATGACTCGCGAGCCGTCGTCGTGGGTGAGGTTGAGAATGTCGAGGCTGGCCTCGTCGGATCGGCGCACGACCGACCAGATCCGCCGCAGCCGATCACGGTCGCGAAGGTCGAGCTCTTCGGCGTTGGAGATGCCCCATTGCTCAATCTCATCGGCCAGCCGCACGTACTTCTCCTGCAGACTCCGCGGGTGCGCGCCCAAAGCGCGTGACGTCAACTGACGAGCTTACCCGTCTCGTGTCGGGCCCGGCAGCACTGCAGCGCTGCCGATCACGACGCAAGCTTGCGGTAGCGCTTTGTCAGCTCGGCCGACGATGCGCGGGCATCGAATCGGCGATGCCCGGCTTCGAAGTCTGCACTCGCAAAAGTCGTCGACGCCATGGCGAGATGTGCTTCGGCGAGAGCGGCGGCGTCGCCAGGGGTAACGAGCTGGCGCGGCCAGTCCTCGGTCGCAGTGCGAATGCCACCCACATCGGTCGAGGCCACCGGCAACCGCAACGCCATCGCCTCCATGA
>CALLPT010000062.1 GCA_938015575.1 uncultured Acidimicrobiales bacterium
GATGCGACCGGTCGCATCGATCGTGAGCCCCAGGTTGTTGGCCATCGTGTAGGTGAGCGGTGCGCCTTCGGGGTCGAACGCATCGATCTGCAGATCGACGGTGTCGCCGACGTTGTAGAGCCGGTTGCTGAATGGGCGCAACACCGGTGGGAGGGCGGTCGACGCATCGCTGTTGGCGGCGCCCGGCGTGGATGTCGCGAGGTAGGTGATCGTTTCGCCGTCGAGGGCGCGGCCCCAGGAAACGTCGACAATCTGGCGTGGCAGGCTGTCCCACGCATCGCGCACGATGCTGTTTGCGTCGATCAGCCGAAGTGAGTCGCCGTCCTTGGCCAGCTTGAACGCGGTGTGCAGGTTCGAGCCGTCGGTGGGCTTGCGGTCCTTGCCCGATGCGAACACTCGCAGGTACCCGCCGCCAGGAATCGTGACGTCCGGGAACGTCCAGTTCGACGTCGAGTCCTCGGCGATCCAACCGTCGATCGAGACTGGATCGACGCCGGGATTGTGCAGTTCGAACCAGTCGGGTGTGTCGCCGTCTTCGTCTAACACCGTGCTGTTCGAGGAGACGAGTTCGTTGATGTTGATCTGGTCGGGCAGCGGTGCATCGAGATCGCGCACGACGTCGATGCCCAGGTCGAACCCCAAGTCGCTCGTGGGTCGAGTCCAGGCCATCACGGCGAAAACGTTGGTTCCCTCGACGAGCAGCGATGGGTCGACGGGGCTCGTCGCGCCGTCGTTGATGCAGCCCTGCTCGCAATAGTTGGAGGCGGCCGGGATCTGTACGTAATAGTCCTCTGCCCCGCCAACCGAAACCAGCGTGTCAACTGGGATCACATCGCCGACGGGAATCTCGTCGGTCGACGGGAGATTGTTGCGGATGCTTCGGTAGACCTCGACGCCGTTCAAGTACATGACCGCGGCGTCGTCGTAATACAGGTCGAGTTCGAGTGCGCTGATCTGGAAGGTGTCGGTGATCTCGAACTCTTCGCGGAAGTAGTAGGCGTAGTAGCCGTTGCCACGCACCGTTCCGTGAGCTTCGTAGAACTTCATCGTCTGGTCTTCCCACGTCGAGTCGTCGAAGCCGAGCTGGCGCCACGCGGTGCCCTGTTCGATGCCGTCCTTGTGGGCCTTCCACACACGCGCAGAGTTGGGGCTCACGATGGTCTCGGTGACCGTGTTCCCGCCTTGGGCGCCAGCGTCGGGCGCTGGCATGAGCAGCGCGGCCAGCAGACAGGTGACGGCGAGCAGGGGCCAGACGCGCACGCGTCGGTGTCGGCGCAGAAAGTGAGGGGCGGTGTGGTCGGGGCGCATGTTGTTCT
This sequence comes from uncultured Acidimicrobiales bacterium, assembly GCA_938015575.1. Taxonomy (GTDB): domain Bacteria; phylum Actinomycetota; class Acidimicrobiia; order Acidimicrobiales; family UBA10347; genus UBA10347. Next base: position 1,317 of record CALLPT010000062.1, read on the forward strand.
CGAATCGGCCAATTCGGGCCGTACGAGACCCTACGGCGCGAACAGCACGGAGTTGAGTGCCCAGGTAGATCACCTCAGGACGGGTGATCCATGGTGCAACGTCAGCTTCGAGCGGTCGTCCGGCCGCCGAGCTTTCCGACGTGACCTCGCGGCGACGTCGGGATCAGTCGAACTGGCCGTTTGAGCGTTCGCTGTCGCCAGGTCGCGAGTCCGCAGCGATGCCCGCCGTCGAAGTCGCGTTGAGGTTGAGGCGCACCGAAGATGCAAAGACCTGGTTCCTGCCCAGGCTCTTTGCCATATAGAGCGCCTCGTCGGCGTTCTGAATGAGGGCATCGAGGTTGAGCATGCCGGGGCTCTGGCGGCTCAGTCCGATGCTGGCGGAAACTTCGGCCACACCACCTTCGACCGGGATTGGCCGTTCGACTGCTTCGCGGATCCGGTTGGCAATGTCCATCACCGGGATCTCGTGATCAGACCAGAGCAGGATGAAGAACTCATCGCCACCAAGACGGGCCACGGTGTCGCTCGGACGCACATAACGGCGCAGCCGGCGGGCGACTTCGACCAAGACGTCGTCGCCGGCTTTGTGTCCGAGCGTGTCGTTGACTTCTTTGAACTTGTCGAGGTCGATGAAGATCCCCGACACTTCCTTTTGCAGCAGCTCGCCGTCATTGAGCGTCAGCCCGTAGCGATTGGTGAGCCCGGTGAGCGCATCGGTGGTAGCGATCGCTTCGGCGGCCTCGGCCCGTTGACTCGCCTCGTCGCGCAGCGTGTACAGCTCGTCGAAGAGCGCGCCCGTCTTGTCCACGGCCAGACCGGCGATCGTGACCAAGAAGAAGATGGTGCCGATGGCGATACCCGGATGGCCAAAGGCGAGGCCCGAAATCGTGTACGGCACCATCATGCAGACCAGTGCAATGCGTGCAACCAGCTTCATCGGACCGAGCACGGCCACGGTGCCGGCCGCAAACGCGAACAGCACAAGACCCACCCCAAAGGCGAAGTCGGCGCTTCTCGCCGCAGTCGGATCGAAGAACAAGGCGCTCGACAGAAGCAGCTGGCTGAGGACGAGGCCGATGGTTGCGAGCGGCGGGAGCGTGCGAGGGTGGGGCGAACGGCGGTCGGGGAGCGCGAAGGTCATTGCCATGGCCATCACCGCGATCTGGTGGATCGCGAGGAACCACAACATTCGGCTGTGGTCGGCGTGGGGCCAGGTGACGGCGACGATGACCGGCGACGTGATCGCTGCGGCCGCGACGAGCTTCCACCTGCTTCGTTCGAAGTAGGGGGAGACCGCAGCCTCGGAGGGCTGCACGGGATCGGGAGAGCCATCCACGGATCGGGGATCCGAAGATGCTTGGTCGCCAGCACGCACGAAGTCCCATCGGCACCGCGCCGCCAGCCTTGAGGCTCTGGCAGCGCTTCGCGCAAAAAGTAGCGAGCCTTGAGACTGGCCGAGCCCGGCGCTCCACTTGTCGACGGACCTGAACGTTTCGTCAGGTTCGTTCAGGTTGGTGACAGCCGACTCCTGGACAGTGCAACCACCTTGGAAGCACACGAACAGGAGATCACCATGACTTCCGCCCCACAAGAATCGATCGGCAAGCGCCGCCGGACGCCACGATTGCGCAAGACGCTGCTCGGGCTCATCGCGACGGCTGGACTGGTCGGCGGTGTCGCTGGCGGCGCCGGTGCCATTGTCAACGGCACGCCATCGGCGCCAGAAGCGCGGCCCTATCAGGTGTCGCTGCAGTCCGGCGGCGAGCACTTCTGCGGTGGCACCATCGTCGACGCAACGACGATCATCACCGCCGCGCACTGCTTGGAAGGCGAGACGGCGGCCGGAACGACGATTCGCGCTGGAGTCACCGACCTCGACAGCGATGCAGGTCAGACCGCGCAGGTCGCCTCGATCACGTCGCACCCGAGCTATGCCACGAACGGTCTGGCCGACATAGCGGTCTTGAAGCTGGCCGAGCCGCTTGAGCTGGGCGATGGTGTCCAGGCAATCCCGCTGGCCACCGATGCCGACGTGGCCAATGCTGCGACCGGCACCGTGAGTGGATGGGGTGCCGTCTCCGAGAACGGTGACGGCAGCTCGGCGCTGCTCGAGGTGCAGGTCCCGCTCGTCGCCGATGCATCGTGCAGCACGACCCTTGGAACCGACGGGCCGACCGAACTGTGTGCAGGCGGAACCGGCACCGACTCGTGCTACGGCGACAGCGGAGGTCCGTTGGTCGTGAACTCCGATCGCGGTCCGGTGCTTGCCGGTGTTGTGAGTTGGGGCGAGGAATGTGGCGGCGCCACACCCGGCGTCTATGCCGATGTTCCTGGCCTCACCAGCTGGATCGAAGCCAACCGCGGTGATGCGCCGGCCGGCGAGCCCACCCCAGACCCCGCCGACGACGACCCAATCGTCGACGACGAAGCCGATGACGATGTCTTCCTCGACGATGAATACGACGATGAATACGACGATGAGTACGACGAGTTCGACGAGGACGTGTACTTCGATGATGAGCACGACGAGTTCGACGAGGACGTGTACTTCGATGATGAGTACGGCGACGAGGACTTCGATTGGGATGTCTTCTTCGAGGACGAATACGACGAGGACCTCTACGAAGAGGACC
>CALLPT010000063.1 GCA_938015575.1 uncultured Acidimicrobiales bacterium
AAGGCGGTGTGTGCCGGGGCTCAGATGGGTATCGTGTGCAACCCAATCATGGGTCAGTGCCCGAGCGGCCAAAGGGAACGGGCTGTAAACCCGTCGTGATTTCACTTCGATGGTTCAAATCCATCCTGGCCCACATGATGCAAAGCCCCTGCCGGATTCGGCAGGGGCTTTGTCATGCATGCGACGGCTTCGACGTGGCGCGTTAGCCGTTGGCGTCAAGTGCCATGGCGGCGTACATGGCGACACCGTTGGCCATGGCGTCTTCGTTGATGGTCATGAAGTTCGAGTGGTTCGGCGGGATCTCGCCGGGCTCCATACCTTCGGGGGCGACGCCGAGGAACACCATCGATCCGGGGACCTCGTTGAGCACATAGCTGAAGTCTTCGGCGCCCATCACGCCCGACGGCAGGTGGTGGAAGTGACTCTCGCCAAAGAGCTGCTGGGCGACGTCGTCGGCTCGAGCGACTTCGGCATCGTCATTGACCGTGACCGGGTAGCCCTCTTCGATCTCGAGTTCGCACGTGCATCCGTGGGCGGCAGCGGTGTGGGTGGCCACGCGCTCGACACCCTCTTTGATGCGGGCGCGGATCTTCTCGTCGAAGGTGCGGATCGTGCCTTCCATGCGAGCGGTCTCGGGGATGATGTTGTTCGTGGTGCCGGCCTCGAGATGGGCGACGGTCAGGACGGCGTCGTCGGTGCCGGACTTGACGCGGCCGACCATCGTGTGGAGCCCCAGGATTGCCTGGGCCGCGGCCGGGATCGGGTCGACGGCGTCCGCCGGCATCGAGGCGTGACCGCCCTTACCGACCATGGTGATGTCGAACTTGTCGGCGCTGGCCATGACCGGGCCGCCCTTGGTGAAGAACATGCCCGCCGGCATCGGCGTGATGACATGAATGGCGAAGGCCCGGTCAACGTTTTCGAGCACGCCCTCTTCGATCATGTACCGGGCGCCGTGGAAGCCCTCTTCGCCGGGCTGGAACATGAACCGGACAGGGCCGGGTAGTTCATCTTTGTTCTCGACGAGCATGCGAGCAGCACTAAGGAGCATGGCGACATGGCTGTCGTGCCCGCAGGCATGCATGCGGCCTTCGTAACGCGACTTCCACGGAACATCGGTGTCTTCTTGGAGGGGGAGTGCGTCCATGTCGGCGCGCAGCAGCGTCATGGGACCAGCGCGGTCGACGTGCAGATCGGCGACCACCGAGGTCGTCGATTCGCCCGTGGTGACATGGAGCCCAAGCCCCGTCAGCGCGTCGAGAATCTTGGCCTGGGTCTCAGGCAGTTGGAGCCCGAGTTCAGGCTCGGCGTGCATCGCCCGCCGCAGGTCGACCGTGTACTCCTGGAGGCCGCTTGCGGCTTCGACGATGTCTGGTCCCAGTGCTGTTGACATGTCGCACATCGTGCCACAGCCAACGATTTTCAGTGGCTCCGTCCAGCAACAATTCCGCAGAGCGGCCCGAGGAGCGTCAGCGACGAAGCTGCGATTGCGAGGGTTGGTCCGCAGAGCGGCCCGAGGAGCGTCAGCGACGAAGCTGCGATTGCGCGGATTACAACAGGAGTTGGAGTTCGGTGACGTCGAGCCATTGGCCGAACTTGCGGCCGACCTCGCGTTCGACCCCGACCAACTCGTAGCCGTGGCGCAGGTGCACGGCGATCGACCCCGGATTGTCTCCTGCGATCCGGGCGATAACGGAATGGAAACCGTGCGATCGAGCCCGTGCCAGGATCTCGGTCATGAGCAGGTTGCCGATGCCCTGGCCTTGGGCGCCCGCGGCCACATAGATCGAGTTCTCGACCGTCGTCCGGTACGCCGCACGTTCTTTGAACGGGCTCAACGAAGCGAAGCCGACGACCTGGTCTTCGACGACCGCGACGACCACCGGGTTGGCTCCCTGATGGCGCCGAATCCACTCGATCTGGCCCTCGAGAGTGCGCGGCTCCAGGTCAAGAGTGGCGGTTCCGGTCAGGACCTCGTGGTTGTAGATCGCAAGGAGAGACCCGGCATCAGCCTCGGTTGCGTCTCTGATGGTGGGTTCCGTCATGAGGGGTTGGCATGCCTCTGTTCTGAGGAAGTGGTGCTGAATGTGAAAAACGGGTTGGGCGAGGCCGCGTATCGTGGCATCCTTACCGCCCTGCTCCCTTAGCTCAGTCGGTAGAGCGCTTCCATGGTAAGGAAGAGGTCAAGAGTTCAATTCTCTTAGGGAGCTCCAGCCGGATCTTTCCGGGGCGCCGTAGCTCAGTTGGTGAGAGCGCTCGACTCATAATCGAGAGGTCGACAGTTCGAATCTGTCCGGCGCTACACGCTCGTCTCCGCCCCGCCATATGCTGCGGATGTGGACGACGAACTCAAGCCACTCATCGCCAGGGCCAAAGCCGGCGATCGGGCGGCATTCGACGAACTCGTCAAAGCCACCTATCAGCGGGTGCACGCGTTGGCGCTTCGCCTGACCGGCAACGAACACGACGCCGACGACGTGGTCCAAGACACCTATGTCCGAGCCTTTCGCAGCCTGCGCAAGTTTCGTGGCGATGCCCGTTTCTCGACATGGCTGCATCGCATAACCGCGAACAGCGCATCGACGCTCATGGGGCGAAGCCAGCGTCACCGCCACGACGACATCGACACGGTGATTGACCTCGCCGACCATCGCGAAGATTCCGACCCCGAGTTCCAGCTCCAGAACGGCGCGGTTGGCGCTCGACTTCGCAAGGCGCTGGACAATCTTCCCGAGCGACTCCGCAACGTGGTGGTGCTTCGCGATGTCCATGGCCTGTCGCATCGCGAGATCGCCGAGGAGCTCGACATCTCCGAGGCCGCAGCAAAAGTACGTCTCCATCGGGCTCGAGCCCGACTTCGCGACGGCCTGGTTGCGTGGCGACCGGCCTCGTTCGAACGGGGCACGGCCGCTGAAGATCTCGATGATGACACCGGTGAGACAAGCCTGTCCAAAGGCGACGCCGACATTGTTTCGGTCGCCGAGGTCATCGATCTCGACGCCCATCGCAACGCCAGCTGACGCCCTGCTTCTGAGGTGCAAGAGGCGACCTCGCCGGGTGGGGCTCACCGTTACTGGCGAGTAATCCGGAGAGCGCCCAGCTAGCCTTGGCGGACCAGTTGAAGGGCAGTGGCGCAATTGGTAGCGCACCGGTCTCCAAAACCGGCGGTTGTGGGTTCGAGCCCCGCCTGCCCTGCCAACTGCGACCCGTTCGATTGGTCATCCTTTCGATCGGCCTTTCACACAATCTCCCCGAGGTTCAGACGGCAATGTCCGACACGAGCAGCTTGAATCGACAAACCCGCCGCTTCGCCCAGAAGCAGGGTCTTCTCGACGACGACGGCGAGCCGGTACGCCAAAAGCGCGAACCACGCCAGCAGTCCACCGAACCCCGCACGCCCCCCGCACAGTTCTTCCGCGAGGTCCGGGCGGAGATGCGCAAGGTCGTGTGGCCAAGCCGCGAAGAAGTCGCGAACTACTCGCTGGTGGTCTTCACGCTGCTGGTGCTCTTCACCGGTCTTGTCGCCCTGCTCGACTTCGGGTTGGGCGAAGCAATCGTGAAGCTCTTCGAACGATGAGCATCGACGAAGAACACACGCCGGCCGACGAGCCCGTAGCTGCAGAAGAGGCCGCGCCTGAAGAGGCCGCTGCCGAAGCTGGCCAACCCGAAGCTTCCGCTGATAACGCGGCCGATACCGCCGCCGAAGTCATCGACGAAAACGCGCTCGTCTACGAAAAGATCGAAGGCGACGACGACGACGAAGAAGACGCCGCTGCGGCGCCCAAGGTCATCAGCCCCTACGACCGTCCCGGTCGCTGGTACGTCGTGCACACGCAATCCGGTTACGAGAAGAAGGTCAAGCAGAACCTCGAAGCTCGTACCGCCTCGATGAACATGGATGGACGCATCCACGAAGTCGTCATTCCGATGGAAGACGTCGTCGAGTTCCGTCAGGGCAAAAAGGTTGTCGTCCAGAAGAAGATGTTCCCCGGCTATCTGCTGGTGCGCTGCCGTCTCGACGACGACTCGTGGTTCGTGATCCGCAACACCCCAGGTGTCACCGGATTCGTCGGCCAAGGCTCCAAGCCATCGCCGCTGCCGCGCCGCGAGGTCGAAACGTTCTTGCAGGTCAAGGCCGACGATGCCGAGGCCGCCGCAGGTCCCAAGAAAACCCGGGCCCGCAAGCTCTACGAAATGGGCGAGACCGTCCGCGTCAAGGAAGGCCCGTTCGCGGACTTCTCCGGCGAGGTCATCGAGATCAACGAGGACCAGCTCAAGGTCAAGGTATTGGTCAATATCTTCGGTCGCGAGACCCCGGTCGAGCTCGAGTTCGCCCAGGTAGCAAAGCTCTAAATCTTCTCGCAGAGGGTGCTGGTCGATTCGTTCGGCGGTCACCGTCTGATTTCGGCGCCCATTCCGCGGCGTCGCAGGTTGTCCACCGGTCTTCGGACCGGCACACTTCTCTGGTTGCGTTCGGCGCTCGCCGGACCCCCAAACGCAAGCAGCCCACTCCAAGGCAGCCCCGGGCTGGCAAAGGTTACGCATCATGGCAAAGAAGCAAGTCGCCGCAGTCGTCAAGATTCAGATCCCCGCTGGCGAGGCATCGCCGGCACCACCGGTTGGTACCGCCCTCGGTCCGCACGGTGTGCAGATCATGGACTTCTGCAAGGCCTACAACGCCAAGACCGAAGGCCAGCGTGGCCAGATCGTTCCGGTCGAGATCACGATCTTCGAAGACCGGTCGTTCACCTTCATCACCAAGACGCCGCCAACGGCGTTCCTGCTGCGCAAGGCGGCAGGCCTGGACAAGGCTTCGACCGAACCCGGCCGCATCGATGCCGGCACGGTCACTGACGCCCAGGTCGCCGAGATCGCTGAGATCAAGATGCCCGACCTGAACACCAACGACCTGGACCAGGCCAAGCTTCAGGTCGCCGGCACCGCCCGTTCGATGGGCCTGCGGGTCGTCTGAAACCGGCCTTCGGCCGGTTTCGTCAAGTTCGGCTCCGCCGAACTTGCTGAAACTCTTCTTCTGGGTTCGGCTTCGCCGAATCACGCCAACCGCTTGGGAGGACCTCGCCCGGCGGCTCTGGAACAACTGAGGGAGCTTCAAAGGAGCAAACACCATGGCAGGCAAGCGCTACAGCGATGCAACGAAGCGGTACGACCGTGACCGTCTCCATCAGCCCGACGAGGCAATCGAGCTCGTGAAGAGCCTTTCGTCGGCCAAGTTCGACGAGACCGTCGAGCTGGTCGTTCGCCTCGGCATTGATCCTCGCAAGACCGAAGAAGCATTGCGTGGCACCGTTGCGCTGCCAGCGGGTACCGGTCGTGACGTGCGTATCGCCGTCTTTGCCCAGGGCGAAGCCGCGATGGCTGCGCGCGAGGCCGGCGCAGACTTCGTTGGTGCCGACGACCTCGCCGCCGAGATCGAGGGCGGCATGATGGACTTCGATGTTGCCATCGCCACGCCGGACATGATGCCGACGGTTGGTCGCCTCGGTCGTGCGCTCGGTCCTCGTGGCCTCATGCCGAACCCCAAGACCGGCACCGTGACGCCCGACGTCGCCAAGGCCGTTGGCGAGTTCAAGGGCGGGCGCGTCGAGTACCGCGCCGACCGCAACGCGAACGTCGCCGTGCCGATCGGCAAGGTCAGCTTCAGCTCCGAAGATCTCACGACCAACCTCAACGCCGTCATGGACGAGCTCGAGCGAGCCAAGCCAGCATCGGCCAAGGGTCGTTATGTCCGTAGGGTCGGCCTGGCGTCGACGATGGGCCCCGGCATCAAGGTCGAGCCCGCCGCGTTTATCTGATCCACAACCGATCTCACGATTTCAAATCAGCGCCGTCCTGCCACGCAGGGCGGCGCTGGTTCGCGTCTTGGCCGATTCCGAGCTCAGTCGGCGGAGCCGTCTCGTAGCTCGTCGCCGATCAACGTCGGCGCGAGCTTCGACACGTCGAGCTGCACGGCAAGGTCGATGTCGTCGGCGCGATCACGCATGCGCTTCTCGCGACCACTGCCGCACTCTCGAATCATGGCCCGCAACTCGCTGTCGTCGATGTCCGCGGCCACCGAAGTGATCCTTGCCTCGGGCGACATCGACGAGCGACCGAGGGCGCGGATGATGCGGCCCGCGCCCAGCAGATCTTCGAGCGCGGGGCGAAGCGGGCCGGTGGTGCCATTCCAGCGCTCACCCGCGGCGATCACGGCAACGGTGTCGCAAGCATCGAGAGCTCGGGCCACCGCCTCGCTGTTGCGCAAGCAGCCAACGAGCGCCTGGTTGGCGCCGGCTTCGCGCGCGCCGAAGGTCAGGGCAGAACCGTTGGGCGACGGAAGCACCAATCGCAGCCCCGCGGGCGCCTCGACAAGCGACGCGGGCCGCAAGCTGATCCCTTGACCGGTGGGATCGGCGACCTGCGCGTCGACGGATGCCGCGTAGTCGTGTTCCGTGCCGTTGTGCCATCGGTACGGGAAGACGGTCACGCCTCGCCCGAGTGCAATGTCGACGCTCGTCGAGAACGACAAGACGTCGACGATCACGACCGCATCGACATGAGGTGCAAGGTTGCGGAGCCCGCTCGGCCCCCAGCCGAAGCGAACCTCGAAGCCACGTTGATCGAAAACCGACCGTTCGCCCGAGCTCATGCGATGCACGGTACTGAACCCCGATTCCGCATCGGGTACTCGGAAATGAATCATTCAGCCTGCATGTCCTCGATTCGTCCCGACGAGGTCAGTAAGATTTGGCTCGCTGGCACGCTCGGGCGGGGTGGTCCAGCGGTGGGAGCAAGCTGTGACGCACGACGCCTGGACCGAAGAAGAAGAAACCGTCGCTTTCGTCAAGTCTGACGAGTTCATCGACGCGGTCCTCGAAGAGGCCGAGAGTGTTGCCGGCCTACGACCGTTCGATCGCGAACGTCGCTATCGCCGCAACCTCCGAGGCGGGTTCGGTCCGACCACACCTGACGTATTCGGCGCCGTCGGTGCTGTCGACATGATCGACGGCGAAGTGTTCGTCGCATCCGGCGAATCCATCGACGTCGTCGGCGACCCGGCTATCGGCGATGCTTCCCCTGAGCTTGCTGCAGTCGAGCCGCTATCGGACGAGCCAGTTTCCGGCGAGCCAGTTTCCGGCGAGCTCGCTCCTGTTGGGTCGTCACCCGACGAGGCTCTGGTCGAGGACCTGCCGAGCGATGACCTTTCCGAGGACCTTCTTGATCTCGATGCTGCTCGGTTCGTCGCGTCGTTGCCTACCACGCCGCTGATCGACACAACCGCCGACACAATCGCCGACACGACCGATGACGAAACCGCTGACGAGGTCGTCGTCGATGTGACCGACGCGGTGCTCGCGGGCGACCTTGCCGCATCTGCTGACACGATCGTGCTGGAAGATCGCGAAACCTCGCGGATGCCCGTGGCTGCCTCGTGGCTCGCCGACAACCGGCCGTCGGGCTCGGTCGGCGAATCGCTGGTCGCCGTGCCGTGGCTTGACGGCAATGTCGAGACCCACGACGAAGTCGGCTTTGCCGCGAGCCCTGATCTGGCCCCACGCGATCCGGCGACGCCCGAGGTCCAAGCTCCGGCTGCGCCGGAGCCAGTCGCTGAGCTCGAGCCCGCGGCCGAGGTCGAAGCTCCCCCTGCGCCTGAGCCAGTCGCTGAGTCCGAGCCCGCGGCCGAGGTCGAAGCTCCTGCGGTGCCTGAGCCAGTCGCTGAGCTCCCGTCGGCTGTGGCGCCAATCGCAGCACAGGTTCAGCCGGCTGCGGTGGTCGAGTACCAACGTCCGGCGCCGGTTCAGGTCAAGCGGCGGCGACATCGTCTGCGTCGGGCACGCCACGACTTCCGTGAGTTCATGATTCGTCGGGGCGGTGGGGCGCCCCGAGTCTCGCTGCTGGCCCGTTGGCGCCGGGCTCGGCTACGCCGCCAACGGTTGCGGCGCAATGCGGCTACCCAAGCCGCGCTCATGGGTTACGGACCCGATACGACCGCACCGGGCGGATCCGTCTTCGGCTATGTGGCGGCCGTCGCCTTCGTGGCCGTCGTGGCCGTGGTCCTCTTCGTGATCCTTCTCTGAGCTGGGATTGTCGATGTGAATTTCGTCGCTCGGGGTGGTTCGGCGTGCCCGGCCGCTACCCTCGGTGATCGACAATTGCATCCGTCGCCGAAGACCTCCGGTGTTCGACCGAACCGCACTTGATTCAACTCGAATCAAGAACGAATTCGCTCAACGTAAGCGCTGATCCGTCAGCCGCCCGACGAGGAGACAACGAGCTTGCAGCCGATTTCGGCTGATCACGAGCGTGTTGCGCACTCGGAACTTCCCGACGTCTGCGACACGCTCTTCGTCGTTTTGGTCGCCCCGGCGCACCACCCGACATCCGCACCCAGAAGCGAGAGACCGCCTCATGGACAACCCGAGACCCGACAAGGCCGCAAAGGTCGACGAGATCGCTGAGAAGCTCGAAAGCGCCGGCACCGTCGTCGTCACCGAGTACCGCGGACTCGACGTGCCGGCCCAGGCGCAGCTGCGCCAAGCCGTCCGCGACGCTGGCGGCGAATTCAAGATCTACAAGAACTCGCTGACCAAGATCGCGGCCGAGCGCACGGGCAACGACTTCGGCGATCACCTCGTCGGCCCGACCGCACTTGCGTTCGCCTACCCGAACGAAACTGGCCAGAGCGATCCGGTCACGTTGTCCAAGGCACTCGCCGAATTCGCCAAGACCAACGACAAGCTGGTTATCAAGGGCGGCTTGATGGATGGTGCCGTCATCGGTGCCGCCGACGTCGAAGCACTCAGCAAGGTTCCGCCTCGCGAAGAGATGCTCGCCAAGTTCGCCGGCCTGCTCCAGGCCCCGATGGCCAAGTTCGCTGGCCTGCTTCAGGCAATGCCGCAGAACATGGCCGGCCTGCTCAAGGCGCTCATCGACCAGGGTGGCGCACCTGGCGCGCCTGCTGGCGAAGAAGCACCCGCCGAAGAAGCGGCTGCTGAAGAAGCACCCGCTGAAGAAGCGGCTGCTGAAGAGACCGACGCTGTTGACGCCGAGGCACCCGCCGACGCCGAAGCTGCAACGGAAGATGCCGCCGAAGCGGCCGCATCTGAAGAGACCGAAGAGGCCGCAGAGGCCTCCGAAGACACCGACACCGAGGAGGACTGATCATGTCCAAGGTTGAAGAAGTCCTGACCACCATCGAGGGCATGACCGTTCTCGAGCTCAGCGAGCTGCTCACGGCGTTCGAAGAGAAGTTCGACGTCACCGCAGCCGCTCCGGTTGCGATGGCCGCTGCTCCGGCAGGCGGCGGTGGCGAGGCAGCTGCTGAAGAGAAGGAAGAGTGGGACGTCATCCTGCTCACCGAGGGCGACAAGAAGATCGCCGTCATCAAGGAAGTCCGTGGCCTCACGGGCCTCGGCCTCAAGGAAGCCAAGGAGCTCGTCGAGAGTGTCCCCAAGGCCGTCCTCGAGGGTGCCAAGAAGGAAGACGCCGAAGCCGCCAAGGAAAAGCTCGAAGCTGCTGGCGCTCAGGTCGACCTGAAGTGATTCAAGTTCGACCGCACCGGTCGAACTGATTTCGAAGGCTGCGTGTGCCGCATCCCGTCGTATCGTGCTCTGGCACGAGGTGGCGGTGCGGCACGCGCTCCTCGAACCCATTCCGAAGAACGCATACCAAGCAAACCTGCATCGCGAGACGCCATGAAGCCTGAGATCCACCCCGACTACCGCGACGTTGTCTTCCTGGACACCCAGAACGGCACCAGCTTCATCACCCGGTCGACCATCAAGACAGATGAGACGACCGAAGTTGACGGCGTCGAGTACCCGCTTGCCAAGGTCGAGATCTCGGCCGCAAGCCACCCCTTCTACACCGGCACGATGACCATCATCGATACCGCCGGTCGCGTCGAGCGCTTCGAAAAGCGTTACGGCCGTCGCAAGCAAAAGGCCGGCGCTCCCGCCGCCGAAGAGGCAGCACCCGAAGAAGCGCCAGTCGAAGAGCCTGCCGCCGAAGCGCCTGTCGCCGAGGAGCCTGTCGCCGAAGAGTCACCAGCCTAAGCACCGGCCGAAGAAGAAGCAGCCAGCGACGACGCCGAAGCTTCGGACGACTGAGTCCTGGCACTCTCGCCCGAACAACGAGCCGGACTCTGGCGCACCAAGCTGCGCACACTGGCTCGTGATCAACTGAATCGCCCCGACGGTGTCGATCATGCGACACCGTGGGGAGCAGCACTCGACACCGACGGCGTGTGGACCGTGCTGGTTGAGACCTCGCCTGCCCGAAGCTTTGGGCAGGCGCTTGTCTTGGTCACCCGGGCCGAGGCCACCTCGGTCGATCTGCTCGTTGAGTCCGAGCACGCGGGCGAGGTCGCCCGACGGGCTGGCCACTTCGAATCGACCCCAACCGTCTGGGCCATCTCGGGAACATCGCTCGCTCCAGCCTCGCCGAGCGTGATCGCTTCGACGGAACCGGCGCCACTCGAGCCACACCTCGCCGAGCTGCTCGCGATGCCCGAAGTCACCATCGTCGTCGAGCACGGCTGGATCATCGGCGAGTGCCGAGGTCTCGAAGTCGCGCGCGTATCTGGCGTCGGTGACGAACAGCGTCTCGATGTCGGCGTCGGCGCCTATGACCAGGGCGCGTTCGCTGTCATGAATCCGGACATGACGCCGGACCAGTCGTTGGCCGAAGTCGTCGCTCAGGTCCTGCAGCATCGTCGCCGCCGCGCCGGGCCACATCCGATTAATCGGCTTGTTCGTGAGCGGTGGCTGCGCGCCGAACTAGTCGAGGACCCCTCGGCGCTCGGCCTCGCGGCACTGACGGCCGTCGAAGGCGCCACTCCTCGTGACGGTCTGTACGACGTCGCGCCCGCGTTCGCCTGGGCGAGCGCAGAACGAACACTTGTGGCTTGCTCGGTCGGGATCGACCTCGACCTCGTGCCCGCCGCGGCCGAAGTCGGTGCTCGCCACGGCGCCGAGCAGATCGTGCTGGTGCTGCCTGAGCGGGATCAGCACGCAATGACCGCCGCAGTTGCGGCGCAGTGCCGTGTCCCGATCGACATCGTCACCGCCGATGTTCCGTGGCCCGAGGCGTGAGCGGTGCTGGGATTGGGCAGCCGCTGAGTAGGTTGGCTCCATGAGCGAGCTGCACGAAGAACTGCTGCGCGAGTTCCACGACGTGGAACAGCAGCTCGCCGACCCCGAACTTCCGAAGACGCCGAACCAGTACGCGCAAGTGATGCGGCGGTACAAGGAACTCGGCGAGATCGTCGCTTGCATCAACGAGCTCCGCGGCGCAAACGAAGACGCCGAGGCGGCGCGCGAGATGCATGCCGAGTCGTCGGGTGATGACCGGGCCGAGTGGGCCCAGGAGATCGCCGACGCCGAGCGCCGCGCCGCAGAGGCCAGCGAAACCCTCGACGAGTTGTTGATTCCCAAGGACCCGAACGACGGCCGCAATGTGATTGTCGAGATCCGGGGTGCCGAAGGTGGCGAAGAAGCCAACCTGTTCGCCCGGGACCTGTTCGACATGTACAAGGCCTATGCCTCGGCGCAGGGTTGGCGCCAAGAAATGCTCGAGGCGAACCACAGCGACATGGGCGGGTTCTCCACCGTCGTGTTCCTCCTCAAGGGCGACGCGGTGTGGTCCCACATGAAGCACGAAGGCGGCCCGCACCGGGTGCAACGGGTACCCGTCACCGAGTCACAGGGTCGGGTGCACACGTCGTCGGCGACCGTGTCGGTGCTGCCCGAGGCTGACGAGGTCGAGGTCGACATCGACGACAACGATCTGCAGATCGACGTCTTTCGGGCGTCCGGTCCGGGCGGCCAGTCGGTCAACACCACGGACTCGGCCGTGCGCATCACGCACAAGCCGACCGGTCTCGTCGTCTCGATGCAAGACGAGAAGAGCCAGCTTCAGAACAAGGCCAAGGCCTTGCAGGTATTGCGGGCCCGACTGCTGCAGGCGGAACAAGAACGCGCCGCGGCCGAAGCCAGCGACTTGCGCAAGGGGCAGATCGGCGGCGGCGGGCGTTCGGAGAAAATCCGCACGTACAACTACAAAGAGAACCGGGTGACCGACCACCGCATCGGGCTCACTGTCTACAAACTCGACAAGATCCTGGCCGGAGCACTCGACGAAGTCGTCGACCCGCTTCTGCAGCACGAACGCGCCGAACAGCTCTCCGCCGACCAGTAGCCCTCGCCGCCCACCGTTACCGGGCTGGACGACAAACGTGGCGGTTCAGGTGAGGAGGGCGACGATGTCGCGCGCGGCGTTGGGGCGGGACCAGGCTCGGGCCGCGTCGGCCATCGACGTGAGACGGGCCGGGTCCTCGAGCAACGAGGCGATACGCCCACGCAGCTGCGCAGTATCGGTCTCGTCTTCTCGGCAGATGATCGCGCCACCTGCGGACACGACGGCCTGCGCGTTCTTCACCTGTTGCAGGTCCTTGTGCGACAGCAACGGCAGGTAGATGGCCGGACGCCGGGCGACCGCGAGGTCACAGACCGTTGTTGCCCCCGATCGACTGATCACGAGATGCGCCTCGGGCAGCACCGCAGGTACGTCGATGAAGGGCTCGACGGTCGCATCGATCCGAGCCGCCGCATAGGCAGCAGCCACCCGATCGTGATCCTCGGGGCGGGCTTGATGGGTCACTCGTAGACGCGTGCGCAGGGGTTCGGGAAGTCCGCCAAGCGCCGCAGGCACGCGGTCGGACACCACACGAGCGCCCTGACTACCACCCATGATGACGATGCCGAGATGTCCCTCGGCCCGGGGCGTCGGATACGGGGCTTGCCCGATCGCGATAATCGCGGGACGCGACGGGTTCCCCGTGACATGGCAATCGCCACGCGCTCCCTCGGTCGGGTCGAACGTGAGGGCCACCGCATCGGCCGACCGCGCCGTGACCTTGTTGGCCGCCCCCATCACCGAGTTCTGCTCGTGCAGCACACTGGCGATGCCGAGCTGACGAGCCGCGAGCACCGGTCCAACCGATGCGTAGCCGCCGAGCCCGATCACGAGATCAGGCTCGAATGCTTTGAGCAAGGATCGGGCGTGAAAAGACCCCGAGATCAGCTTCGCCAGATTCGTGGCTCGTTTCCGAATCGAACCCGTGACGAGACCGCCGCTTGCGACCACGTCGACGCTCGAGCGGTCGAGATCACCCAGGTACGCGAGCGCTCGATCGTCGCAGTAGAGACGCACGTCGGTGCCCTGGTCGACCAACATCTCGCGGATCGCGAGCGCCGGGAACACGTGTCCCGCCGTGCCGCCAGCGGCAAGAACCACCTTGCGGGGCTGCACGGGCGATGTGCCCGGAGAACTGTCACTCATCCCCGTCAGTGTGCCAGCCCTGCCCCGAGGCTTCTGGCCATGTGGGAAGCTTTCGACCATGGCGGGCCCGGTGGATCCACGAACGAGTTTCGACATCGATCCCGAGCGCTATGCAAGGGCCCGGCCCACGTACCCGGCCGCGCACTTCGATGCCATTTTCGACCGAATTGGCTTCGACCGGAGTGGGACCGCTCGCTCGACGAGTGTCATCGAGGTAGGGCCCGGCACTGGCCAGGCCACGACCGAACTCGTGGCCCGAGCCGATCATGTCGTCGTAGCTGAGCCGGGCGAGAATTTCGCCGCCCGCCTGCGCCAGACCCACCCCAGCGTCGAGGTGCATCACGGCGACTTCGAGACGGTCGATGTCGCACTTGGCTCATTCGATGCCGTCGTGTGCGCGACCGCGTATCACTGGATCAAAGGCGACGACCGACTTGGACGCCCGTACGAACTACTCCGCCGCGGCGGCTGGTTGGCCATCATCGACCTGGTGCAGGTCGGCGATCCGGTCGATCGTGGCTACTTCGAGCGGGTGCAGCCGATCTATTCGGCGTTCGGCGACGAGAGCCACGACTGGTCACCACCGACCCGGGGCAGCGTGGTGCCGAGGATCGCGTCGGAAGCACAGGCGAGCCCACTGTTCGTCGACGTCGAGGTCATCGAGGTCGACTGGGACC
This sequence comes from uncultured Acidimicrobiales bacterium, assembly GCA_938015575.1. Classification (GTDB taxonomy): domain Bacteria; phylum Actinomycetota; class Acidimicrobiia; order Acidimicrobiales; family UBA10347; genus UBA10347. Next base: position 14,016 of record CALLPT010000063.1, read on the forward strand.
AGACCTAGTCCTCGGTCGACTACCGCGACCTGCTCATGACCTATTCAGGCACGCTGGTCCGTCCACCCGACGAACAAAAGGCCCTCGTCGATGAGCTCGTGACGGTCATCGACGAGGAATACGACGGCGTGGTCGTGCGCCCCTTGGTCTGCGCCCTCACCTTGGCCCGAACGCGCTGAGTCATCGCTGCCGGTTGCGCGTGTCAGAGC
>CALLPT010000064.1 GCA_938015575.1 uncultured Acidimicrobiales bacterium
TTGTCCGACCAGCTGCATTCTGCGACCGAAGCCCTGATGCGTGGACGTCGGCCCTAGGCCGACTTCGCGACCGCCGGCCTACTTCTCGGTCAGCTCCGCAAAACGCATATCGACGATCCCGCCGTCGATCGCCGCACGGCACTGGTCGATGTGGAGCTGCGCGACGACATCGTCGGGGATGAGCCCAACGCAGGCTTCGAATGCCGCAAGCGCGCCGACGGTGTCGCCCGCGTCGAGACGAGCAAATGCTGCGTCGAAGGCGGGTTGCGCTGCCCGCTTCTGGTCCACCAATTCGGGCGGGTCGTTGTCGTAGACCTCGTAGACGACGACCGCCTCAGCTCGGTTCACGACCTTGACCCGCTCCATTCGACGGATCGACAACTCCTCGGGCCGCTGGAGCGCATCGACAAGCGCCTCCCCCACCAAGAGCCCGGTGCCGTAGCGCTTGTTCAATCCCTCGATCCGGCTCGCCAGATTCACCGCGTCGCCGATGACCCCGCACGTCATGCGGTTGAGGCCACCGACCATGGTCATCATCACGTCGCCGGCCGTGACCCCGATTCCCGCATCGACTGGGGGAAGACCAGCCTCGTCGCGCCGCTGGTTTTGCAGGAACTGTGCTCGACGTATCGCCAAGGCCGCGTGTACGGCATCGTCGGCATCGCCGCTGAACAAGGCGAGCACCTCGTCGCCACGCATGTCCTGAACGAAACCGTTGTTGCCGATGATCGCCGGCTCGACAAGCTGAAGGAAGTCGATGGCGATCCGGCCGGCGTCGCTCAGGCTGAGCTCTTCGACGAGGCGCGTGTAGCCACGAATATCGCTGATGAGCACCGCCATGCTGCGCTGGACCGTGTCACCGACCCGAACGGTGCGGATGTCCTCGCTATCGAAGATCCGCAGGACCTCGTTGGGGATGAAGCGCGACTGCGCGGCGGTCAGCATCTCTTGTGAGTCGAGGGCCGCTTCGAGGCGGCTCACCAGCTCGACGTTTTCGAGCGAGACACCCATTTGGCCGGCGAGCATCATCAAGGTCTGCTGATGGTCGGCCGTGAACGCCCCCCGTCGCTGGTCGTGTTCGACGTGCAAGATGGCGACCACGTGACCCCGGCTCAGGACCGGCACCGTCAGCGTGGACTGTGTCCCGTTCGCTTCGGCGTGCGGATCTACGCCGAGCGAACTGGCGCGCACATCGTCGAGGCGCAGCGGCCGAAGCGAACGCTCGACGTAGCGGATCAGTGTGGTCGGTCCGTCGCTACCGGCTCCGTCCACGATGTCGGTCTGGCCCGCTCGTCGCACGACTCGACACTGCAATGCGTTGTCCACAGCGAGATACACCAGTCCGCCGGTCGCGCCGGTCAGTTCACATGCTTGTTCGACCAGTTGCGCGAGAAGATCCTCGAGTTCCATCTCGCCAGAGATGGCGTGCGTGGCATCGAGAATCCCTTGCACGTCGGCACTCGACGGCACGACCGATGCGTCTCCGTGCACGAGCCACGGGTACTCGCGTTCGAGGCGGTCGCTTCGGGCGGTCATGCCAAGGCTGCGCCACTGCTCATAGGCGTCGCGCCGAATGGTGCGAGCGAGCGTATTGCGTTCCGACGACTCGTAGATGTCGGCCAACGACTCGCGGGCGAGGGCCGCGTATTGCATCATCCGCGCCTCGTCAGCGGCGGTAATCGCCCGATCGAACTCGACCTCGGCCTCGACGGTGTTGCCCTTGGTGAGCTGCCACACGCCTTCGACGATCGCCGCCATCGGGGCATACGTCGATGGGCACGACGACGCCCACTTCTTGAACTTTCGCCGGGCCCGACCAATGGCCTTTTTGGTCGTGCGCGACTTCGGGTCGGCCATCGCCCGGCAATACGCGTCCATCAGGTGGAACGACGGCACGTTGAGTGTTCCCGCCATGCCTTCGAGGTGCTCTTCGGCGAGCGGGATCAATTCAACCGCGCCCGGCGAATCGCCGTACCAGAAGCGCAAGGCCAGCTTGGTGATCGCGGCGGCGCCGAGACTGACCGTGTCGCCTTCGAGTTCGGCGGCGATGAGTGCTTCGCGCTCATCGAACCCGCTCTCGCCCGCCAGCAGGAACGGCGACTCGCTACGACCCATCAGGTTGAGCACGAGCTGCTGGGTTGACTGGCAAAGACGGGTCTGCACACGCTGTGAACGGATGGGCGGGGTGAGTCGCCCAGCGAGGGTGTCGACCTCGGCCAACGGCAAGCCTTGGGCGAACGAGAAGTACGTGGCGACCGCTGCGGTCCAACCGGCCGCTTCGAGTCCCCCGCTCTCGACCGATCGCCGGTACGACTCCAGCAGCGGGCTACGTGCTTCGTGCAGCGGGGCCCTCCAGTGATGGATGAAGTTGTAGTAGAGCCAGCCGGTCGCATTGCGCGACGCTGCGCATTGCTCGGTCGCCGCGAGCTTGAGGCCGAGCTCACCCCAGCGGCGAGCCCCCTTGTAGTCGCCCAATGCTGCGGCCAACAGCACGCCGTAGTGGACGAAGCTCACGGCAGACAGCGGCATGAGTCCATGGCGGAGCGTGAGCTCTAGCGAGCGTCGTACGAGCAACGGGAACAGTTCGGGCTGAATGATGTAGGCGACGTCGATGGCCTCGGCCATCACTTGCTGTGTTTGGAGCACCTCCGGGTCCTCGCAGGAATGCAACCTCAACAGCTCTTCGTCGGAAACGGACCGAAGCGCCCGCCGAATCGAGAGCATTGCGCCGCCGGCGTGCAGCTGACTGGGCTGACGGCGAATGTCGTAACCCAGACGGCCCAAGGCCTCGATGGCAGTGTCGAGTGCCTCATTCAGCCGCTGCTCGGCGACGAGGGCTCGCATCCGCAGCACGGCCAATTGCGCGGCGCGCACCGACGTCGGCTCGAGCATGTTCGGCATGGCCGTATCGAGCCACTCGTGCGCTCGAGCGACATCACCGACGAGCAAACTCGTCTCGGCCGCACCACGGTGGAGATCGGCGGCTGTCTCGGGGTCGGTAGCCCACCCGGCCGGGCCGAGCAGCTGGATACCCGATTCAAAGAACTCCCGGGCGAGCGGGAACGATGTGCGCTCGATCGCCTCGTGCGCAGCGACGAGATTGAGCTGGACCAGTTCTGCCCGCTCGGCCTCGTCCTCGATCAGCATCAAGGCCTCGTTGAGGTGGTGCGCAACTTCGAACGTCGCCGCATCTGCACGGGTGCCCAGGTGACGGCCGTAGCGGAGATGCGCCTGCTGGCGAGCGATGCCATCGGTGCGCGCGACCGCCGCTTCTGCGACCCGGTCGTGGGTGAATCGATAGGTGGTGTCCGCGTCGACGACACGGATGCGACGCTGCTCAGCGGCGACCGGCTCGATGAGGCGCAGCGCGAGCGCGTCCCACAGTGCCTCGGCAACCTGGGTGCCAGACACGCCCGATGCGATCATGGCGATCTCCAGAGTGAACGGACCGCCCAGGGACGCCACGTCGCTCAGGATGTCGGCATGGTCAGCCGACATCGTGTCGAACGACAGGAGCAAGAGGTCGACGACGCTGTCCGACAGCTCGAGATCGCCGAGCCGGCGCAAGTCCCAGAGCCATCGGCCACTGGTGGACTCGAAGCGCAACGCGCCTTCTTGCTGAGCGCGACGGATGATCTCTTTGATGAAGAGCGGGTTGCCCGCCGAACGCTCGGCGATGATCGCGGCGGCCTGGTCGAGCGAGGGGCTCGCCCCGACCGCTTCTTCGATGAACTGTTCGACGGCGCCGTGATCGAGCCCGCGTATGGACACCTCGGCGTAGTCACCGGTTTCGACACCGAGCACTGACGTGTCGAACTCGCCGTCGCGGTGTGTGCCGACGAACATGAAGTTGCGACCGGCCAGGTCCAGGACCTCGTGCAACGCCAGCAAGCTGTCCGAGTCGGCCCACTGCAGGTCATCGATCACCAAGGCAACTGGCCTGATGGCCGCGGTGGCTTTGAGGAGCTCGGCGATGGCGCGATGCAACCGGTTGCGGGCCTCGACTGCCCCAAGGTCGGCGGTGCCTTGGGAGTCGCCGAAGATCGCCGCCAGGTCAGGCGCCAGCGGCACCAGCACCGACGCGGCGGGCGCGACCGTCGCCAGGAGCTCCTGGCGCCACCGGTCGAACTCATGGGTTGTCGACCCCAACATCGCTCGCACAATGTCGCCGAGCGCCTGCGTGATCGCTCCATACGGGTCGGCCGCGCCAGCTTCGAACTTGCCGCGACCGGCCACGCCGCCGCGTTCTTGGACATTCTGGGCGTAACGGGCGGCGAGGGCAGACTTGCCCGCACCCGGTTGACCATCGATGATCGCGATCTGCCCTGCCTCGAGCGCACTGGTGTCGAACATGGAATCGAGACGATCGAGCTCGGCGCCTCGTCCGACCAGCACGCCTTCGAGGTCGAGTACCGGCGACGAACGTTCGAGCCCTAGCTCGAATGGTGCGATCATGCCGGTGACCCGAAGCGAATTCAGACAGCGGCGCAGGTCGCGGGCGAGTACGCCTGCCGACTGGTAGCCGGCAGCGAGATCGGACGCTGTGAGCTTCGCGATGATGGCGCCGAGCGGTCCATCGTGGGCGTCGGCGCCGTCGCTGGCCGACGTAACCCATTCGTCGAGCAGCACCCCGAAGGCGCGCAAGTCGTTGCGAGGGTCGGGCCGTCCGTCGTCGTCGATCACCCGCGCCTGGCCCGGGAGCTCGACACCATCGAACGAACGGCACGTCTCGAGGTCGACAAGCAGCACCCGTCCGTTGTCTGGGTCGGCGAGGCAGTTCGCGGCCCGGATCTCGCCGTGGACGAGTCCCAGGTCATGGAAGCGGGCAATGGTCTCGGCCGTGTCGCAGAGCCACCCAAGACGGTCAATGAGCGTCGTCACCTCGTTTGCGAGGTCGGCGAGCGTGTGATCGGCTCCGCCCAGGCTGATCAGGTGCGGTGTGCCCGAACGAAGCTCGAGCACGGTCGAAGGAGTCAGCCCTTCGGCAATCGCGGAGACCGCCGCCGCACGTTCGTAGTGGGCCACCTCGGCATGGAGCACTGGGTGATGGTTCGGAGCTTTGAACACAAAGGTGCCCGAGACATGTGGCTCGCGCCAGACGCGCGTCCGTTCACTCTCGTACAGCGATCCCGCGTGGTGCACCGTCGTATCCCCCCACCAGCAACGCCCCCAGAGGCTGGTGTTGGCGATCTTAGGACGTGGACGTGTCGCCGGGCACACGCGGCCGAGCGGTCAGCTCCAGGTGACCAAACGCGAGCGGGCCTGCGCAATCACGTCGTATCGAGCGGCCGGGTTCCGGGCGAGGAGTTGCTTGAACTCCCACGGGGCAAGACTTCGCAACAGCGAGTCTCGCTCGGTCACGACACTCGCCGAAGCGATGCCTGGGCCGCCGGAGAGCCGGTCGAGCAGACCGATCTCGCCGCAGTAGTCACCGGACTCTCTGACGATCAGTTCAATCCCTCTCGACCGCACCGCGACGGCACCGTCGAGAATCATGACAAAGCGGCTGGTGGGATGACCTTCGGTGATGAGATGACGACCCTTCTCGACCTGATGCATCGTGCCCAGGTCGTCGAGGCCGAACCATCCTGGTGGCCGACAGAGCGGTCTCGGAAGTCGCTTGCACACATCGAAGATTGGACCATGAGACCACCCGGCATTCAGCGCGCTGGTGCACAGTTCGCAGGGTAACCCTGGGCACACGCTAGGTTCAGCGGGCGCATGGATAGTTGCCCGCGAGAGGAGCGCAACGGATGAGTATCGGTGGCGTTCGGCCAGCAGTCGAGGCGATGCCGGTCTATCGACCGGGCAAGGCCGCAGAACAAGCCGAAGCAGAACATGGCATCACCGATGCCATCAAATTGGCGTCGAACGAGAACCCGTATCCGCCGGTGCCTTCGGTCGTGTCAGCGATCGCACAGGCAGCGACGGGCGTCAACCGCTATTGCGACCATCTCGCCGTCGATCTTCGCACCGCAATTGGTGAGCTGGTCGGCTTCGACCTGGATCATGTTGCGGTGGGTTGCGGCTCGGTCGGGCTGCTGCAGCAGCTGTGTCTCGCCTATCTCGATCCCGGTGACCAGGCGCTCTATCCGTGGCGCTCGTTCGAGGCCTATCCGGTCAACGTCCAGATGATGGGAGCCGAATCGGTCCAGGTTCCCCTCGTCAACCATGAGTTCGACCTCGACGCCGTCACGGCCGCGATCACGTCCAAGACGAAGATCATCATGTTGGCCACGCCGAACAATCCGACCGGCACCGCGCTCACGGTCGATGCAATGCGTTCGATGATGGGCTCGGTTCCCGACGATGTGATCGTGCTCATCGACGAGGCATACCGAGAGTTTCTCGACCCCGGGTTCGGGAACCCCGTCGAACTCATCGCGGATCACCCGAACGTTGTTGTGAGCCGCACCTTTTCCAAGGCGTACGGCTTGGCCGGTGTCCGTGTCGGCTACCTCGTCGCCAAGCCCGAAGTTGTCGATCAGGTGAACAAGGTGTTGGCCCCATTTGCGGTGAACGGGCTGGCACAAGCCGCCGCGATGGCTGCGCTCGACGCCCGCGACGAGTACGAACCGTTGCTGCAGAACATTCGCGACGAGCGTGCGCGTGTGGTCGCTTCGCTCACCGAGCAGGGCTGGGATCTGCCCGACGCCCAGGCGAACTTCGTCTACCTTGCGACCGGCGAGCGTACGACCGATCTGTATGTCGAGATCGAGAAGCGCGGTGTCGTAACCCGTCCGTTCGCTGGCGAGGGCATTCGCGTCACCATTGGCACGCCCGAGGAGAACGACCGCTTCTTGCGCACCCTCGCCGACGTCGGCTAGCTCGCCGGCGGTCGGTAGAACAGGGCGAGTTGGGCAAGGCCGGCGAGTACTCCGCCGCCGCCGGCGACGGCGAGCCCAACCCATTCGTCGAGGTCGCGGTCGATATCGAGGGCGGCATCGAGTGACCAGTCACCTGGTCCGAGCATGGCGAACCCGACGGCGGCGACGGCCAGGATGAAGTTGTATTCCCAGCCGGACTTCACGATGAAGAACCCGTTGGAGCGGTGCACGGTCCAACCGGCGACAAGCATGAGCGCCACGAATCCCGCCGCGCTGAAGGTTGTCAGCAATCCGGCGGCGAGCCCGAGGCCCGCCAGGATCTCGGTGCCGGCGGCGAGACGGGCGTGCACCTTGCCCGGCTTCATGCCGATGGAGTCGAACCAGCCGGCGGTCCCGGCGAGCTTGCCGCCTTGGAAGACTTTGGCGTAGCCGTGCGCGGCCATCGTGAGACCGAACGACACTCGCAATAGCAGCAGTGCGAAGTTGTACGCGTCCATAGCGCTCCCCCTTGGGGGATCCCCCGCGGTTCCCCCTGGGCGGCACCCTAGTTGCTTGGCGTTCGCCCTACCCTGACGAGGTGGGCGTCGTCATCAATGTGTTGATCGCCATTGCGGTTGGGGTGCTGATCATGCGGGTCGGCATGAAGATGCTGAGTGGATTCGCCACGCCACCGCCCGAGCCGCCGCCGGCGGGTGAGCTTCGCCGGGTCAAGATCATGTACCGCTGCGAGATCTGCGGCAGCGAGGTGCGGATGACCGTCGCTCGCGACCAGGACCCTGAGCCGCCGCGCCATTGCATGGACGAGATGACCCTCGTCGCCCCGGTCGAATAGACCGAGCCTGCGATTGCGAAGAGATCCGATCCGCAGAGCAGGCAGAGGCCGTTAGGCCGAACCTGCGAGTGCGAAGAGATTCAGTGAAACTGGGTGGCGGTGACGATGCCGGCCAGGATCAGGCCGAGGCCGCCGAGCAGGTACCAGTTGCTGGTGCCGCCGGGGACCCATCCCATGTAGTTGAAGATGATCATGAGCGCGCCCAGGATGAGCAGGCCGAACATGAGGACCGGTACCCAGGTCGGGCTGACCTTGCCGGGTACGTAGCCGGAGCTGTAGGGCTGCGCTACTGGTGCTGCCTCGCCCTTGGGCTGGGTTCCCTTGGCGGTGACTCGGCCACCCTGGACCTTGCGCTTCTGCGGACTTGCCATGGCGACAGGTTAGTGGTCTGACCGCTCGAGAGCACTGGCAACCACCCCGTACCCAGTACGAACTCGAGTTGGGCTGCGGTCGTTCGCCGCGAGAGGACGTGACACCACCGCCTCGTCCCGACCGCCGAGCTGCGCCGAGGTAACTCCGAGCGCGGGACGCCGCCGCCGTGCCTAGGCTTCGGCCATGTCTTCGGGTGGCCCCAAGGTCGTGGTGATCGACAACTACGACTCGTTCGTCTTCATTCTCGTGCAGTATCTCGGCGAGCTGGGTTGCGAGTTGGTCGTGCATCGCAACGACGAGCTGAGCGTCGACGAGCTTGCCGCGCTTTCACCCGATGCGATTCTGATCAGTCCAGGACCAGGTACCCCCGATGATGCCGGCATCTCGTTGGAGACGATCGCAACGCTCGGGCCGACGATTCCGACCTTGGGCGTCTGCCTGGGTCACCAGTCCATCGGCCAGGTCTATGGCGGCGATGTCGTGCGGGCGCCTTCGGTGATGCATGGGAAAACATCGACGGTGACCCACAACAACGTCGGCGTCTTCGAAGGCCTCGACTCGACCTTGACCGTCACCCGCTATCACTCCCTGATCGTCGACCGCGACAGCATCCCCGATTCGTTGGAGATCACCGCGGAGAGCGACGACGGGATTGTCATGGGGCTGCGCCACCGCGAGTTCCCAATTGAGGGCGTGCAGTTCCACCCCGAGTCGGTGCTCACCGACAGCGGCCACGCAATGCTGCGCAACTTCCTCGCCAAGGTCTAATCCGGGAGCGGAGCGAACCTGCGATTGCGTGGGAGTGCATTCCGCAGAGCAGGCGGAGCGAAGCGAACCTGCGATTGCGTGGGAGTGGAGTTCAGTTATCGAAACCGTTGTCGTCGCCGGTGCCGTCGCCTTGGCCCCCGAGATTCGGGTCGACGGTCGGAGCAGGAACCGGGTTCACGCCACCTTGGGTGGTCGTTGGCTGCGGAACGGCCGCGTTCGGGTCGGGCAGCCCGATGATCACCTGAATCTGCAAGCCTGGTTCGACCAGGGTGTTCGGACCTGGGATGGTGTCGACGACCCGACCGACCAGGTTCGGGTTGGTGACGACCTGGCCGAACTCAACGGGCACCAGACCGAGTTCCTGCATCTCGAGGATGGCGATGGTGCGGTCGACCCCGATCCAGGACGGCAGGAACAGGGCTTCGGGACCGTCGCTCAAGATCAGTTGCACTGATGCCCCAGGAGGCAGATTCGTGCCGGCGGGCGGGTTCGTTTCGACAACGGAGTTCTTGGGGATTTCTTCGTCGAACGCAAAGTCGAACTCGGCCTCGACCGTGAACCCTTCGCTCTCCAAGAAGGTTCGTGCCGAGTCGATCTCTTGACCGCGCACGTCGGGAAGCGGGATCTCTTCGGTGCCTGCCGAGACCTGGATGGTGACCGTCTGGCCCCGCGCGAGGAGCGAACTGCCCGGTGGGTCCTGGCCGACGACCTCGCCGTCGGGGGCGACCGAGCTCGTCACTCGTTCGATGCTCACCAGGAACCCGGCGTTCTGCAGCGTCTGTAGGGCCTCGTTCTCGGTTTGGGTCAGCACCGAGGGAACCTGGTTTGCGTTTGCGCCCGTCGACACGGCCATCAGGACCTGACTGCCTGCGGCAACCGACTGACCCGCGGCCGGTTCGGTCAAGATGACCTGGCCCGCAGCCACGTTGTCGTCGGCCTGCAGACGACGCTCGACGGTCAAACCGAGCGCCTCGAGTGTGCTGCGTGCGTCGGCTTCGCCCCGCCCGCCAACCGATGGAATCTCGACTTGGGCAACCTGCACGGTCGTCGGCTCGGTCGGGTCGTTGTCGTCGCTGCCCGTCTGGAAGTTCGAACGAAGCAAGATGAGGAAACCGGCCAGGATCAGCAGGCTCATGAGAAGTCCGGCGAAGATCAACCCGCCGCGACGTCGCGGTGGCGGCGTATATGTCGGCACGACGCGGGCGCCCTGTTGGACCCCGCGGTGTTGCATCCCGGCCCCCGGCGAAGCTTGCGCGGGCAGCGCGACGGTCTGTTGCATCGGAGGGGCAACCGCACCCGGTGGAGGTCCCGCAGCCGCCGCCGCGGCGATCGCCTGGCCTTGGCGGAACCGGTCGAGATCAGCGAGCAGGGCTTCGGCTGTCGGGTACCGGTTGTCGGGGTTCTTCGACAGCAGCTTCATCGTGATCGCGGCCAAGGCTCGCGGTATCTCGATGCCCTTCTCCGAGACCGGGACGACTGGCTCCTGCACGTGCTTGTACGCAATCGACACGGGCGTTTCGCCGGTGAATGGCGGCTGTCCGGTCAGCATCTCGTACATGACGACACCCAGCGAATACAGATCGCTGCGAGCGTCGACCTTGAGCCCCTGCGCCTGTTCGGGCGAGAAGTAGGTGGCGGTTCCCATGACCGCGCCCGTCTGCGTGAGGTTCGCGTCGGCATTGGCGGTGAGCGCCGTCGCAATGCCGAAGTCGGCGACCTTCATCTCACCCTTGGGTGACACCAAGACGTTGCCCGGTTTGACATCGCGATGCACGACGCCGCCGTCGTGGGCGAAGCCCAGCGCACGAGAGACATCGAGGGCGACCCGAGTCACTTGTTCTGGTGTCAGCTTGCCGTCGCGCCGCAGGATCTGGGCCAGGCTTTGGCCCTCGACGTACTCCATCACGATGTAGTACGTGCCCATCTCCTCGCCCCAGTCGTAAATGCTCACGATGTTGGGGTGATTCAAGCCAGCGGCGGCCTGGGCTTCGCGACGGAAGCGTTCGACGAACTTGGGATCGGTCGCGTATTCGGGAAAGAGGACCTTGACGGCGACAGGGCGTCCGAGCAATTGGTCGCGCGCCAGGAAGACATCGGCCATGCCTCCACGTGCAAGACGCCGGTGGAGCTCGTATCGACCGCCGAAAACGGTCGGCTTCCCGTCGGACATTCCGGCCAATGTTACGGCCGAAAGCACACGACAAGCAGGCAACGGGCGTGGGAGCGGTCCCCATCGCGATTTCGTCGGGCCGAGCGGCCTAGATCAGCCGAAGTGTGCGTCGAGCACGGCCGCCGCGATTGGCGCCGCAACTGCCCCTCCGGTTTGCTGTCCGCCGCCAGGTACGGCTTCGACCACGACGGCGATCGCGAACTCGGGCGGGTTCTCGGGCAACCCGGCGAACGCGATGATCCAGGCGTGCGTGTCACTCGTCGGCGAGTCGGTCACGATCTCGGCGGTACCGGTCTTGGCGCCAACCACCAGGCCGCTGCGAGCAAGCGACGTCGCGGTGCCGGCTTCGACCACGCCCACCATCAGGTCCGCGGTGGCGCGGGCGACATCGGGCGAGAGCGCACGGCGCCACAGCTCGGGCGTGTGGCGATCGATGACCTCGCCTCCGTCGGTATTGGTCACACGGTCGACGACGTGGGGGGCAAGGATCTCGCCATCGTTGCCGACACCGGCAGCGACGAGCGCCATCTGGAGCGGCGTCGCTCGCACGTCGTATTGACCAATGGCGGCTTGGGCGAGCAGCGACGATCCTTCGACGATGTCGGCGGGCGGATTCGCGTCGCTCTGGCCAAGCACGATGCCGTAGTCGGTGGGGAACCGCGATTCGACCGTCAACGGGAGATCGAACGGGGGCGTCTCGTTGAACCCGAAACGCTCCGCAGTTTCACTCAGCAGATCCGGCCCCAAATACTCAGCGCCGATCTCGGCGAACGAGGTGTTGCACGAACGAGCAAGCGACGACGCCAGGTCGCCGCCACACGGGTTGCCTCCGAAGTTCTGCAACGTGACATCGGTGAGCGGAAGCTCATAGGCCACGACCTCGGGAAACACCGGCGCCGTCGTCGTCACCCGGCCGGTCTCGAGCGCCGACGCGGCCGTGATGACTTTGAACGTAGAGCCGGGCGGAAAGACTTCTCGATGGGCGCGGGTCAGCAGCGGGATGTCGGCGTCGTCGTCCAGTGCTTCTTTGGCCGAGCGAGCCGCATCGAGATCAACCGTGCTGATCGAGTTCGGGTCAAAGGTCGGCCAGCTGTGGAACGCGAGCACGGCGCCCGTTCGCGGGTCGAGCGCGATGACGGACCCTCGGCGCTCGCCGAGTGCATTGGCGGCGACCCGTTGCAGTTCGCTGTCGATCGTGAGATGGACGTCGCCGCTGACGTCGCCGTCACCGAAGAAATCGAAGAACGAATCGAACCGTTGACCTTCGGTACGGCCGGCGAGTTCGTTGTTGTAGCTGCGCTCGACCCCGGTCGCTCCGAACTCGAACGAGAAGTAGCCGGTGATGTGGGAGTACAGCGGACCCTCGGGATAGCGACGCTCGCGAGCGAATCGTCCGTCGACGTCGACGGATTCGGCGACAATCACGCCGTCGGCGGTGACGATGTTCCCGCGCCGCTGACCGAAGTCACGCACGACCCGGCGAGTGTTCAGCGGGTTCGAAGTGAGCTCCTCTGCCTGGTACACCTGCACCCGATTGAGCTGCACGAACAGCAACGCGAACAGCACCAGCAACGCGACGCCGAGTTGGCGGATCTGACGATTCATGGCGTCGGTGTCGACAACGCGGCCGCGCTCGCGCGTCGCTTGCCCGGAGTCGGCGCGTCGTGAGGGCGATCGACCTGCTCGTCACTGATGCGCATGAGCAAGGCCAGCAACGCGTAGTTGGCGAGTAGCGACGATCCTCCGTAGCTGACGAACGGCAGCGTCACCCCGGTCAGCGGCAGCACCCGGGTGACACCGGCGATGATGATGAACGCCTGAACGCCGAGCAGGCCCGTAAGGCCGGTGGCCAGCAGCTTGGCGAACGGTCGGGTTGCGCCGAGCGCGGCCCGCAAGCCCGAGCCGATCATCAGCACGAACGTCATCAGGATCGCGGTTGCCCCCAACAGTCCGAGCTCTTCGCCAATCGTCGAGAAGATGAAGTCGGTCTCGGCCGCGGGAACACGCTGGGGATAACCGCGCCCCGGCCCGGTTCCGGTCAGTCCCCCGCTGGCGAGACCGAACTGGGCTTCGACGATCTGAAACCCGCCGCCAAGCGGGTCTTGCCACGGATCGATCCACGCGTCGACTCGGGTCTGCACGTGACTGAATCGTCGCCACGCAACGAGGGCACCCCCGATGAACAGGACCAGTCCGGCAAGCAGATAGGCGACACGTTCGGTGCCGACCCAAAACACGATGAGGAACAGCATGAAGAACAACAGCGACGTGCCGAGATCGCGCTGCGCGACCATGACGAGCAGCGAGGCGCCCCAACCGAGCAGGAGCGGACCCGAATGCCGAGGTTCGGGCAACCGCAGGGGGCCGAGCTTCCACGTGCCGGCACGAAACAGTTCGCGTTTGTCGACGATGTAGCTGGCGAAGAAGATCGCCAACGCGAGCTTGGCGAACTCGCCTGGCTGGAAGTTGATCGGGCCGACCCGCACCCAGATGCGGGACCCGTTGATGGTTTGACCGAAGACCGGCAGCAGCGGCAACAGGAGCAGACCGAGCCCGACGAACAGCAGCGTGTATTGCCACCCCTCGAGATCTCGGCTCCGGCGAACCACGAGCAAAGTGGCCACATAGAGCCCGACACCCAAGAAGGTCCACAGTGCCTGTTGCGCAGCGAGTTCGTCGTTGAGTCGGGCGATGAAGACATAGCCCAGGCCATTGAGGAGGCCGGCAAGGGGAAGCAACAGACCGTCGGCTTCTGGCGCGAGAAATCGGGTGGCGATGTGGGCGGCGACAAAGAGGCCGAGGATGATGACCAGGAATGGGCCCACGTTCGCCGGGATCGACGAGAGCCGGCCAAGCGAGGCGAGGATGTACGCGCCGGTTGTCACCAAGCCGCCAAGAATGATGAGCACCAGCTCACCGTTACGGCGATGACGTCCGACGAAGAAGGCCTTCATCGAGCAGAGTCCAATCGAGGGGCGCTGCCGTTCAGGCCGCGACGCCGATCAACGACGCCACGACCAACGCTGCTTCTCGCCGGTCGCCGGTTCTTCGACCGGATGGGGAGTATCGAGCGCAACAGCATCATCAGAGAGGTCGGGAGCCGACGGGCTCGCGGCCTCGATGCTCGCATTGCTGGCGAGGGCTGCGGGCGCGGCTGGCATTTCGGACTTGTCGGCGTCGACGATGTCGACCACAACGGTCGTGATGTTGTCGCGTCCGCCGCCGGCATTTGCCGCGACGACGAGCGCGTCTGCAGTCTCTTGCGGATCCTCGTACGTCGCCAAGATCGTGGCGATCTCTTGCGCACCGACCTCGTTGAACAGACCGTCGCTGCAAAGCAAGTAACGGTCGCCGAGCTTGGGAATGAAATGGAAGCTGTCGACCTCGACATGCTCAACGACACCGAGCGCCCTCGTCACGATGTTGCGCTGAGGATGGACTTCGGCTTGTTCGGGTGTGAGGCGACCCTCGCGCACCAGGGCCTCGACCAGGCTGTGGTCCTCGGTGAGCTGTTCAAGCACAACGCCGGTCAGCCGGTACATGCGGCTGTCGCCAACATTGATGGCGCCGAGAGACACACCGTCGGGTACCTCGATGAGTCCGAGCGCGACAACCGTGGTGCCCATGCCATGCAGCAGCGGGTTCGCCGCCGCTGCGTCGAGGATCCGACGGTTGGCGTACTCGACCGACTCGACGAGCAACGCCAGGTCGGGCTGAGCGAACCGACTGACCATCTCTTGCGCGGCAAGCGAGCTTGCGACCTCGCCGCCGCGATGGCCGCCCATGCCGTCGGCGACGACGGCGATGCCCGATGCGACGCTGTAGCTGTCTTGGTTGATGTCGCGTTGCGCTCCCACGTCTGTGGCCGCGCCGATGCGGAATCCGATCGTCACGAGAACTCCAGCAAGGTGGTGCCGAACTGGATGCGGTCGCCGGGGCGCAGTTCGGTCGCGGTGGTCAGTTGGCTGCCGTTGAGGACGGTGCCGTTGCGCGAGTCGAGATCTTCGATCACGAACACGCCGTTGCGGTTGAAGATCCGAGCGTGGACGCTTGACACGTAGGTGTCGTCGATGTGCAACCCGCAGGTCGCGGCGCGCCCGATCGTGATTTCGTTGCCGAGGGCCCAGGTCAGCCCGGCATGCTCAGGCGGCTCCAACACCATGAGTTGACCGATGAGCAACCCAACCGCGGCCGGCGCGGCCGCCGATTGGTGCGCGCGTGCGGGCGGCGCCGCCATGGCGCCTCGTCGACTCGTTGCGTTCTTCGGCCCGGCCTGGGCATGCACCGGCGGCACCGGTTCAGCTCGCCGTTGCACCCGTGTCCGGGGATCGCGGAGCTCGTTGTAGACGGACCAGAGCACGCGCACAAAGAACAGGTAGAGACCAGCCAGGAGCATGATCTTCATGACGTTCAAAAGCGGCTCAGACACGGGCCTCCGAGCGTAGTGGGGTAGGTCGAGCCGTCGTGTTCAGTGCAGCTCGAAGGTGGCTTCGGTCGCACCGAACACGACCGAGTCGCCGTTTTGTAGGGGTGATTCTTGAATGAGCGCCCCGTTGACCTTGGTGCCATTCGTCGAGCCGAGATCACGCACGACCCAACCGGCAGCACCAAGTTCGATAACGGCGTGGTTGCGGCTCACGTTTTCGTCGGTGAGCACCAGGCTTCCACCGGGAAGCCGGCCGATGGTGAATGGATTGCCCACCGGAAACCGTTCACCCGTCGACAGCACAATGCTGGCCGAGGTCTGGTGCGCGACGCCTTCGCGCCACTGCGCTTGGACCTGCAAGGTGCCTTCGGGATAGTCAGGCGCTTCGACCAAGGTGACCGAGACCGGGCCGAGCACGCGATATTGCTCGTCGGCAATATGCGTGCGTGACGCCTCGATGAGTTCATTCGTCAGCTGGGTTTCGACCTCGGCAAATCGGGCGTGATCGGCCGACGACAGGTACACCCAATAGTGGTTCGGCACCGCAAGCGCGCCATCGACGGCAACGGTTTGATTGCCGTCGATCTCTCGGACGATACGTCGTCCGATTTCGAGTGGGCTCAGTCCGCTCTTGAAGACACGGGCAAAGGTGCCCTCGACCAGACTCTCGAGCCGCCGTTCAAATCGCCGTAGTCCCACGCACAGAACCTTAGGTGCTCGACAAGGGGGTCGTCATCTTCTCCATATGGGGATCACTCCCCTTCAGCCTCGATCAGCAGCGATCTGGTCGGCCATCTTTACCAGTGCATCGCCACGGAACTCTTGGAGCATGCGGGCATAAGCAGACTTGTCGAGCGCGGCGAGCGACGCTGCTTCGGCCATCGCCGTGTCAATCAGCTGCTCGGCCGGCACGACCATGTCAAGGAACCCGACATCGACCGCGCCGGCGCCATCGGTGATCCGCGCAGTCGGCAGCGACCGTTGCAGGTGACGATTCGACAGGCGCTCGCGACAGATCGTGTACGCCCATCCGGGCAACGTCATACCGATCGCGACCTCGTTGAGCCCGACCTTGAACGGACCCTCGACACCCACGCGGACATCGCATCCCAACAACATGAGCGCACCCGCTGCCAGTGCATGGCCGGTGCAGGCTGCGACCACGGGGATCCGGGCGCCGTAGAGGTGGCGCACCAAGTCGCCTCCGTCGGCGACCATCGTGGTCACCGCATCTCGGTCGCCGGTACCCATGACGCTCAGATCGAACCCTGCGGAGAAGCGCCCCTCTCGACCAACCAGTACCGCGGCGACACAGTTCGGGTCGGCCTCGGCCTGGGTGATCGCCGCCCGAATGTCGGCGATCATCGCGACCGACAACGCGTTGGCTTTGCCGTCATCGAGATCGATGCGGTGCACGACCCGACCCTTGTCGTCATCTTCGATCGCCACCACGGTCGTCGTTACCCGTTCGCTCATGCCCGCTTTCCTACCGGCCGATCGCGGGCACCGGCAACTCGACGGCCGCTAGACAGCCAGGGCGAGCGAGCGATCTGGGGCGGGCTCCCGGACCTCGACCTGGTCGCGCCGGGCCGCTTCGTGCTGAAGCTCTCGACGGGCGCCGGCAACCATGACCCCAAAGCCAGGTCCGCCCCAGAACGCGCACATCGCGCCGAGACCGATTCCGGCGGGCCAGCCAAAGGCCAGTCCACAGGGCACGCCGACCGCGACCAAGAAGAGTGCGGTGACCGCAGCAATCGAGCTGATGTAGGTAGGGGTGTCCGTCGTCATAGTTCTAGTTTGCACTAGATAAATGATTATGTGCAACCCCGACTGTAAAAAAGGTAGGGTTGACCAATGCAGCTCGACGAGGCGATGCAGGACCAGGCCAAAGCGCTCGCCGACCCGAGCCGGTTCCGCATCTTCCGATTCATCGTCGAAGCAGAAACACCGGTCGGCGTTGCCGAGCTCACCGAGCTGCTCGGCTTCAATCACAACGCGATTCGCCAGCACCTGGCGGTCCTAGCCGAAGCCGGTCTCGTGGCCGAGTTCGACGAGGTCCGACGCACCCGTGGCCGCCCGCGCAAGCAATACCGGGCGAGGGCCGATGCCCTGCATGCGTTCCGATCGGTGTCCGGGTCCTATGAACGCCTGGCTCACCTACTCTTGGCGCTGCACAGCAGCGGCCGTTCGGCCTTCGAGGTCGGACGCGACTTCTCGCTGCGCCAAGACACAGCCGACAGTGACGACACGATGGCGACCATGCTTCGGCTCCTCACGATCGAGGGTTTCGAACCATCGCGGCGCGACGACGCAACGATCGCACTCGGACACTGCCCATTCGCCGACGTCGCCGAACAAAACCCGGGCGTGATCTGCGAGCTGCACCGCGGGCTGCTCGCCGGAGCGGCCCAATCCACCGATGCCCGTATCCGAGTCGAGCTCTCCCCTCGCCCACCGGCGACCGCAGGCTGCCTCGTTTCAATCCAAGCCGGCGATGACTGAGCCTCAGCGCACCCGGCTTCCGCAGCACCAGAAGCTGGTCAAGGACTTGGGCGAGCTCAGCCTGCGAGGGCCGAGCGGCGCCGTCTGGGGTCTCGATAGCGCGCAGCTCAACGCCAACCTGGTGACCTTGCGTGCCGGCGAGACGATGGCCGAGCATCGCAACGACGAGGTCGACGTCTTGCTCATCGTGCGCGCCGGAGACGGATCGCTCATGATCAAC
>CALLPT010000065.1 GCA_938015575.1 uncultured Acidimicrobiales bacterium
CGTGCTCTACGAAAAGGACTACGTCGTCGGCGGCGGAATCGCCCGATAGCGAGACGTTCGTTCTATGTGCGACCCCGGATCGACTTGATCATCTGGAGCGCGGGGTTTGAAGGATGCCAGAGGTCGGGGAACTCCTCGAGCACGCGAAAGCCGTAGGCCAGGTAGAACTCGCGGGTCAATGCGTAGTTCGGATCGGGGCTTCGGGCACTTAGCGTCTTGACCTGGAGAAACTCGACGCCGTCGTCGCCAAGATGGTCCTCGGCGACGTGCAGCATTGCCCGGCCAGCCCCGCTGCGATGCCAGGCGGGGCGTACCGCCATCAGGTATACCTCGGCGGATTGAGGGCTGTGGCGCACCAGCGTCGTCAGGCCGATGACCTCGTCGTCGCTGCGTGCGACGACACCAAGTTCGCGTTCAGCGTGATCGATGTAGTCCTGGTTCGATTCCGGGATCCCGAACCATGCAGGCAGCTCGGCGAGCACCGATCGACACACAGCCCCGAGTCCGCCGTGCTGCATAGAAACCTCAACTGCCGTGTCCGCCATGATCTCCGCCTCTCTTGCTGACAGTGTTCCATGACCCGGCGGTCGCCCGCCCGTCATCGCTGCCGTTAGCCGACGGCGATGCGGCGACGTTCGGCCTCGTCGAGCAGGGCGCCCGGGCGAGTTGGAACGAAGAGGAAGCGGCGAACATCGCTGAGCTCGGCGGCGGCGCCCGTCTTGCGAGCGTCCGAACGCAGCCCGAGCGGCGCGGCATCGGCCAGCTCGCATTCCAAGATCAAGCCGGCGGCGCCGAGTGTGAGATCGCGCGCCGGCGTGCCCTCGATCGCCGCTCCGAGACGCTCGACGGCGGTGCGGCGAAACAGCACGGGTTCGGTGAGCGCCTGCAGGTCGTGCAGTACGAATCCGGTGGGGACGAAAACGATCCAGCGCCGGCTGAGCTGATGAAGCGTACGGCCGGCCACGTAGACGAGGCCAAGGCCGGCCACGGTCGCAACCGCGCCGAGCACCCATCCCGACCAGGCAAACAGCGCCGGGCCGAGACCGAGTCCGACGGCGGCGATGAGCCAGGCGAGCGGTACCGGTCCGAGCAGTAACGCGGTCGGCGGTCGCAACAACATGCGGCGCTCATCGCCATAGCTGGCGCCGTCGACCATGCGGTCGCCGACCAGCGACGAAAACGCAACCGCCGTCGCCGCCGTTGCGATCGCGACGCCGACGATGCCGACGGTCGACGTCTCGCCGGCGAACAGGCCCCACGCCGTGGCCGTGACGGACTTCGGAGCCAGAATGCGAATGACGGTCAGGCTCAGCGGAAGCAGAACCGCGGTGGCGATCAGCCCGACGGCCCAACCGATCCAGGCCGCCAGGAGCACGCCCAGTCGCCCCGTGTCGGAGAGTTCAGCGGCGGCATTCGCAATGGCAGGTCCGGCGGTCACCGGGAGCACGAACCAGAGCGCCCGCAGGAGCCACACAGCGATATCCCGGGTGGGCTGTTCACGCATTGGCCAGAGCTTACGGCGCCAATCCGTCGTCGACCCGGCCGAAGATGCGCCATCATGGGCGGCGATGATGCCGTACGTCGCCAGCACCGTTCACCGTCGCCATCAGCCTCGTGGCGAGTTGTATTGCGGGGAGCTCGTGCCACCGTTCGAAAGTCCGGCGCGCTGGGACCACATCGTGAGCGCGCTCGATGTCAGCGGGTATGGCGAAGCGACGAGCCCGGACCCGATCAGCATCGAAGCGCTGTGCGAGGTTCACGATCCGGCCTTTGTTCAGTTCTTGTCCGAGGCCTGGAATGTGTGGACAGAGTCCGGCCAGACCGGTGACATGATCCCGACTTGCTTTCCGGGGCGTCGCATGCAGCATCGTGAGCCCGACGACATCGATGGGCGGCTCGGCTACTTCTCGTTCGCGGCCGAGACCTCGATCGCCAACGGCACGTGGGAAGCGGCGCTCGAGAGTGCCGCGGTCGCTCGGTCCGCTCAACAGCTGGTGAGCGGTGGCTCATCGGCTGCGTTTGCGTTGTGTCGTCCGCCTGGCCATCATGCGGCCAGGGACTATCTCGGCGGCTACTGCTATCTGAACAATGCGGCGATCGCGGCCCAAGGTTTCCGCAACGATGGGGCAGCGCAGGTCGCCGTCATCGATGTCGACTTCCACCATGGCAACGGAACCCAGGACATCTTCTGGGAGCGTGGCGATGTCTTTTTCGCGTCACTCCATGGTGACCCTCGTCATGAGTTTCCCCACTTCCTCGGGTTCGCCGACGAGACCGGCGCCGGGGCCGGTGAGGGCACGACCGCCAACTACCCGTTGCTTCCGGGAACCGATGCGGCGACATGGCTCGAGGCGCTCGACGATGCCATTGCGGCGGTGCTCGGCTGGGGAGCTGAGGCCTTGGTCGTCTCCCTCGGCGTCGACACGTTCGAAGCCGATCCGATCAGCAGTTTCCGCTTGAGCTCCGATGACTTCACGACGTATGGACGACGCCTTGGCGCCATGGGGCTTCCCACCGTCTATTGCATGGAAGGCGGCTACGCGGTCGCCGAAATCGGCACCAACACCGTCAATGTGTTGACCGGGCACCTGGAGGGCCAGTTATGACGATTCAGTGGGTGACGGCCTTCCTCGACGTACCGGTCGAGTCATTCGACGAGGCGCTGCGGTTCTGGTCCTCGGTTACCGGGGCGACGCCGTCTCCCCGTCGAGGCAACCGCGACCAGTTCCTGACGCTCGACCCCGCGGAGGGAACCGGGTCGCTTCGGATGCAAGTCCACGGCGGGCCGGCGCGCCTCCACCTTGATCTGCACGTCGACGACCTCGGCGCGTATCGGGAGCGTGCCTTGTCGCTCGGTGCTCAGGTGCTCGATGAACCGGGCCATGTGATCATGCGGTCGCCGGGCGGATTGGTCTTCTGCTTCGTGTCAGGTGCCGGGGATGAGCATCTCGGGGCCGTCCTTGCGGACCCGGTTCCGCATCGGGGCGATCAACTCTGCGTCGACGTTCCGCATGC
>CALLPT010000066.1 GCA_938015575.1 uncultured Acidimicrobiales bacterium
GTCGCAGCGATGTCGGCGTCGTGGGGCGGCGCGTCGGCGTTGAGGATCAGGACTCGAGCCACGTCGTCGCCGGTGCGCCACGAGAACTCTTCGGCTTCTCGCATGGCGGCGTCCATCGCCTCAGGAAAGTCGCCGCCGCCGTTTGCGTTCTGGTCCTGGAGCCATTCGGTCATCTCGCCGACGTCGCCGGTGAAGTCGAAGCTGCGGGTCACAAAGTCGTCGCTCGTGTCGCGGTAGACGACGAGCGCGAACCGCATGTCGACATTGCTGTAGTCGACCCGAAGCCGGTTGACGATCGCCTCGAACTCGACGGTCAGGTAGCGGAGCTCATCGGACATGCTGCCCGTAACGTCGAGCACGAGCGCAATGTCGAGTTGTGACGGGGGAGTGGTGTCGCCGTCGATCGTGATCTCGATGGGACCGCCGGTGAGGTCCTCGGCACCTACCTGAACCTCGGTGTCGCCGACGGTTACAAGAACGCCTTGGGCAACGTCGTGACCGAGCCAGGACGGGTAGACGTAGGCCCGGCCGGCGCTGTTCGTGACGACCCGGTGGGCACCCGCGGTGCCGTCGACGACGAGTTCGATGTTGCCGATGCCGACACCGTTCGATCCGTTGATCTGAACCTCGAATCGGTCGGAGAGATCGAATGGCGGAATGCGCTGACCCTGCTCGACTCGCCAGTCGCTGGAAATGCGATCGAACCAAGCGAAGTTCAGGTTGTCGTCGATGTCGGCGGCGCTCAACAAGCCCGCTCGTGGCCGAGGTGCGTCCGGCTCTTCGATCGCGTCTTCGATCTCCGCCGAGTCTTCGCTGACCGCTGCCTCTTCATCCGCGTCGGTCATGGCTGCGTCTTCGACCATCGCCTCGGACTCGACAGCTTCGAGCGCGGCCGACGATCCGGCCGCGTCTCGGACATCGCCGGCGTCGGCCGATGTATCGGCTGCGGCGGTATCGGCGGTCACGGCGCTCTCGTCGCCCCAGTCGTCGCTGCTACACGACGCGGCGACGAGCATGGCTACGAGAAGTAAGGAAATGACTCGGAGACCGGTACGGGAGCAGCGTTGAGGCTTCATGGGATCTAGGACGATCCAAGCGCGCTGATGGTTCCCGCAGGCGCCAAGTTCTTGGTGTTGTCGGTCCGCTATTCGTCGATGATGGTGACGGTGGTGTTGGCCGAGCGGCCAAAGACCTCGGGCTCATACATCTGCTCAGCGCGGGCTGGCGGCACCACAAAGGTCCCCGGGGTCGTCGCCCGAGTGACGTAGGTGTATTCGTAGCTGCCGGCACCGAGCCAGGTTGCGAACGCCTCGGCCCGGTCGTCGCGCAGGTTCTGATGATCGAACCAGCGATACCACCAGAATCGGCTGCCGAAACTGTCGGCGGGATCGGCCTGGGGAATCGGTTCACTGGTCGCGAGTGCCGGATTGACGGCCTCGAAGCCGGCGGGCATCGGGTCGAGCAGGGCAACGTGGGTGCGTCGGCTGTCGGCCACCATCGTGAGGCGGACGCGAACGCGGGCACCCGCTCGCACCGTCCAGGTGCCGTCGTCGTTGGCTACGACGTCGTCGGGGTCGTCGATCGCTTCGTACGTGCGGGCGACGACGAAGCCTTGATCGCGAGGTTCGAGCTCGAAGTCGGTCGGCGCGTACCGCAAACCGAGCCGGTAGTAAAGGCGGCCGTCATTGCCGTCTTTGGCAACCACGATGTCTCGGTCACCCGAGCCGTCGACGAGCAGCTCCATCGGCACGAGGGTCGCGTTGACGTCGGTCGAGCGGCCGTCGTAGGCGTGTTCGACTGCGTAGGTGTCGCCCAGCCAGGCTCGGGCAATGAAGTCGGGGTCGACATCTTCGAACTGGTCGAAGTAGGCGCTGCCCGCGAGCAGCACGAAGCTGTTCTCTTGGATGTTGCGCCAGTAGCCGCGGTTGCTACGTGCCGACAGCAACCCATTGAGCGTCTTGAGGACGAGGTCGCTGTTGGGACGCATGCGAAGCAGGGCGTCGAGCACGATGGCGTCGGTGCGCCGATCGCTGTGCAACAAGACATAGGCCTGTTCTTCGTAGTTCGTCGAGAACGTGGCCGCATTCGGGGTCTCCGTGACACGGTTGTTCAGCAGGAGTTCGATCTCGTCGTCGAGCTCGGTCCCTTCGAGTACGGGCCATAGCCATCCGGCCACATCGAGCTGCAGCCGATCGTCGTCAGCGATGCTGTCGTTGAAGATCCGCGTTGCCTTGGCGACATCGCGGTCGCCGGCCAAGAAACGAACGTGGAGGGCGTAGGCGCTGATCGCTCGCCGAGTGCGTTCGCCGTACCAGGGCGGCATGTGGTCTTCGATGTTGGCGAGGTACCAGAGTGCGTTCTCGAGGGTCTGCCCACCGACATCGAATCCATCTTGTTCGGCAAGTACCAGCGCGTGGGTGGCCTGGACCGAGTTGTACGGAATCGATTCGCGGCCGCGACGCCAGTAGGGGAACCCGCCGTCGCCGTTCTGCATCGAGGTGAGGCGATCTATGTCGCCGTTCACGGTGGAGCGGAGCTCGTCGGGTGAGGGGAGTTGGTCGGCCTCGAACGCCGCGAGGACCTCATCGAGTGCGACGATGGCAAGGATCCGCGATGCGAACGCATCGCTGTTGTCGTAGCGGTACTCGTGCAGATAGATCACCGCATCGGTGAGCGCAGAAACGGCCGTCGACGAGGTCGATACCTCGAGCCCGCCGAACTGCGGGAAGACATCTTGTGGCTCCGTGAAGGGCTGCGCAATGCTGCCGCTGTCGACGACGCCATAGGTCGCGAAGGCCTCGGCCGTCGCCGGGGTGTACACGGGGAATGACCCCTCGGCAGCGTCGGCGAACGAGCCGGCGGCCGCGGCGATCTGATAGCGGGCCGTGCCGGCGTCATCGGCGGCGACCTCGAAGCGGACCTCGACCCGGTCGTTTGCCGGCACGGTCACGGTCGTGCCGTCACGGCCTTGGACGCTCAGGTTCGTGCTTCGGAATGCGACGTCGACGTCGAGCGCTTCGTCGGTCGCGTTCTGAACCACGACGGGGAACTCGAACCGGTCGCCGAAGTTGGCGAACCGGGGTGGTGTCGGACGAACGGTGATCGGAAGGCGGGCCGTGATGTTCGACTCACCCGAACCGGCTTCGGTGGCGTCGGCGGTTGCCACGACCATGACGCGGTAGCGGGTCAGGTTGTCGGGCAGCGGCACATCGATGGTCGCGCGGCCCTCGGCGTTGGTTGTTACCTGCGGCTCGAACACGGCCAGCGCCTCGAAGTTGCTGCGCACCTCGATCGGCGCCGGGCCTCCCGCCGACTCGCTCTCGTCGAAAGCCAAGCCACGGGCCGTGGCAGCCATCTCCGGAGCCGCCTGCGTTGTGGCGAAGTCGGCGGCGCCGTCGTCGGCCATCGCCATGTCGAAATCTTCGGAGGCTTCTTCGGCGATGTCGCCGCCTTCACCGATCTTGTCGATCGATGGATCGGCGAGCAGAAGCGTGGCTCGTCCTCGCCAGGACTGGGCGAACCCGCCGTGCCGGGGATAGAACGCGTCGAGCGGATCGCCGAGTTGGTAGCCGGTCAAGGACAGCACGGCTTCGTCGACGACGATGACCAGCATTTCAGCATCGGCCACGGGCTGCCCGTCGGGCCCGGTGATCGCGACGTCGACCTGGGTGGCTTCGCCGGGCTCCAGTCGCGCCTGTCGAGGGGCGACGTCGACCGTGAGTTCGCGGCCGTCGGGAGGGACCGGCAAGGTCAGCTGCCCTGCGGCAAACGCGGGTCGGGCCGGCAGGTCAGGGTCGGGACGTCCATCGGACCCGGAACGAGGTGCCGTACCGGCGACCTCGATCTGCACGCCGATGCCGGGAATGTCGTCCTCGCTCACTGGAATCTCCAGCACTGCGGCACCAGACGCATCGAAGTCGAACGTGATGGTGCGGTCGATGCTGCCGCGCGAGATCACGGCCAAGCCGTGGGCGTCGACGAACGGCGACTGGACAAGGACCTCGGCGACATCGCCTGGCTGCCACTGCTCGCCATTGGGAATCAGCGTCAGCTGCTCCAGCTGCACTCGGCGGCTTTGTGGCCGATCGCCGCCCGATACCCAGCGGGTCAGCTCGGTCAGGTTGCTTCGGCCCTCGGTGTCGGTGACGGTTGCGGCGATGCGGTACCGGCCGCCTTCGGAAGGCTCGAATGAACACCGGACGGGACCGTCGCCGGCGCTCGAGGCTTCGCACGAACCGTCGGTCACCGGGACCTCGGTCCATTCACCGCCCTCGAAACGCCACTCGAGGCGCGTCGAGGTCACCAACACATCGACGTCGCCCTGCAGGGCCCCATCGAGATCGGTCACGATGACGTCGATGTCGAGTGGCTGGCCACGTTCGACAAAGGTGCGGCCGCCACGCAAACCGACATAGAGCTCGGCGGGATGAAGCAGCGCAGACGTCGACGAGGAAATCGGTTGACGGTTGACATCGATGACGGTCGCGTTCGCGTTGATCGAGATCGGTCGAGGCTTGCCTTCGGTCGTCACAATCGTTGACAGGGCATGCGAACCCTCGCCATCGGTGATGGCGTTCCATGCTTCGGACGTACCGCCGCCGAAGCCAGGACCACCGAACCCGAAGTCATCGCCGAAGCGGCCAGACTCGCCGCCGAAGCCGAAATCGAACCACCACGGGACCCAGATGCCGAAGTCATAATCGGGCCAGTTCGGAGGCGAATAGCTCGTCGCCGAGCCGGTGACCAGCCAATCGACCGTCGACCCAGCGAGCGCGCCGCCGGCAAAGTATTCAGCTGTCGCGTCGATGCGTAGCTCGTCGCCGAGGAAGTGCGGGGCCGCACTCTCGACGCTCGCGCTCACCTCGAAGTCGGGGCGCCGGAACTCCTGCACCATCAGTTCGTGCCACCAGCCACCGTTGGAAACACCGGAGAATGCGTTGGTGTCGAACGAGATGGACGCAGGTCCAAGCGTGATGTCGGTCGGGAACTCGACCTCGAAATCAAAGCCACCGCCGGGGCTGAGTTCGGCCGAGCCCGCGCCGATCTCGTTGCCGAAGGCGTCTTGGGCGCGCCAGCGGATCTGGCCACCGTCGGGCAAGCTGAGGTCCGACGGCGTTGCCCGGTCCGAACGGCGGACCCAGCCCTTGACTTGTGCTGTCTCACCGGGCTTGTAGATGCCTCGATCGTCGACGACGTACCAGCGCAGGTCATCGTCGCGTTCCCACGCGTTGGCCCAGAACTCGCCGATGAGTGCCCGATCGCCATCGGCTTCGACCAACAAGCTCCGGTTCTCGCGCTGAAGCGGGAGCTCGGCCAGGCCATCGGCGTCGGTCGTGGCCGAACCGCTGCCGGCCATGGTGACCTCGGCGCCCACGACGGGCTCGCCGCTGCGCAGGTCCGTGACCCACACGATGGCGTTGCTGTTGTCGGTGATCGCATCGATGCCGAGGTGCGTGCGCTGTACCCAGGTCGTGAGCGGGCGGTTCTGCCAGTCGTCGTTGCGTCGTTGTTCCGGGCCGACAACCACGACCACATGGCCGGTGTTCTCGAGCTCGGCGACAAGATCGAGCGCGACGGTGGCGAACTCGTCTTCTTCGCCGTTCGTGTTGATGGTGCGCTGATCAAGGACTCGCCACGGCGGGTTCCAATTCTCGCGATCTTCGGTCAGTCGCCAGCCGTTCTCCTGGTAGGTGACCCAGTCGGTTTCCGGATCGACCTCGTAGATCTGGAGGAGGAGCCGATCGTTGTTGATCGACGTCACGTTGAGGCGCCCGTCGTCGATGATTGGGTCGAGAGTGACGAGCTGGCGCCCGACGCCGAACAAGGCCGGTGGGGCATTGCCGACATCGATCGACCGGGTGACGTCTTCGCCGAGTTGCTGACCAAAGGTGTCCGTTAGGGCCGCGTTGATCGTGATCTCATAGGTGGTTCGCCCCTTGGTGAAGCCTTGGATGCTGAGCTCGCGTCCGGCGACGCCGATGCGGGCGCCGGGGATCTCGGGATCGATGCGCACGAGATCGGCGTTGAAGGCTTCGGGGTCGAGTGGGTTGGAGAACTCCAGATAGAACGGTGTGCCCGGCGTGCATTGGTCGCCCCAACCGCAGCGAACGTTGACGATCTCGAGCGGTCCGTAGACCTGGCCGGCAAAGTCAAAGGTGTCGTTGCTGACCTCGGGGCCTTCGACCGATGGGATCTCTGGGCCGACCGTGAGCGACAGCCGGGCCGCGGTCGGCAAGGGCTCGGCGGGGCGGATCGCCATCCACCGATCGGGGAGTGCTCGTTCGGAGCGACCCTGGATCGCCGGGTCTTCGGCGATCTCTTCGTCGTTGGCCAGCCGCACGTCGACACGCTCACCGTTGGCGGTGAGCGTGATGACTTCGAGCACAGCCTGGGGATCAACCCGCTGGTCGAACTCGATGAAGAAGATCGGCTCGGTAGGAAGCGAGTTGTGCATCGGGACGACATCGCGAACCTGCACCGTCGGAGTCGAGAACTCGAAACGCACCGGTTCGTCGAGCTCGGCCCCGTTCGCCGATGTCGTGGCTTCGCCGATCTCGACGACATAGTTGGTGGCGGCTGGAATGCGGTCGATCGCGCCGACCTCGTATTCGAAACGAGCGGTGCGGGTGCCGAGCCAGATCCAGCGGCCCGGCATCTCGGGCGTGATGGTGATCGGAACGTCCGCGGCTTCGACTTGGTCCACCGTGCCGAGGGCGATCATCGGTTGGTTGAACGTCACCGAGATGAACGGTGCGAGGTCGACAGCGCCTTCGGGTTGGAACCTCAGCACCTCGAGCGGGCCGGGGTCGG
Source organism: uncultured Acidimicrobiales bacterium (assembly GCA_938015575.1). Classification (GTDB taxonomy): domain Bacteria; phylum Actinomycetota; class Acidimicrobiia; order Acidimicrobiales; family UBA10347; genus UBA10347. The sequence continues at coordinate 6,811 of CALLPT010000066.1, forward strand.
TCGTTTCCACGGGATCGCCGTCGCCGGCCGGGGGAAAGGACTGCTCGACGGTGGTGCCGGGGCGCGGCCGCGGCCGGGTTTCGGGTGGCCGGTTGAACTCGGTGCGGTCGGCTTCGTCTTCTTCGAGGTCGGTGAGACGAGACAACAGCAGAGCGGTGTCGGCGCTGTTGAGTGGCGTCCCGTCGATCGTGGTCTCTCGGACGACGCCCTGGTCTGCATCGGTTCCGTCGTAGTTGCCAAGGTCGATCAGGATCTCGGTGTCGGTGTCGGCGACGCCCTCGCCGCCGATGCGTACAGTCACTGCGCTCCCGGTTCCCTCTTGTGATTCGTTGCCGGCAACGCCCGACGATGAGCCGGGGTCGCCCTCGGTGCCCGAGCTGTCGCCGGAACCTCGCTCGCCGGATCCGGTCGCGTCATCGCTGCTGCATGCGGTCGCGAACAACCCCAGGATGAGCAAGAGCGCGATGAACCGTCGGGTGAGCGTGCGAGATGGAGCAGGCGACGTACGTTGCATGTTCTTCAGACGTCCCACGGGTGCCTCCTGGTTCCGCCGTTCGACGAATTCTTTCATTCAATCGCTCATTGGGCGGCCTTTCGGTCCGTCGTTGCGGCCGCTGAGCGCAATGACGCATTCCTTTGGCCCGATCGGGTGGGAAGTGGGGTCCGCCCGCGTAACCTATGAGGCTGGCCCAGTGCCGCTGCCGAACTGTGCAGCAGTGCATGCCATCCCCCTGCCGGGCAGCCACTTGCCGGGCAACATTGCCGGAGTTTCACGTGAAGACGTTTGCACCAAAGCCAAGTGACATCGAACGAGAGTGGTTCGTTGTCGATGCTGAAAACCTCGTGCTCGGCCGCATGGCGACCGAGATCGCACGGATCCTGCGCGGCAAGCACAAGCCGACGTTCGCTCCGAACGCCGATGTCGGCGATCACGTCATCGTGATCAATGCCGAAAAGGTCGTGCTCACCGCCGGCAAGGCCGAGCGCAAGATGGTCTACCGCCACAGTGGTTACCCGGGTGGCATCAAGACCCGCAGCTACGCCGACCTGCTGATCGAGCAGCCGGCCGAAGCGGTGCGCAAGTCGATCACCGGCATGCTGCCCCACACTCGCTTGGGTGACCAGATGGCCACCAAGCTCAAGGTCTATGCCGGTGCCGAGCACCCGCACGCCGCCCAGAAGCCCACCGAGCTGGTCCTGGACAAGGCCCGAGCGAAGGACTGAGGAGAAACCCCATGTCGTATCTCGTGCAAGCCACTGGCCGCCGCAAGCGAGCCGTCGCCCGTGTTCGTCTCCACGCCGGAACCGGCGAGGTCACCATCAACGGCAAGACCGGCGCTGAGTACTTCCCGCAGACCGCCCAGCGCAATGCCGCTCTGGCGCCACTGCATGTCGCCGAGGCCGCAGGCCAGTACGACATCCACGCCACCATCGAAGGTGGCGGTGTGTCGGGTCAGGCCGGCGCACTTCGCCTCGGCATTGCTCGTGGTTTGGTCGAGCTTGATCCCGAGCGCCGTGACGGCCTGAAGAAGGCCGGCCACCTTCGCCGCGATCCTCGCAAGAAGGAATCCAAGAAGTACGGCCTCAAGAAGGCCCGCAAGGCTCCGCAGTACAGCAAGCGCTAAAGCTGGCTGGCGACGGTTGACGTCGCCATCGGCTCTCCCTGCTTATGGCTGCGCCACGCTTCGGCACCGACGGTATTCGGGGTCGCGCCTTTGACGAGCTCTCGACCGACCTCGCGTTTGCGATCGGTCGAGCTGCCGCGTCGGTACTCGGAGGATCCGAGGCGGTCATCGGCGCCGACACACGCGAGTCTGGACCGGCCCTGCGCGACGCCGTCGCCGCGGGGCTCATAGCCGGCGGCGTTCGGCCTCTGGATCTCGGTGTGGCGCCAACCCCGGCGGTGGCGTTCATCGCGGCCGCTCGCGGCGCGACCGGCGTGATGATCTCTGCCTCGCACAATCCGTGGCACGACAATGGCATCAAGCTGTTCTCGTCGGGCGGAAGCAAGCTCAGCGACGACGAGCAGGCGGCGATCGAGGCAGCCCTCGCCCAAGACGCGTCGCTGCAGCCAGGGTCGGCGACCGCACCGATCGAGCTCGCGGTGGCGATCGATTCGATCCAACCCGAACTCGCCGACTGGGTGGCGAACGTCGTCGCAACCTCTCGCCACGACCTGCAAGGTCTCAAGGTCGTGCTCGACACCGCGAACGGGGCGGCCAGCCATGTCGTCGCGCCGGCGCTTGTCGACCTCGGCGTTGACCTGACGGTGCTGTTCAACACCCCTGACGGGCGCAACATCAACGAGGCCTGTGGGAGCACGCACCCGGGAGCCCTCGGGACCGCCGTCGTGGAGCACGGCGCGGACTTGGGCATCGCGCTCGATGGCGACGCCGACCGATTGCTTTGCGTTGACCATGGCGGTCGAGTCATCGATGGCGATCACCTGATGGCGATCATCGCCGGCGACCTGCGTCGACGCGACGCCCTCACCGACGGTGTGGTCGTCGTGACGGTGATGTCGAACTTGGGGTTTCACAAGGCCATGGAGGCTGCGGGCATCACGGTGAACGTGACCCCGGTCGGCGATCGCCACATCCTCGAGGCGCTGTCGAGCAATGAGTGGAGCTTTGGTGGCGAGCAGTCAGGTCACCTGATCTTTCGCGACCTGGCGGTGACCGGTGACGGCTTCTTGTCGGCAGTCCAGCTGCTCAACGTGCTCGCCGCGACGGGGCAGCCGCTTGCCGAACTCGCCGACCAGGCAATGACGAGCTTCCCGCAGGTGCTGCGGAACGTGCGCGTGGCGGAGCGAGTCGCCGATCCGACGGTCGCAATTGCGGCGGAGATCGCGGCGGCCGAAGCAACGCTGGGCGATGCCGGTCGGGTGCTCATTCGAGCTTCGGGAACCGAACCGCTGATTCGCGTGATGGTCGAGGCTGCGACCGATGCTGATGCTGAACGGATCTGCGATCAGCTGTGCGACGCGGTGGTGGCGCACTTCGGCGCCTGATCCTGGGCGAAGTTCTCACAGAAAGTGAATCGGTTGTCACGGTGCGAGGCATTCGTGGACCGTTGCGGTGTGTCCGCCACGCGACACATGTGACTTCCGACCCCTGCACCCCTGAGCCCCCTAGTGCCGTGCATACACTCGACATGCTGCACGGCGATCCAGCAGCGCTCGCAAGTGAACCAGGAGTGGTGACATGTGCGGAATTATTGGCATCGTGCGACGTCCCTCGGACCGCACACCGCCGAGTTCGCAAGAAATCCTCGGCGCGGTCGAGGCGGCCACTGCCGGACTCGATGTGGCATCGCCGCCATCGGTCGCCGCTGCCGCGGCTGCGCTCGGCAAGGTCAACGAACTCTTGCTTGGGGTGCCTGGTGTCACGAGCTTGCTGACACACCCCGGCCTGGTCGCCGAGATAGCGGCGCGACTCGAACCGATTCAGACCGAACTCGCAACTCGCGAAGCCGAAGCTCTCGCCGCAGGCGCAACAATCGATGAGCATCTCAATGCCGCCCGGGTCCAGCTCAAGGACATGCTGTGGGCCATCCTCCGCGACCGCTTGGCGGTACCCGCTGGTGTGCTCGCGCTGAGCGGGCCGGCTCCCGCTCCCGCCGCGATTGCGGCGATGACCTCGATCTACGACGCTCTCGCCGCCCTCGACCGACTCGAGGTCCGCGGTCGGGATTCGGTAGGCCTGCATCTGTTGGTCAGCGATCACGGCTGTGACCTCGACGACCCGGCATTGGCCCGGGCACTCGCCGACCGGTCGCGCGACGACAGCTTCGGCAACACGAGCGTCCGCCGCCTCGGCGACGTCGTCAGCTTCGTGTACAAAGAAGCCGCCGAGATCGGCGAGTTGGGCGACAACACCGACGCGCTTCGCCGTGCGATCGCCGCCGATGACCTGCTCAGCGCACTGCTCGCAAACGCCCAAGCACAAGTGCTGGTGTTGGGTCACACGCGTTGGGCCAGCGTGGGCATCATCAGCGAGGCGAACGCCTCGCCCATCAACAGCGAAGCGGTCGATCGGGATCAGGATCCGTACTTTGTGGCCGTTCTCAACGGCGACGTGGACAACTACGCCGATCTCGCCGCCGCAGCCAGCCTCGAGTTCTCCCCCTCGATCACGACCGACGTCAAAGTCATTCCGACGCTGGTCGCCGATGCCGTCATGCGCGGCGCCGATCCTCACGAAGCCTTCCGCGGTAGTGCGGCCGCCTTCGAGGGCTCCGTCGCGATCGGGCTCTGCGGCGCGGCCGAGCCGGGCGTGCTGCGACTCGCGCAGCGCGGCAGCGGCCAGGCGATCTATGTCGGCTTTGCCGAAGACACCTACATCGTCGCAAGCGAGCCGTACGGCGTCGTCGAACTGACCCCGAACTACCTGCGGCTCGACGGTGAATCACCCGTCGACCCGGC
>CALLPT010000067.1 GCA_938015575.1 uncultured Acidimicrobiales bacterium
CCGCTGCTCGACGACATCGCAGGTCGCGACCTCGCGCCGATCCTGGACCGACAAGCCGATCTGTTCGCCGACGAAGACGAATTTTTGGACTCTTTGGCCGCCGCCATCGACCCGACCGATGCCCGCGCGGTCGCCGCCGCACCCCCTCCGTTGGCGCGTCGAGCCATCCGAAAATGGATCACCCAGACCTGGCAACGTGGGCATCCCCCGGGTGGGGAATCGGTCGAGCGGGTGCTCCGTGTGGCGCATGGTTCTGCGGTTTCCACCCAAATTGAGGGGGGCCAAAGGATTCATCGCACTGGCCAGAAGCTTCGGCTCGAACCACCATCGGTACGGTGAAGAGTCTCATGAAGCGTGTGATCAACTCGCGATACGCCGTTGCCGTAGCCATTGCGCTCGTCGGGCTGCTCGTCTACTCGATTGCCTTCTCAGGCGAAGAGGCCGTCACTGATCTGACGCTCAACGAGTACATCGAAGCCATCGACTCGGGCGATGTGGCGTCTGCCACCATCCAGGACCGAGCGAATCGCATTGTCGGCGAACTCGGCAATGGCGAGCCGTATGTCATTTCGTACCCGCGGGAGTATGGCGATGAGCTGACGGCGGCACTCGCCGAGGCTCGACCTGCGATCGAGATTGCGACCGACAACGAACCGCAGTCATTCTGGCGTGACCTCTTCCTCTCACTGCTGCCGGTCATGGTGTTGGTCGGCGTCTTCTTGTTCGTGTTCAGCCAGCTGCGTGGCGGCAACGGCATGTTCAGCTTCGGCAAGGCCAAGGCCAAGAAGTTCTCCAAGGACCAGCCTCAGGTCACGTTTGCCGACGTCGCTGGCGCAGACGAAGCGGTCGAGGAGCTTCGCGAGATCCGGGACTTCCTCAAGGATCCCAAGCGGTTCCATGCCCTCGGCGCCAAGATCCCCAAAGGCGTGCTGTTGTACGGTCCGCCCGGAACCGGCAAGACGTTGCTGGCTCGTGCGGTTGCCGGCGAGGCCGGTGTGCCGTTCCTGTCGATCTCTGGGTCGGATTTCGTCGAGATGTTCGTCGGCGTTGGCGCAGCTCGAGTGCGTGATCTGTTCAACCAGGCCAAAGAAGACGCTCCCGCAATCATCTTCATCGACGAAATCGATGCGGTCGGTCGCCACCGTGGTGCCGGTATGGGCGGCGGCCACGACGAACGCGAGCAGACGCTCAACCAGCTCCTGGTCGAAATGGATGGCTTCGATGCCACCGCCGGCGTGATCCTGATCGCCGCAACGAACCGGCCTGACATCTTGGACCCCGCGCTGCTTCGTCCCGGACGCTTCGACCGCCAAGTTGTGGTCGATCGCCCCGACCTGCCCGGTCGTCAACAGATCCTGCGGGTCCACGCGGCCGGCAAGCCGATCGGACCCGAGGTCGACCTGGACACAATCGCGCGTCGCACGCCTGGCTTCACCGGTGCCGACCTGATGAATCTCCTCAACGAGGCCGCGTTGCTCACCGCCCGCAACGGCAAGCAGTTGATCGACGACGAGATTGTCGGCGAGGCCATCGATCGGGTACTCGGCGGCCCCGAGCGCAAGAGCCGGGTGATGAGCGACCACGAAAAGAAGGTCATCGCCTATCACGAGTCCGGTCACGCATTGGTCGGCCATGTGCTGCAGCACACCGATCCGATCCACAAAGTGTCGATCGTGAGCCGTGGTCGTGCGCTCGGCTGGACACTCACCTTGCCCGAACGGGACAAGTACCTGAAGAGCCGTAGCGAGCTCCGTAGCGAACTCGCGATGTTGCTCGGCGGCCGCACCGCCGAGGAAATGATCTTCGGTGACCCGACGACCGGTGCCGCCGACGACATTGACCGAGTCACCAGCTTGGCCACCAAGATGGTCACGCACTACGGCATGAGCGATGTTCTCGGCCCCCAGAAGTTCGGGAACCGCAGCGAAGAAGTCTTCCTCGGCAAAGATGCTGGCACGAGCGACCAGGACTACAGCGACAATGTTGCCAGCTCGATCGATGCCGAAGTTCGGCTCCTGATCAATGTTGCGCACCGCGAGGCCGAAGCGATCCTGGAGCACCACCTGTCGACGCTCCATGCGCTCGCCGAAGCGCTGATCGAACACGAGACGCTCGACGAAGACCAGTTGCGGGTAATCCTCGGCGATGCCGGCACCTGGAACAGCGATCCAATGCGTTCGACCCGTTCCAGCCGCCCGATCGTCGTTGACCCGGCGCCGGTGCGAGAGTTCCGGGCCGAAGAACCACCGGAATCGGGCCCTTCGAGCCTGTAGGCGGCCTCTCGTTGGCCAGCTTGCATTGAACTCGGCGGTCGAGGTCGGGAATACCTCACTCGACAAGGACCTTGGATAGGGCGGCCGGTACCGTGATCGGCCGCGCCGCGCCTCGCGGCGGAACCCCAGGAGTTTGACGATGGAAGAGTCACCGGTCGATCTGGAACGTATCGCCGCCGCCGTGAGCGAGATCCTCGCGGCGATCGGCGAGGACCCCGACCGTGATGGGTTGCACGACACGCCGCAACGTGTGGCTCGCATGTACGCCGAAGTGTGCGGCGGTCTCCACCAAGACCCACGTGCGCATTTGGTCACCCAGTTCGAGGCCGGTCACCAAGAGATGGTCATCGTGCGTGACATTCCGATCTACTCGCTGTGCGAGCACCATTTGGTCCCGTTCATGGGTGTCGCGCACCTGGGCTACATCCCGAACACCGAGGGCCGCATCACCGGACTTTCCAAGCTCGCTCGCTTGGTCGATGGCTACGCCCGTCGTCCCCAGGTGCAGGAACGGCTGACGTCGCAGTGCGCCGATGCCATCGACGAGATTCTGGAGCCGCGTGGCGCCATCGTCGTCATCGAATGCGAGCACCTGTGCATGGCGATGCGAGGCATCCGCAAGCCGGGTGCCCGGACGGTTACCTCGGCGGTGCGGGGGATCTTCCGAGAAGACGTCGCCACTCGCATGGAAGCCATGCGCTTCCTGACCAGCGACTGAGTCGGCCATGCGATGTCTCACGATGGGCGTCGTCAACGTCACGCCTGACTCCTTTGTCGGCGAGGTCCGCACCCCGGGCTACGACGAGGCGGTCGTGCGTTGTCGCCAACTGCTCGACGAGGGCGCCGACATTCTCGACATCGGTGGTGAATCCACCCGCCCCGGGGCGACACCGATCACCGTCGACGAGGAACTTGCCCGCGTCATTCCCGTGATCGAGACGATCGCGGCGGAACTTCCCGACGGCGTTCGTATCTCCATCGATACTCGAAACGAAGCGGTCGCCCGAGACGCTGTCGCGGCCGGCGCGGCGATGATCAACGACATGAGCGCGTCGCTCGGCAATGTGGCCGGCGAGCTCGGTGTCGGCTTCGTGGCTGCCCACATGCAGGGCACCCCCGCCACTATGCAAGAGCATCCGGACTACGGCGACGTGGTCGACGAGGTCCTGTCCGAGATGATCGCGGCAGCGACGGCGGCCAAAGCCGCGGGCGCTCGCCAGGTCTGGATCGACCCGGGCATCGGATTCGGCAAGACGCAACCTCACAACTTGGCATTGCTCGGCCATATCGACCGATTTGTCGCATCGGGATTCCCGGTACTGATCGGGGTGAGCCGCAAGGGCTTGATCGGTCGCCTGCACGGCGCGAGCGACGCTGGCGCCGAATTCGACACCGTGGCGCCGGTGCCGACCGATGATCGCCTCGAGGCCTCGCTGGCGATCGCCGTCTGGTGCGCGCTCTTGGGGGTCGACATCGTGCGGGTCCACGATGTCGCGCAGACCGTCCAGGCGATGAAAGTTGCTGGTGCGAGCCAAAACGCTGGCGTTGGTGCCGTTTCGTAGGTCCCCGTCACCCGGCGCCCTGATAGGGTCCGAATCGATGACTGAAATGTCGATCTCCAGCCTCCGCGGTAAGTGGGCGCAGGGCATTCAGCCCCGCGACTTCTTGTGGATTCTCAAGGATCAGCTCGCGGTCTGCGAACGCTTGGGTGGCAAGGGTTCGAGCCACCGGCCGATTCGGCGTCAAGAAGAAATCGTGTGGGTGCTGAACAGCAACATCGATCTCACGATTTCGCTGATCCCGGGCACCCACAATCTCGAGGCTTACAAGAAGCTCGGGCTGCCACACCGTCATTGGCCGGTTGGCGATGGCGAGGACCCGACGGTCTACCTTCCCCGCATCTATGAGCAGATGGGCATCGCGATCGACAACAACAAGACGATGCTGATGCACCGCATTTCGCTTGACGACACGGTGATGGGTTTCTTCGGCGGCTTCTTGCTGTGGGGCGGCTATCTCGAAAACGCCACCGACACGACCGTGATGGTGGAGCGTCTGTTCTCGAAGCAGGTCGGTTCGAAGGGGCGCAGGATCATCAACACGATCGCGGCGGACCCGTCGATTCGCAAGTCGGAACTTCCGACTGCTGACGCCGACTGAGGTCGCGCGGTGGCCCAAGATCGCATCCTGCTGCGAGGCTTGCGCGTCATGGCGTTTTGTGGCGTGTTGCCCGAAGAGCAGGCGCGGCGCCAACCCTTTGAGATCAATGCCGAGGTCGTCACGGACATGACGGCGGCCGGCGTGAGCGACGACCTGGCCGACACGATCGACTATGGCGCGTTGACCCAGGAGCTGGCCGATCTCGTCGAGCACGGCCGCTTCGCACTGCTCGAGTTCTTCTCGCAACGCATCGCCGATGTGTTGTTGGGTGATCCTCGGGCCGTCGAAGTAACGGTCGAGGTGTTGAAACTGCGCCCACCGGTTCCCCAGGACCTGTCGGCGAGCGGGGTTCGGGTAACCCGCAGCCGATGACCTCGCCCGATGATGGCGTGTCGACGGATCGTCGTCGGGCGTTCCTTGGGCTGGGCAGCAACCTCGGTGATCGTCACGCGTACCTTCGCCAGGCCGTCGAAGCGATCCCCGACCTCGTTCGGATCTCCGATGCCTACGAAACCGACCCGGTCGGTGGCCCGGAGCAGGGCGCATTCTTGAACATCGTCGCCGAGCTCGACACCGCCCGCAGCCCTCGGGAACTGCTCGAGGTCTGTCGCACGCTCGAGACCGAAGCCGAGCGGGTTCGCATCGAACGATGGGGGCCGCGCACGCTCGATGTCGACGTGCTGTGGATCGATGGCGAGACGGTCGACGAACCCGATCTGATTGTGCCGCATCCGCGAATGTTCGATCGGGCCTTTGTCATGGTGCCGCTGGCCCAACTCGCCCCGGACATCGCCGACGGTTGGACCGATCCTGGTACCGGCGAGGTCCGGCGCCTTGGTCCGCTGGACGGTCCGGCCGCGATCGGCAGCCGCCAGCCGAAAGAGTCGAACCAGCCGAACCAGTCAACCGAACCGACCGATTGAGCGTTGCGGTGGCCGACACGATCAGGGTGCGCATCATCGGGCCGGGCCGCGCGGGCCAGTCGTTTGCCCGGGCCCTGAGCGCCGTCGGTGTGTCCGTCGATCTGTTGGAGCGAAACGCCGACGTACGCGGCGCCGCCCTTGGGGTCGATGCGGTCTTGGTGTGCACGCCCGACGCGCTCATCGCGTCGGTCGCCCAGTCGATCGAGCCCGGCCCCGCCGTGATCCTGCATTGCTCGGGTGCAACCGGGCTCGCTGCGCTCGCCGGTCACGAGCGCGTCGGATCGGTACACCCCCTGATGGCGTTGCCGGACCCGGTTACCGGAGCGGAGCGACTTCGCTCGTCGGGCTGGTTCGCGGTCGCGGGCGATCCGATCACCCGTCAACTCGTCGACGCGCTCGGGGGGCGCCACTTCGAGGTGCAAGACGAGCACCGAGCGCGCTATCACGCCACCGCGGCGGTCGCCGCCAACCACCTGGTCGCACTGCTCGGCCAAGTCGAGCGCCTGGCCGCGAGCGTCGAGGTGCCCGTCGATGCCTTTCTTGATCTCGCGGCCGGAAGCTTCGCCGACGTTCGGCGAGTGGGAGCCGCGGCCGCGTTGACCGGTCCCGCCGCCCGAGGCGACCAAGCAACACTCGATGCGCATCGGGCCTCGCTGCCCGGCGGCGAAGTCGAGCTGTACGAGGTGCTGGCGGCTGCGGCCGCCAGACTGACCCGACCGGTCGAACACCCAGTCGAGGATTGACCAAGGCCTGCGCCGGCCACCGAGCGCACCGGAGAACTGCCATGCAACTGACCCGCACGATCGCCGAGACCTGGGACCTACTCGATGCGGCTCGGGCCCAAGGCCAACGAGTCGGGCTCGTGCCGACGATGGGCTTCCTCCATGCCGGGCACGCGAGCTTGATCGAGGCGGCCGCCGCCGACAACGACGTGATCTTGACGACGATCTTCGTCAATCCGCTCCAGTTCGCCGCCGACGAAGACCTGAGTGACTATCCGCGCGATCTCGACCGGGACCTCGAAATTTGTCGGGCAGCTGGGGCCACGATCGTGTTGGCACCATCGGTCGACGAGATGTATCCCCAGCCGATCGTCACCACCGTTTCGGTCGACGAGCTAAGCCAGGGGATGGAAGGCGCTCAACGGCCCACCCACTTCGATGGCGTGTCGACGGTGGTCGCGAAGCTGTTCAATATCGGTGGCCGATGCCGGGCGTACTTTGGCGAAAAGGACTTCCAGCAGCTCGCCCTCGTGCGGCGCATGGCGTCGGACCTCTCGTTCCCGGTCGAGATCGTCGGCTGCCCGATCGTGCGAGAAGACAACGGCCTGGCGATGTCCAGCCGCAACACCTATCTCTCGCCCGACCAACGCAGCGCGGCCGGCGTCCTCAACCGGTCACTCCGGAGCGCGGTCGCGTTGGCCGAAGCGGGCGAACGCGATGCGCACGTTGTCCGCCAACACGTGCTGGACATGATCGCCGCCGAGCCGCTGGTATCGGTCCCGGATTATGTGGCGATCGTCGATGCGGCGACCCTCGAACCGCTCGAAACGCTGCGTGGAGACGTTCGTATCATCCTTGCTGCTCAGGTTGGGCGACCCCGGCTGCTCGACAACATCGGCGTTAGCCTGGCGCCATGAGTGAGACTCCGGCTGACTGGTACCCGGATCCCTACGGACGCCACGAGCTTCGGTACTGGGACGGCGTGCAGTGGACCGACCACGTGTCCTCGCATGGCCGACAGTCGACCGATCCCGCGCAGCCATCACCGAGTGGTGGCCTGATCCAGGCAGTGGACCAGATCGGCGTATCGGCGACGACGACGGACCCAAACAAGATCGCGGACCAAATCGTGGCACACCAGGCGGGTGCCGCGGCCGCCGGTCGACCCGTCGACACCGGGGCAAGTCAGGGCGTACTCGCTTCGGATCTGTTGGCGCAGCGCCTGTTCGTCGTGAACCAAAAGGCCAAGCTGATCGAGGTCAACAACGAGTACGCGATCTTCAACCATGAAGGCATGCAGATCGGCGCCGTTCGCCAGGTAGGCCAGAGCACCCTCAAAAAGGTCGTGCGGGTCGTGTCGAGTCTCGATCAGTTCATGACCCATCACCTGCAGGTCGTCGATCTGTCCGGCGCGGTGGTGCTGACCTTGACTCGCCCGGCCAAGTTCGTGAAGTCACGGGTGATCGTCAACGACGCCATGGGTAACGAGATCGGTGAGATCGCCCAGAACAATGTGATCGGCAAGATCAAGTTCGCGCTCCGGGCGCATGGCCAAGAGGTCGGCTCGATCAATGCCGAGAACTGGCGGGCCTGGAACTTCAACATCAAGGACGCGCACGGCGAAGAAGTCGCCCGCATTACCAAGACGTTCGAAGGCTTCCTCAAGACCGCCTTCACCACCGCCGACAACTATGTCGTCGAGGTACATCGGGAGCTGACCGATCCGTTGCGGCAGATGGTCGTCGCCGCGGCACTGTCGGTCGACACCGCGCTCAAGCAGGATTCGAGAGGCTTCGGCTGATGGTCAACCCCACCTATTTCCAACCGCCCCACCACGAGGTCGTCGACGCAGTCCGTCGAGCCCTGGCCGAGGATCTCTCGCCGCTCGGCGACATGACCTCGGGCATGATCGGCGCCGACGTGACGGCGACCGCGCAAATCAATGCCCGCAAACCGGGTCGTCTGGCCGGCCGCGCCTGCGCCGCCGAGGCCTTCCGCCAAGTCGACGAATCGATTGAGATCACGTGGCATCGCGACGATGGTGATGCGCTCGAACCGGGCACGGTCATCGCCGATGTGCGGGGCACGCTGGCCACCATTCTGGTAGCCGAACGCACGGCCCTCAATTTCCTCGGGCATCTGTCGGGCATCGCCACCCGGGTCAACGAATTCGTCACGATCTGCGACGGCCGGATCGGCGTGTGGGACACCCGCAAGACAACACCGGGCTTGCGAGCGCTCGAAAAGGCGGCAACCCGTGCCGGTGGCGGCCGCAATCACCGCGGCAATCTGAGCGGTTGGCTCATGTTCAAGGACAACCACCTGGTCGGTATGACCATTGCCGAGGCGATCGCCGAGGCGCGTGACCGGTGGCCGGGTCGCCCCCTTCACGTGGAATGCGACCGCCTGGACCAGGTCGAACAAGCCGTTGCCGCACACGCCGATCTGATCCTGCTCGACAACATGTCGCCGGACACCGTGCGCGAGGCCATGGCGCTGATCGGCCCCAAGCGTCCCGACGGCCGTCCCATCGTCGAAGCATCCGGTGGTATCACCATCGAAACCATCGGCGACTATGCCGATACCGGCGTCGATTTCGTGTCGTCGGGATCGCTGACCAACTCTGCCCCCGTGCTCGACATCGGGCTCGACATCGAGATCGACGCCGTCGAGACCGGCCGCTGAGCGACCGAACGTCGCGAGGAGGAACTCGATGCTGCTCACGATCGATGTCGGCAACACGCAAACGGTCGTCGGCGTCTACGACCACGAAGGTGACATGACCGTCGCCGATGGCGGTCTCTTAGGACCGTGGCGGCTGTCGACCGTGCACGACCGCACCGAAGACGAATACGCCGTACTGATCCGTGGCTTGCTGGCGTCGGCCGAGGTGACCTGGAACGACCTCGACGGCGTCGCCATCACCTCTGGCGTAGCGCACATCACCTCGGCCTTGCGGCGCATGGTCGCTCGACAGCTCGACGTCGACCCGGTCGTGATCGGACCCGGTGTCAAGAGTGGTCTCGCGATCCGCTACGACAATCCGCGCGAAGTCGGCCCCGATCGGATCGCCAACGGCGCCGCCGTCTACGACCTGTACGGGGGCCCGAGCATCGTCGTCGACTTCGGCACCGCCACCACGCTCGATGCGGTGAGCGCCGACGGTGACTACCTGGGCGGTTCGATCTCGCCCGGCGTCGAGATCAGCCTCAAGGCACTCATTGGCAAAGCCGCAGCGCTGTCCACCGTCGAGCTGGTCGAACCGAGGAACGTGATCGGACGAAACACGACTGAATCGATCCGGTCGGGTGTGCTCTACGGCTATGCCGCGCAGGTCGACGGTTTGTGCGCCCGCTTCGAGGCCGAAATCGGCGAATCGACGGTGATCGCCACTGGCGGCCTGGCGAGTTGGATCTCGCCGCACACAAAGGTCGTGGACGAAGTCGAGCCGTGGCTTACGCTGCACGGCCTGCGACTGATCTGGCAGAGGAACCAATGAGCGAGTCCGAAGACACCACGACCGAGCCCTCTCCGGATCGGCCCGCGCCCGTCATCCCGTATCGCTTCGATCGGACCGCTTCGGCCGCGTCGATCGTCAACGAGTTCGGCGAAATCGAGGACGGTTCCGAGACCGGTCACACCGTGTCGATCGCCGGCCGACTCATGCTGCGCCGCGAACAAGGCAAGCTCGCCTTTGGTGTGCTCGCCGATTCGAGCGGACGCATCCAGCTGTTCGCCCGTTCGAACTCCACGCCGGACTTCGACAGCTTCACCGGACTCAACCTGGGTGACTGGATCGGGGTAACCGGCCAGGTCATGAAGACCCGCAGGGGCGAGCTGTCGGTCAGCGTCGACGCGTGGGAAGTCCTGGCGACGGCGCAGCGTCCGTTTCCGGACAAGTGGCACGGCATCAGCGACCCGGACCTTCGTTACCGGCAGCGTTATGTCGACCTGTGGGTGACCGACGAGGCCCGCGCCACGTTCACGATGCGATCCAAGATCATGTCGTTGACCCGTCGCTGGCTCGAGGACCGCGACTTCATCGAAGTCGAAACACCCGTCTTCCATCCGATCGCCGGTGGTGCCGCCGCCCGGCCATTCACGACACACCACAACGCGCTCGACACCGAGCTCTACCTGCGCATCGCACCGGAGCTGTATCTCAAGCGGCTGACGGTCGGCGGGTTCGAGCGGGTCTTTGAGATCGCACGGGTGTTCCGCAACGAGGGCATTTCGACGCGTCACAACCCCGAGTTCTCCATGCTCGAGCTGTACCAGGCCTACGCCGATTACGGCGACATCATGGAACTCGTCGAGCAGCTGGTCGAACATCTCGCGCTGGAACTGTTGGGCACGACCGAGGTCGAGTGGGACGGCAAGCCGCTCAGCTTGGCGGCACCATGGCGACGCGCGTCGATGCTCGAACTGATCACCGAGTTCACCGGCCAGACCTTCACACTCGATCAACCCATCGATGAGCTGCGGGCCGCCGCCAAGGGCTTCGGCATTCCCGTCGAGGACTACTGGGGACCGGGCAAGCTCTTGCTGGAGATCTACGAAAAGACCTGCGAGTCGAACCTGTGGGACCCCGTCTTCGTGATGGACTATCCCAAAGAAGTCTCGCCGCTGTCTCGTGACCATCGCGACCTGCCCGGCTTCGTCGAACGCTTCGAAGGGATCGTGGCCGGCCGCGAGCTGTGCAATGCGTTCAGCGAGCTTCTGGATCCGGCAGAACAACGCGACCGCTTCGAAGCCCAAGAAGCCGATCGTGCCGCGGGCGACGACGAAGCCATGGCGGTCGACCATGACTATCTGCGAGCGCTCGAATTCGGCCTGCCACCGACCGGCGGCTTGGGCATCGGTATGGATCGGCTGGTCATGTTGCTCACCGGCCAGACGAACATTCGCGACGTCGTGCTGTTTCCAACGTTGCGTCCCGAAGTCTTCGACTGAGCCGACCGAGCCAGACGATGTCACCTGCCAAGCGGCTCTTCGCCGATGTCGCCCTCGGCGCGTGGGAGCGGTTCAGCCGGGCAGCGGCGATCGGTCCCGGTGGACGCCGAGCGGCGCGATTCGCCGAGTTCGGCGAGGGCTCCATCATGTGCTTCCCGCCTCAGGCGCTCTACGGCGAGCACGCGATCGTCGTGGGCCGGGGCACGGCCATTGGTCCCAATGTGGCGTTGACGGTCGGCATGGTGCCGGGCCAGGAACTCATCGGCGAGCGGATGCTGCGGATCGGCGACCGATGCTTGATCGGCCGTGGTTGTTCGATTGCCTGCCATTTCGATATCGAGATCGGCGACGATGTTTTCTTCGGGCCAAACGTGTACGTGACCGACCAAAATCACGACAACAGCGAACCCGACGTACCGGTCGGACGTCAGAGCTCGGTCGAGCAGCCGGTCGTGATCGGTGCGGGTTCGTGGTTGGCGACCGGTGTTGTGGTCACGCCAGGTGTGACGATTGGGCGCGGTGTCACCGTCGGCGCGAACTCGGTCGTGACGACGGACTTGCCCGACGGTTGTGTTGCCGTCGGCGCTCCGGCTCGGGTGGTGTCGACGACCTAGCGCCCTGAAAAAGTTGGCGGGTGCCTAGAGTGCGTTGATGCGTGTTCTCGTCGCCGGCATGGGCTCAGCGATCGGCACCAATATCGCGCTTCGGGTCGCTCAGGATCCCGCCGTCGAGGCGTTGGCGGGATTTGACCTCGAACCGCCGCGGCGATGGATCCCGCAGGCGGACTTCCAGTTCGCCCGTCCGCGCGACGCGGCACGGGTGAGCGAGATCGTTGCCCGCTTCAAGCCGACCGTCGTTGTCCACGCTTGGGTCTTCGAGCCGCGAGCACGCTCATCGCCAGGCCAAGCCAGAAGCCGCACGATCGCAGGAACAGAAGCCCTCTTGGGTGCGTGCGCCAAGGTCGAGTCAGTCGAACGTTTCGTCGCCCGTTCCAGTACCTCGATCTACGGGCGAGGACGAGCGACCCCGGCCTGTCCGACGGTCGAGACTGCGGTGCGCCCGACGTCGACGTTTGGCGAGATCGTCGCGCGAGTCGAGGATCGTGTCTGCACGGTCGCCGAGCAAATCGGCGCCAGCTACACGGCTGTGCGGGTCGCGCCGGTCATGGCGTCGAACCTGGCGAACCCGCTTGGACGGTTTCTGTTACTCCCGGTCGTGCCAGTTCCGCTGACGAGTCGCCGTTTCGGTGTCGTACATCTGGGCGACGCCGTGCGCGTCATTGCTCGGGCCGCCACCCATCAGGGGCCAACGGACCTGCTCGAGGGACCGATCAACGTGATGGCCGCGGACCCAGTTACGCCGATGGGTGCCGTCACGATCGGGCGACGGCCTGGGCTCCCCGTGTTGCCGGTCGCGTTCCGAGCCGGTCGTCTGCTCGGCGAACTTCCCGGCACACCAATCCCCGAACACATCGCCGAACTGTTGTCGCGTGGCGGCGTTGTGGAACCTAGCGACACCGAGGCCTTGCTCGGCCAACCGCTGCGTCGTAGTACCCCTGACGCGATCCGTGATCTGTATAGCGCCGGTCGTCTGATCAAAATTGATGTCGAACGCTTGGTCGGCGCCCGCTGATGCCGAGTGTGTTCAGCCCCGACGGCACCCGCATTCACTACGACGTCTTCGGTCCCGAAGACGGCGAGCCCTTGCTCTTGCTCATGGGACTGGCCGTCGACCGATGGGGCTGGATCCGACAGCGCGCTGACCTCGCTCGTCGCTTCCGCTGCATCTCGATCGACAATCGAGGATGCGGGCTCAGTGACAAGCCCCACGGCGACTACGACCTGTTCTCGATGACCGGCGACATCTTGGCTGTGCTCGATGCCGAAGGGGTCGAGTCGACCCATGTGATGGGTTACAGCTTGGGTGGGGTGCTCAGCCAGGTGCTCGCGGTGCGGTTTCCCGAGCGGGTCCGCTCGGTCGTGCTCGCGGCGACTGCCTGTCGCGTGCAGGATTGGCGCCGCGAATTGTTCGAAGACTGGTGCGCGCTTGTACTCGACCGGGGTGTACGAGCGTTCGCCGGTGAGAACCTGCGCTGGATCGCGGCCGCCCGGCACCTGCGCTGGGTTACGCCCGTGGCCCCGGCGTTGGCACCGCTGCTGGTACGAGCCCCATCGCACGGCATCATCGGACAGATCCGAGCGATTGCCTCGATCACCGAACAGCTACACGAGGAACTCAACGACCTGCGGCTGCCGGCGCTCGTGATCGTCGGCAGCCAGGACATCCTGACACCGGTCGCCGACAGCGAAGAGATCGTGCACCGGATCCCGCATGCGCGGTTCAATGTGGTTGCGGGGGCTGCGCACAGCCTGGTTGTCACCGATGCGGGCGTGTTCAACCGGGCGGTCAGCGATTTCCACGACGAGGTGCTGGCACCCCGCCTGCACTCGGTCTGAGCATCGGGTCGCAGGCCTGGGTTGGGTTCCCGCGCCGCCGCCAGGACAAGCTGGTGGCAGGAGGTGTGCGATGACCCGTGCTGCCATCGAGATCGACCCCGCATCCGGACGAAAGATCTTCAACACGCGTGCTGCGATCGCGTCGGACCGAATCGAGGGATCCGGTTACGACGTCAATGCCGACGAAACCGCCAAGGCCCTGCCGGAACAACCTGCAGGGGCCGTCTTCGATGCCGAAGAGCAGGCCAAATACCGCGAGTTCAAAGAAGCCCGAGATGGGGCCGCCGACTACATGGCGATCGAGGGCGACTTCGCCCACTATCTCGACGACGTGTACTCCGAAGAACCCGTGCCGCGCGAGGCGCTGAGCGACGAGTGCGAGATCCTGGTGATCGGCGCCGGGTTCGCGGGCCTGCTCTTGTGGCACAAGCTCCAAGAGGCCGGCGTCACCGATGTGCGGTTCTGTGAGAAGGGCGGCGATGTCGGCGGCACGTGGTACTGGAATCGGTATCCGGGCATCGCCTGCGACGTCGAGTCCTACACGTACTTCCCACTCCTCGAAGAGATGGACTACGTGCCCACCATGCGGTTCGCGTCGGGCTTCGAGATCCTCGAGTACTGCCAGGCAATGGCGACCAAGTTCGGCTTCTACGACCAAGCCCTGTTCCACACCACTGTCGAGAAAACCGAATGGGACGAAGCCACGGGTCGATGGACCGTCTACACCGACCGCGGCGACGCGATGCGGGCGCGACACGTGATCTTGGCCAACGGGATCTTGACCGCGCCCAAGCTCGCCCGAATCGACGGGATGGAGACGTACACCGGCGAATCGTTCCACACGTCGCGGTGGCGCTATGACATCGATCTGACCGGCAAGCGCGTCGGCATCATCGGTACCGGCGCGACCGCAGTGCAGTGCATCCCCGAGCTCGCCAAGGTCGCGGGCTCGCTTCACGTTTTCCAGCGCACGCCGTCGTCGATCGACGTTCGTGATCAAAAGGCCACGAGTCCTGAGCAGATCGAGCAATGGAAGAACACGCCCGGTTGGGCGGCCGAGCGCAGACGCCGCTTCTCGAAGATCTCCGCGGGTAGGGCGGCGATCCAGGCCAACGAGGATTACCTCGAAGGCAAGGTCGACAGCTTCCGCGAGAAGAAGACCCACACCGAAAGGCTCTCGCCCGAAGAGTACGTGCAGCGCCAGCTCGACTCGAACTTCCGGATCATGGAACAGATCCGGGCACGCGTCGACACCCAGGTCGACGATCCCGAGATCGCCGAAGCGCTCAAGCCGTACTACCCGTACGGCTGCAAGCGGCCTGCGTTCCACGACGAATATCTGCCGACCTTCAACCTGGACCATGTGACGCTGGTCGATTGCGCGCCGAACGGCGTCGAACGGATCGACGAGCACGGGGTCGTGCACGATGGTGTCGAGTACCCACTCGACGTAATCATCTACGCGACCGGTTTTCAGTGGATGGCGACGTCGACGTTCAACATGGTGGTCGGTCGCAATGGTGTGACCCTCAGCGACAAGTGGCAGACGCAGGGAACACGAACCTTCCTCGGTTTGCATAGCCACGGGTTCCCGAATCTGTTCATCATCTCGGGGCCCCAAGGCGGCGGCGGGAGCTTCAACTTCATCGACGCGATTGACCAGCACGCCGACTACGCGGTCTGGATGATCACGACCATGCGTGACCAGGGGCATGCGACCGTCGACGTCACCGAGCAGGCCGAGATCGACTACGCCGCGCATTGCGCCAAGGCCGACATCGCCACCCAACCGCTGCGGGACTGCATCTCGTATTACAACGGCGAAGGTCGAGCCGAGCCGGGAAGCCTCGCCTATTACGGCGGCGGCAACTGGCACAAGTGGCGCCTGCGGGCCCAAGAGAGCCTCGAGCCGTATCTGTTCACCGCCGCGCCCGCCGAGTAGGGCCTAGGGGCCGTTCCTGCTCACAAGAGCTTGCGGTCGTACGGGTGGTGTGCGACGGTCAGGGTCGGAGGGGCCACTGTCGCGGCATCGGGTCGTCGATGCCAGGTCGGTAAGGCAGAGGAGCAACGTTGGCGGCACAGACAACCGGGGACATCACCGATGCGCTCATGGCCGACTCGGTGTGGACCGACGCGGACCTCGACGCACACGGGATCCCGCGGTGGTCGGTCCCATTCGTCACGATCGGTGGTGGCATCGGGTCCTTCGCGATGGTCGATGCACTGCGGGTCGCCGGCGTCGATCCGTCGGCGATGCTCGTGCTCAGCGACTTAGACGCGCCGACCGAAACCTATGAGCATCTGGCGACGAACAGCCAGATTCCCGACCACGAACGCTTGCGTTCCGACAGTGGCTCGGTGCTTGATTGCTTGTGGGGCTGGCCGGGCTATGCGCTGCGCGAAGCCATCACGAAACGTCGGCCTGGACCAGTGTGGCAAGTTGCGACCGAACCGATCCTGTCCGAATACTTCACACCCCAAGCCGGGCAGGTTTACCAGTCGGTGCATCGCGAAGCAGCCCGCATCGGCTGGCACACGATGCTTCGCAAAGGGGTCGTGCGGACCGTGCGCAAACGCGCCGGCGGCGACTACTTCGTGCTCTTCACCCCTGAGCCGGGTACGGCGCCGACGAAGCGTGTCGCGATCCATGCCCGCTTCGTGCACCTCGCCGTGGGCTATCCGGGCGTTCGGTTTCTCCCGGACCTCCAGGCCTATCGCGAGACGTATGACGATTATCGAAGCGTCGTCAATGCCTACGAGCCGCACAACCATGTCTACGAAGAGATGCTGCGGCGCCCGACCACCGTGCTCGTGCGTGGCAGCGGCATTGTTGCGTCGCGGGTGCTGCAACGCATCATCGACGACCGCGAACAGCATGGCGCCCAGACCCAGATCATTCACCTGTTCCGCAGCTACCCCCAAGGCTGGCAGGGCGACTCGCGTATGTTCCGACGTCCCTCGCGCCGAGGCTGGACCTATCAGGCATTCAACTTCCCCAAGGCATCGTGGGGAGGCCAACTTCGCTACCAACTCGAAGGGCTCGAGGGCGAGGAGCGAGTCGCATTCATCGACGCGGTAGGTGGTACGAACACGGCGCCGCGCCGCGACTGGCAGCGCCAGCTCGAAGAGGGAGCCCGCGATGGCTTCTACACCCAGGCGCTGGGCACCGTCGATGCCGTCGAACCGGCAAAGGGCAGCACCCGCGTCGCGACGACGATCCGGACACCGACCGACGGGATCGGGGTGCTCGAGGCCGACTTCATTCTCGATGCGACCGGGCTCGAAGCCGAGATCGAGGAGCATCGTGTGCTGCGCGATCTGCTGGAACATGGCGGGGCGGGTCGCAACGTCAAGGGTCGCCTCGACGTCGAACGCAACTTCGAAGTGCGTGGCACCGCGCATGGCGACGGGCGCATGTACGCGTCGGGATCGATCACGCTCGGCGGCTACTACGCCGGCGTCGATTCGTTCCTCGGCCTGCAGCATGCGGCGTTGCAGATCCAAGGGGCATTGGCATCGCAGGGCTTCAGCCGACGGCTCGGGGCGCTTCGCTCGACCTCGCAGTGGCTCAAGTGGGCCCGGAACGTAGCGCCATGACCCCGACGCTTTCCGGTCGCATCCAATCACGGCTCGTCCTGGTCGCGATCGTTGGCATTCCGATCGCGGTGGTTCTCGGCCTGATCCTGCCTCGGCCGACCGAGACGACCACGCTCGGCGACATGTACCGCGTGTTCTTCGTCGCGTTGGCGCTGGTGGCGATCGTCGGCCTTGTCTGGGAGCTGATCTGGCATGGCCTGCAACAGTTCCGATGGGAGAAGGACTGGCCGACCTTGTTCGGCCTGGTCACCGGCGTGCCCGAGGGCATCGTGGTCTGGTTGCTGCTTCGGGCTGGGGTCCCGATCGATGTCGGCGACGTCGACGGTTCCACCTTTGTGATCATGTTCGCGATCACGTGGATCGCAATCTGGCTGGTTGCGAACGGACCCTTGCAGGTCGTGTTCATCCGTTGGCGATTCCAGGGCGGCCGCTTCTTCTAGCGAGTCGCCCGAACCCGTAACCCAGCCGAAACGAACCACCGGGGCGTCTCGTGGGGAGGTGGGCAAAATGAACTGCGGCTTGAAGTGCTATTCCCGCGCGGTTCTGCGAGGCTTTGCCGGTGGGAACCTTCGTACTGGGCGCGAGCCGCGCCGAACCAGGGCCGTTTGTCGCGTCGATTGCCCCCGGGGCCGTGCTGCTCATCGATGATCGCGAAGGCGGGGTCGAGTCGGCGCTGACGAGTGCACTCATGGCGACGGCGGCTTCTGGTGATCGGGCGGCCGTGCTCGCGGCGATGCGAGCCGCGGTCGAGACACATCCTGGCTGTGCGGCCGTCCTGCTCGACGATGAGCGCAACTCAGCCTTTGTCTTTGGCGAATTCTCGATCGTCGCCGAGACGGCGGGCGCGCGAGTCCAGCTTCGGGCGACGGGAACATCGGTCGACGAGCTGCCACTGCCTTCCGCTCTTACGTCGATCACCATCGGCCCGGCCGACGATGACCACGGGCCGGTGGCCGGCGACCCGCCCTCCGAAACCGCGTTCCGTTCGAACCGCGTGCATATGGACTTGGTGCCGACCGCTCCGACGCCGATGACACCCTCGCCGATCGCGGAACCGACGGGGCCGGTCGATCAGGCGGTCGACGCGGTGGCCGATCACGTCAGTGTCGACGAGGGCGCGCCGGTGCAGGCAGGCCCGGCTGATTCGGCGACCGTTACGCCCGGACCCGTGCCGGCCCACCAACTCGCAGCTGTGGCACCCGAAGCAGTCGCGTCGGTCGACAACGCCCCCCAGGTGCTCGGGGTGCAGTGTCCACGCAACCATCACAACCATCCCGATGCCGTGTACTGCGCGCAGTGCGGTCTGCGCATGGGCGTCAATCAGACGCTCGTTGCTCGACTCGGCCCGCGTCCTCCGCTCGGCGTCTTCGTGCTCGACGACGGAACGACCATGTCGATCGAGAGTGATTTCGTGGTCGGGCGCGAACCGCAATTCCACGAGCTCGTTGTCGATGGCCTGGCGCAACCGGCAACCGTGATCGATCCCGAACTCAATCTGTCGCGGGCGCACTTCGCGGTACGCCTTGATGGCTGGTCGATTCTTGCGAACGATCTCGGATCATCGAACGGCACGTACCTGCAGCGCGATGGACAGACGGAGTGGGAGCCGCTGGCGGTTGATCACGGCGTCGAGGTCGGCTCCGGCGATCGGTTGCGCGCAGGGTCTCGGATATTCAAGATCCAGCTCCACCACGTGCAGGGCTAGGTCGTCGCCGCCGACCGGGTCATGGCGACGTTGCCGCCGGGACTTGCCGCGAGCTCGAAGTCTTGTTCGACGCGGCTGCACGCAGCGCGGTGCGCCTTGCCATACTGGCGCCGACGGGATCGCGTCTGCAGCCAGGGAATGCAGCCGCACATGGGGAGAGCCAATGGGCGCACGATTCGCCGACAATGTGAAGGCGCATGGCATCCGGATCATGCGCAAGGCGCATCATCGAACGCTGCATCGCAGCAGTGAGTCGACGTATCGGCGACGCCAGCCACCCACATCGCCGATGCCGCGGCTCATGCCGGCGGCCCGCCGCTATCGACGCATGGGTTGGCTGCCGACGTCGTTGATCGCTCCCGAGAAGCTCCCCGCCGAAGCGAAGCTGCCACTGCGCTACTACCTGCCGTACTACGGCACCTCCAAGCTCGGCTGGATGCTTTATGGCCGAAGCCCGATTGACCCGGAGCTGCCCTGGCAGCCCTCGTCACCGTGGAACGAGTTCTTTCCCGAAGCCCAACCCGGGTGGCAGGCCCCCACGAACGACTCGACCTTCGTGGCCCTGCGTCTGCAAGGCCCCAACCCGTTCATGTTGCGTCGGGTCGACCCCGACATCACGATCGCCGAGACGGTCGGCGCGACCATCTTCAGCCTGGACTTCACCGGGCGCTACGCCGGTATCTTCCCGGCGACCGAGGCCCGGTTCGAGCTCGGCTCCGAGGGATTGATGCCGTCGTCGATTCGCGTCGGGGACAAGATTGCTCGCCCCGGCGACGGGGAACAGTGGGACGACTTCAAGCGGGTGGTCAACGCGCTCGATGCGCGCGAATCGGTGTTCATCCGACATCTCTTGATGGTCCATCTGATGGTTGGCCAGGCGTACGCACTCGCGGCCTATTCGCTACCGATCTGGCATCCGGTGCGCGCGTTCATGGACTTCTTCACCTATGGCACCCTCGTGGTCAACGATGCCGCCTACAAGGCGCTGCTCATGCCTGATAGCTACTTCCTGCGGTCCCACTTCGTGTCGGCGGCCGACGCTCGCCGGCTGGTCGAGAACTCGATGGCCGACTTCGATTTCGACGAGTGGAACTGGCCCAAGGATCGAGCCAAGCGGGGCATCGACGCGATCCCTGATCACCCGTTCGTTCGCGAAGCCGATGAGCTGTGGGCGATCTTTCGTGAGTTCGTTGATGGTCATCTCGAGGATCTGTACGACGATGACGATGAGATCCGCGGCGATCACCATTTGCGTCGCTGGTACGAGACTTTGTGCGAGGTCCTGCCGGGTCGCGAGACCGAGCGAACGATCACCGATCGCGAAGAGCTCGCACAGGTGATGACCTCGCTGCTCTGGAACAACGTCGTGCACGAAGTGTGTGGCAACCTCTCGCCTCTGCTCGACTTCAGTGAGCCCCGCGACCCTCGCGATCTGATGGGCGTCAACTTCGAGCACCTGCGGGCACTGGTCGACGACGATCGAGATGAGATCGCACCACGAGCTGCCGATGTGTTGCTGATCGACCAGGCGACCTATGTGAGCGGTTTCAACGTGGCCGGCAACAACCTGATGAAGGTCAACGCAAACCGCTACGTCGACGATCCACGCCTGCGCGACGCGATCATTCGGTTGCAGCAACGCCTTGGCGAGGCCGAGGTCGCGCTGGCAGCTCGCAACGCGGCGCGAGACATTCCGTTCCTCAATCTGGAACCGTCACGCTTCGAGGCCTCGATCTCGTTCTGAGTCCAGCGCAGACGTGCTCAGACCAGGCGGTCTTCGGGGGCGACGTGGTGGCGGAAGAACAACCGATCGCCTCCGGATGAAGCCCGGAACCTCGAGGTCGTCGTGATGGTGCCGATCGTGAGCGGTCCGCCGTCGGCTGCGGCACCAACCGCTTCGATCGTCCACAGACAGGTAGAGGTGTCGACGCCCAGCAGCGGGTCGCGGAAGTCGTGGCCCTGCTTGTCGTGGAACACGCGACGCACATCGCGATGCGGGCGAAAGACCAAGCGCTCGGGAACGACGGGTCGGTCGACCTCGGTGCCGTCCGGTTCGACCGCAGCGAGATGGTCGATCGTCAAGCGCCGCGGCTGCGTCGTCACTCGCTTGAAGAAGAAGCTCATGAGCTTTTGCGGCGGGCGTAGTTCTTCGTGTTCGTTGCGCAGGTCGTGGGTGAACGTGTTCGAGAACAGGTTGAAGTCACGGCCTTGGCCGACCGTGTGGTTCATGGCGAGCAGGTCGAGCGAGGCTGCGCCGTCGATGAACAGCTTGAGCCCCATGCCCGGCGTGATCGATCCCTTGCCCTTCGGAGGTACGGCGAGCGACATGCGCACGAGTCCATGGGTGCGCTGGTTCGGGCCGAGGACCCCCGTGAATGGACTCTCGTCGTTCATGGCGAACTCGATCATCGCGACCACACCGTGGGTGTGAATGATCTTGGGTCGCCCGGGCTCCATCGTGTCGCTGGTGCGCTCCAGCGTGCGGACGAGGGCCGACGTCGAGGCGGCGATGCTCGCCATCGTCCAGGGTGCTGCCATCTCGAGGTCGGGGCGCTCGACCGGTGTGTACTCGGTCGCCTCGATGACGTGTTCGCGGATCCATTGTTGCTTGGCCAGGCCAGCCCAGCGTTGAAAACCGCTGGGCAGCTCGGGAGCCTCTGGGAGGTCAGCCATCATGGTCCTCGGGGTCATCGGCGGCCCGCTCGTCGATCGCGGCCAGCAGTTCCTGACAAGCGAGCGCGGCGGCCGCGTTGGTGGTGAGGTGCTTGCCTCGCTCTTCGGCCTCGGCGGCCTTGTCGCCAAGCGCCATCTGGATGGCTCGCCGCGCATTGCCTCGGGGCATGTGGCCATTGGCGACCATCGAACCCAACAGTTGGGCGCCGGTCTCGGCGCGGTCGACGCGAGCCAAAATGATCGCCGTCACGCCGAACAGGTGACTCGTGCCCGCCAGGTAGTGCTGATCGCGGGCCTGTTGCAGTGTCGTGAGGCATCGACTCAGCACCGTGTCAAGGTCGCCGTGGGCCGCGGTGAAGTGGAGTTCGAGGCCGACGATCAAGTGCACGAGCAGGTGCACATCGCTCACGCTGCGGGCTGCGTCGAGGCCGTATTGCCATTCTTCGAGGGCCGAGTCGATCGACTCGAAGCTACGCACCATGCCGCCCGCCCAGCGGGTCAATGCTTGGGCGGTGGCGCTGTCGCTGCTCGCGGCGAGTTGGGCCATCTCGGCATGGAGCTCAGCCGCAACCGGTGATGGTGCATGACTGCATATGTGGAAGACGCGCATGCCGAGCGCCCACATCCGCGAGGTCGTCGGCGACTCTGGTGTCAGGCTGTCGAGCCACGCGGTCGTCCGAGCGTCGCTGTCCTCGGCGATGTGCGCGTTGTTCAGCGACTCCGCGGCAAGTGCGGTTCGACAGAACCCGTACGGATCGTTGAAGTCGTAGGCAAGTCCGCGGTTCGCGTTGGCGACGCTTGCCGCGTCGATCGTGAAGTACTGGTAGATGGCCAGCAGACCCATGATGGATCCAGCATTGCTCAACAGATCGAACCTCGGAAGTGCGTGCAGCTCGTTGAGCCAGGCGAGAAGTTCGGTGCGCAACGACATGCCGCCGAACCAGCCGAGATCGAGCACCAGCTCGCTCGCTTCTTCGTGGTGCCCGCCCGACATCAAGGTGTTGAACGCGGTCCGGATGTTCGCCCATTCGCGGTCCAGCTGATCCCACACCTCGGCTTCCTTCGAACTGATCAGCTGCCTGGCTTGATGCTGGGCAAGTTCGCGGAAGAACCGGGCGTGCGCTTGTTCGAATGTCTGGCGCTCATTGCGTTCCCCGAGCTGCTCGGTGCCGAACTGACGCAGGGTCTCGAGCATGGTGAAGCGGATCTCGCCGACGCCCCGGTCGGTTGAAATCATCGACTTGTCGACCAGGCTCATCAAGGTGTCGAGCATCTCAGCGCTGTCGACGTCGTCGTCGCCGCACACTTCTATGGCGGCCTCGAACGAGAAGCTGCCGGCGAAGATCGAGAGCCGGTCGAACAACTGCTTCTGTTGCGCGTCGAGCTGATCATGTGACCATTGGACGGTCTCGCGAAGTGTCTGGCGGTGGCCGCGATTGCGGGTGCGGTCGAGAACGGCGAATCGATCGGCGAGGCGCTCTTGCAGCTGCTGGGGAGTCAGCACCCGTACCCACGCCGCGGCGAGTTCGACGGCGAGAGGCATTCCGTCGAGCCGGGCGCAGATCTCGGCGATGGCGGCCATCGCGTCTTCGTCGGGATCGAAGTCGAGATCGCGTTCGCGGGCCCGTTCGAGAAACAGCTCGACCGCCGCGCCGTCGACCGGCAGTGGTTCGATGACGAACACCTGCTCGGATCTCAGGCCCAATCGTTCGCGGGACGTTGCGAGCAAGCGCACGTCGTTAAAGGGGGCGGTGAGCTCGACGAACTCGTTGACGCTTTCGATGAGGTGTTCACAGTTGTCGAGAACGATGAGCATCTCGCGATCCTCGAGAAAGTTGAGAATGCTCTCGAGCAGGCTCATCTCGGGCTGCATACGAGCACCGATCGATTCGGCGATCTGCTCGAGCGCCGCCGACGGATCCGACACCGGTGCGAGCTCGACGAACACGGCGCCATCAGCGAAACGGTTCTGGAGGATGCGGCCGACCTCGAGGGCCAGGTGGGTCTTGCCCACGCCGCCGGGACCCAGCAACGTGACGTACTGGTGATGGGACATCAATGCCGACGTTCGAGCGACTTCGTCGTCTCGTCCGAGTAGTCGATGTGCTGGCGCCGGAAGGGGTTTGACGGCTCGGCTCACCCGCGCGCGAAGCGGGCGTTCGTCGAGCACCAAGTCGGGTGCGCTGACGATCTCGATCATCTCGGTGCCGATGCCCTTGAGCTGGTGCGCTCCCATGCGACGTGTCGCAACCGAGGTGACGAAATCGGCGACGACGCCCGACGCCGCAATCTGATCGCCGTTGGCGATGTCCATGATCCGGGCGGCACGGTTGATGGCCGGACCGAAGTAGTCGTCGCCGGTCGGTTCGATGTCGCCCATGTGCAGGCCGATGCGGACCTTCAGCCGGTCGAGTACGCCCCAGGTTCTGGCTTGCAGTTTTCGTTGCACGTCGACGGCGGCGAGTGCCGCGCGATCGGGCGAGGTGAACACGAAACCCATGCCGTCGCCGGTGTGCTTGAACATGAAACCGCCGTAGTCAGCGGTTGTGGCCAGCAAGAGTTCGTCGTGCACGACCATTGCGTCGCGCATCTCGCCCGGATGGCGTTCCCAGTGGGTCGTGCTTCCCTCGACGTCGGTGAACATCACGGTCAACATTCCCGAAGGAAGTGCGCTCGTGGTCTGCTCAGGCATGGGTGCTCACCGCTTGTGTTTGCTGCGTAGACCCGTCGGTTAGGTCCAAGGGAGCGACGGTACCGCCGATGCGCTCAACCAGACCACGCAGACGCCTTGCTTCGGCAGCGATGGCCGCGTCTGCGGGCGCCTCGTCGCACCACGTCGTGACCCGCATCTCGAGCGGCCGGGTATCGATGAGCGGGGCACGATGATCGGCGGCGAGCAGGGCTTCGAGCTCGTTGGCGACGGTCGTTCGTGGATCGTCCATGTCGTCGGTCTCGGTGTCGCAGTCCGCAGCGTCGAACTCGGGCGGATGGATCGTCCATTCCACCAACAGCGAGTAGAAACCGAGCAGGCGATCGGTGGGTCCCCAGCCATCGATCGCTTGGTGGAGCCGCTCGACGCGTTCCGTGCGGTCCATGATCTCGTCGGCCTCGAAGTCGACCATCGCTCGCACCACGGCCGGGTCGTCGCGATCGCTTCGTTGGGCCCGTTCGAGCAGTGAGCGAACCGTAACCGGACTGCCGCCCATCACGTACTCGTGCGCGATCCGGGCCACGAGGATGTCCGGCGTCGAGATCCGCAACGCGGTCGCTTGCGCGTACAACTCGAGTGCCTCGAGGTCCAGGATCTTTGCCTCGGTCTCCATGCGCTCGGCGGCGCGCAGGTGTGCTTGGACGGCGTCGTCGCTGGCTGCTTCGGTTTGCACGCCAGTATTCGATGCCAAGGTCCGGCTCATGACGGCGCGGCGTCGGCGCCGTGGCGCGAGCCGCGTGAGCGCGAGCGCCAGGCTGCCAACGGCTTCGGCGTTGTCGTGTCCCGCCTGGTGGGTCATGGCAACCGCTTGGCGCAAGATCTTGACCGCCTGCTTGGTCTTGCCCTCACGGAGCAGATAACGGCCGTAGCCGACCAGCCCGTCGACGTGGGCAATGTCGCGAGACATGGCCCACTGCTTGATGTTGAGCGAGCGAAGCAGCACCGGGAACGCGGTACCGATGGCGAGGGGAACGCCAATTGCCCCGGCAAGTACCGCGAGCCCCCGCCAACTGGTCAGGTCCAACGATCGCCAACTCGCCCAGGCCCACTGGGGAACCAACGCGATGAACCAGGCGAACACGATGAGGGCGATCATCATCCGGAATGCGCCATCACCGCGAGGGGAATCGGTGTCGATCGGCGAGGTGGTCGTGCTTCGAGCAGTCCCCGTCGAGTCGTCGTGGTCATCGTCTTCGGCGTCGACCGATGGTGGGCTGCTGATCGACCATTGCGATTCGGCGCGGTTCCAGCTTCCCCAGACCCGGTGACCTACCTGGACCGTCACGAATGCCAAGGCGACATAGGCCAAGCCCGAGACGACATCGGCCATGCTGGCCGAGATGGTGTCCGGAACAAACGACGGCAGATCGCCCGGATACCACGTGTTGACGAGCCCATCGGGCTCCATGAGTTTTGCGTACCAACGGTGGGTGGCGTCGTCGGCGCCGCGCCACGTCGTGAGCGCGAAGACGGCCACGGCGCCACTGAGCAGGTACGCGTTGATCGAACGCCAGGCCACCCGCCACCGGCGTTCGGTCGGGTGGAGGCGAGGTCGGGCGAGTTCGGGTGTGCCAATGCCGGCGTGCTGAAGCAGCTCGGTGCCGATCAGGGCCAGGCATTCGTCGTCGTTGGCTGGATACGAGTTGTGGTCCAGGGCGACCGAACCGAGGTTTGTCACCCGCCAGGTTTCGGGTCGACCCGCCAGGTTGGTGCGGGTCGGTCCGGCTGGGACCGGATCGACCGAGCCCCACAAGTCGATCCAGCGGCGAGCGGCCCGCTCAAGCGTGTTCGGGACAGGTGGGATTTCCTCGGTCGCAAGCGTGTACACGGCACCGAGGCCGACGACGACGGCCAGATTGGCGATCACGACCACCACGCTCTTGTCGACAACGAGCGTGGTGATGACGGCGGCCACCAGGGCGCCAATGGCCAATGCCACCACGCCGAGGGCGGTGCCGAGCTTGCGGCGTCGGATGGTCAGCTGCCGAGCGCCGAGCATCAGGGCGCCTGCGACGCCGAGCAAACACATCGCGGTCACGAATCCTCGGAGCGCGCCCGCGTCTCGGAGGAAACGAAGCGAGAGCGCCCCGATCACCGCAGTCATGGGGACGGCCATCGAGGCGAGTCGCAGCCGGAGCCCGTCAGGCGAGCTCAAGTATTCGAGGGCGTGGACCTTGGGGAGGCCAGAGCCGACGCTGATGAACGCATCGATCGGTTCGACCTTGCCGTGGAGGCCTTCGGATGTGTCCACCAACGTCTTGTAGGTGACCGCGGCTCCTTGGCTGTGCGCGAGGACCACGACCTTCTTGCACCCTTGGTCGCGGAGCCAGGCAATGCCGTCGGCCACGGGTGACTTGATCGCGCCGGCTTGGGTCGGACTATCGATGAGTCGCTTGGTGTCCCCAATGGTGCCGACCGAGATGATCTGCGCCTTGGCGACGAGGTTGCGCAATGCATCGATCGGCAGCGCGGCCGCGATGAGGCCGAGCACGAGCAAGACGGTCAGGAGTACCAGGATCAGCGGTGACAGCATCACGAGGGCGATGAGAAACAGGATCATGGCCCCGAACCGTGCGCCTTCGTAGACGGCTTGGAGGCCCCGCGAGGACTTCCATCGTCGGATCGCACTCGCCACCATCGTGTTCGCATGCATCGCCGCTGTGGCCGGCACGGACACGAAGCTCCAGCTCCAGATTTCCCCGAAGCTCGGCGGCTCAAAGGTGCTGGCCCACCATCCCTCGGCGAGCAGCCAGCTTTGGGTGTTGGTCGTGCGGACGGTCCGGTTGGTGTGTGGGTTGGAGCGGGTCCGTGTACTCGTGACGCTCAGCTCGACATGGGCTGGTCCTTCGGGTGGCCGCAGCATCGCGCGCCGGACCTGGGCCTTGAGTCGTCGCTCGTCGGGGTCGGACGTCTTTGAGTCCCTGGTGTTGCACCACTCGGTGAGTGCGTCAACCCAGGTGGTGAGCGTTGCTCCTTGCTTTTGGTCGCCGATGCCGTGCACGACGAGGACCCCGAGGCCGTATACGTCGTCGGCCTCGGCGCGCTCAGACGCTGCCCCCGCTTCGGCTTCGACTGCACCTTCGCCGGCGCTTGCCCCCATGGTCAACTTCCCCGTCCCCGCTTGTGTCGCGCGACGACACCGGGATCCCACTCCCGTAGTGGCCAAAATCTAGCAGGGGCACCGAGAACCGGTGGCGAGTGGCGTTCAGCCGAGCAGCGTGCGACCCGCGTCGTTGAGCTGCATGTTCTCGACGTCGTAACGCACGAGCCGGCCCTCGGTGCGCAACCAGATCGTGTTCGACGTGGTGTCGCGAAGCGATTCGACCGGCGTGCAGCGCGGGCACGCACACGGCGGTGTGAACAGGGTGTTCCGGTCGTTCGTGGCCGATGTCGTGAACGCCGTGCACTCGATCTCGTTGGTTTCCGGCGTCACAGGCCAAGCGTAGAACGATCAGCTCACCCTGGGAGCCGATCTCATCGGGTCGACGGGCGCACGAATGTCATGGCGCAGTAGCGGTCCTCGAACTTCCAGCCCGCGTCGGTGCGCACGAAACGGTCGTGGTACTCGCCGACATACTTCGGCACATCGGCCGGCGCCGGCTTCTCTGCCTGGCCGGTTTCTGAATCGTGGCGGTAGTTCACCAGATAGCAGAGGCCGGTAGCGGTATCGCCGTCGACGGTCACCGCGATGTTGGTGCACACGTGACGGGATTGGCGACGGGTGACACCGGAGCGGCGCTCGAAGCCGGCGCGGATCTCGTCGCGTCCGTTCATCGCGAACTCATCGGTGCGCCACACGCCCTCGGCGGTGAAGAGGTCCGCGATGGCGGGGGCGTTGCCGAAGTCAACCAGATGCGTGTATTCGGTGATCAGCGCCTCGCACGCTCGTTCGTCGATGAGTCGCTGAAGCTCGATGTCCATAGGACCAGTCTGGAGCGTCAGCCGGTGAAGGTTGGTACTGGCGCGGTGACGACATCGCCGCCGCTAGCACCAGTCGGCGCGGGAGCGGCATCGAGGCGAGGCACGATGCACTGGGTGCCGTCGGCCGACAACACACCCTGGACACAACTCGTGGTGGTCACGACATTGTCGTTGACGGCATCGGACAAGCACTGGGTGCCGTCCGCGCTCAAGGTCGTGTCGGCCGGGCAGGTGACCTGGGTTCCCTGCGCATCCGCGTCGACCGCGCCGCTCAGACCGACCGCGAAGAAACCAACGGCAGCAAGAAGCGTCACGGCCAACAGGCTGACGAGTGGGCGAAAGCGCGGGGGAGTCATATCCACGACGCTAGCCCCCGGAAGGTCATGGCGATCCGCGAGCCAGGCGATACTGGGGCCATGGAGTCCGAGGTGTCCTGGGCCGCAGCGGTCGCCATCACGGTGCCGGTTGGCGTCGTGCTGATCGGCGCCGGCTTCTTCGTGCGCGAACTGGCCGTGCGTGGCGCCGACGGGCGCTTGCAGCGGAATCGGCTCGCGGGCCTCCGGTCACCGGCGACCTTGGCCTCGGACGAGGCGTGGCTGATCGCTCACCGTGCCGGTCTGGTCGACAGCGTCCGGGGCGGCACCGTGGCCGTCTGGTGCGGTGCGATCTCGCTGTTGGTGTCGTGGTTGCTCGCCATGTTCGGCGTGGTTGATGCCGAAGGTGTTGTCGTGACGTGGTCCGTGATCATCCTGATCGGGGTGGCGGCGATGAGCATCTTGTTGCTCCGAGGCTTCATCTACGGCAACCGCGCCGCCAAAGCGCTCACCGCTTCGGGCGAGTCGTAGTTCGATCCCGCGGGGACGGTGGGACCGACACAGCCGACTACTGGCTGGGTTCGGGCGGTCGCCGATGCAGCGTTGTCTGCTCGTAGTGATGCCCGAGTGCGAGCAGGTGTTGTTCGCTCCAGGGCCGGCCGACGAAGCCGATGCCGACCGGCAACCCGTCGACAAAGCCCATGGGCACGGTCAGGTTGGGATAGCCGGCGATGGCGGCTGGCCCAGCACTCGACCCGCCGCGGGGATCGCCGTTCGCATGGTCGGTCGGCCAGGCCGGGTCGCGGGTTGGCATGACCAGCGCGTCGACGGTGTCCAAGGCCGCGTCGAGTTGTGTTCGGTGCCGCTCGGTGAGTTCGGTGCGGGCTTGGATGTATTCAGGATCGGTGAGCGGGCCGCGCCGGTTGGCGTTGACCAGGTGCTCCTGGCCGAAGTGCACGAGTTCGCGGTCGGCGTGTGCCTCGTTGAATGCGATGACGTCGGCGAGTGTTCGTACCGGCGCGTGCGGGCCGAGGCTGGCGAGATAGGCGTTCAGCCCAGCCTTGAACTCGTACTCAAGTGCCACGAGCGGCGCGGGATCACCCCATCGCGTCGCTTCGATCGTGACCGGGTCGACAAGCTCAGCGCCAGCGGCGGCGAGGGCCTCGAGCGCTGCATCGAAGCAGGCGAGCGTGGCGTCGTCGAACCCCTCGAAGCTGCGGACGACGCCGAGTCGTGCGCCCCGCAACGATTCTGTTTCCACCGCGCCCAGGTAGTCCTGCTCGTAGCGGTCGACGGATGTAGCGGTCGCGGGGTCGGTCGGATCCACGCCGACCGCGGAGCCGAGGATGGCCGCCACGTCGCCAACCCGGCGGCCCATCGGCCCGGCGGTGTCCTGGACGTGCGAGATCGGGATGATGCCGCTGCGGCTCCACAGACCGACCGTCGGCTTGAGTCCGACGATGCCGTTGATCGACGCCGGACACACGATCGAGC
Source organism: uncultured Acidimicrobiales bacterium (assembly GCA_938015575.1). Taxonomy (GTDB): domain Bacteria; phylum Actinomycetota; class Acidimicrobiia; order Acidimicrobiales; family UBA10347; genus UBA10347. The sequence continues at coordinate 29,902 of CALLPT010000067.1, forward strand.
CTGCGGTCTCGGTGCCGATTGCAATCGGGGCCAGGTTCGCGCTGACCGCAACGGCAGAGCCCGAGCTGGATCCGCACGGGTTTCGGTCGAGGGCATAGGGGTTGCGGCA
>CALLPT010000068.1 GCA_938015575.1 uncultured Acidimicrobiales bacterium
GCATCAAGGTCGGCGGCCGCGTCATCCAACTCGAACTCCACCCCATCCGCTACCCCCCACCACGCAAACAGCTGCGGGTGTCGGACACCCGCAGCCTTTCGAGCGAACTGCGGTGTCTGGCACCCGCAGCTTTTTGGCTACCGGCTTGGTTGCAGCCTGACCGCTAGTTGCTGGGACGGCCTACGCCGCCTTCGGGCTGGCCGAACATGTTCGAGTTCAGGCGAGCCTGCCCCATGATCTCGTTCACGACCGCGCCGACCGACTCGGCATCTTCGCCTTGCTGTCCGGATGGGCCCAGGACCCAACCTTCGGCAATGCCGACTCGCTGACCGGCCACATCGAAGACGCGACCCGTAACGCCAGAAGCTTCGGGCGATGCGAGCCAGGTCGCCACATTGGCGATCCAACGTGGGCCGAGCTTCTCCTGGGCTTCTTCGTCCATCTGCGAGAAGCCGGGGAGGTCCGCCGTCATGCGGGTGTACGCCGCGGGGGCAAGTGCGTTGCACGTCACGCCGTACTTGGCGAGCTCCATGGCCGTGATCACGGTGAATGCGGCGATACCGGCCTTGGCCGCGCCGTAGTTGGCCTGCCCGATGTTGCCGTAGATGCCCGACGGCGACGACGTATTGATCACGCGAGCGTCGTTCTCCTCGCCGGCCTTGGCCCGCTCACGCCAGTAGTTCGCGGCGTGGTGCGTCGGGGCAAAGGTTCCCTTGAGGTGCACGTTGATGACGCCGTCCCAGTCGGACTCGCTCATCGAGAACACCATGCGGTCACGGAGGATGCCCGCGTTGTTGATCAAGATGTCGAGGCCGCCGAAGGTCTCGACCGCTTGCTGGATCATGGCCTTGGCTTCGTCGAAGTCAGCGACGTTTGCGCCATTGACCACGGCTTCGCCGCCCATGCCCTTGATCTCTTCGACAACCTCTTCGGCCGGGCTCATGTCGGTGCCCGTTCCATCGGTCGCGCCGCCCAGGTCGTTGACGACGACCTTGGCGCCGTGCTCGGCAAGCATGAGTGCGTGCTCACGTCCGATGCCTCGACCGGCTCCGGTTACGACGGCGACGCGGCCTTCGACGAGATTTCCCATTTGGTCAGCTCCTTGCTGCGGGGTGTGGTTCGATCCGGCGTCAAATGTACGGTCTGTGCTGACTATGCGACGAATGCAAGCGGAGTGAATGCGTGAACGACTCGTCCCCAGCGGCTCCGCACACGCCGCCACCTGCGCCCTCGAACGGTCGCGCTCGCCCGTTCTGGGGCAGCGTCGACATCTTGCTGGCGATCCCGTTCATCATCGCGATCATCATCGTCGGCACGGCCATCGCCAGCGTGCTCGCGACCGTGTTCAGCGACTGGGACGGCACCGGTGACCTGCCCGTCTATGGGCTGTTCATCGCTGTGGTGTTCCAACAATTCGGTCAAGGTCTTTGGCCCTGGGTCGTCTCCAAGCGCAAGGGCCTCGGCATGGCCAGCGACTGGAAGTTCCGCTTCGACTGGCCCGGCGACATCGCGAAAGGTCTTGGCTTAGCGGTGTTGTGTGTGATCGGGTCGACGGCTGCGACGGCATTGACCTCGGTGCTGGTCGGGCTCGGCGACGACGAAGACCCGTCGAACACATCGATCATCAGCGACAACCAAGATTCGCCGTGGCTCTTGGGCGTGATCCTGCTCGTCGTGTTCGGCGCCCCGCTGACCGAAGAACTGCTGTTCCGAGGACTGATCCTGCGGGCGCTGGAAAAGGACCTCGGCATCTATGTCGCCATCATCGGCTCGACGTTGCTGTTCACGCTTCCGCACATGCAAGCGGGTGCGACCGGCGGCGAAACCATCGTGCTGCTCGCCGGGATTGCGACGATCGGTCTGGTGCTCGGCATCGCTACGGTCCGGCTCGACCGGCTTGGACCTGCGATCATCGGACACTTCTTCTTCAACGCGTTCGGCACGCTCATGACGCTGGTGACCTGAGCCTCTCGGAGCAGTGACGGGTCGGGGCCCGTGAGCCCCGGTAGCCTTCTCGCCGGTGCCTGAGATCGAGAATGCCGACACCGTTGTGCCGTTGCTCGTCATCGGCGTGTGTCTGCTACTGATGCTGATCACGTGGATTTTCACCCGGTCGTCCTCGAACAAGGACGACGCTGCCACCGCGCTCGCCGCGCAAACGCCGATCGTCGGTCAAACCCGTGTGACGCAGGCCCAGCTGGGTGCCTGGCATCGAGAGCATGGCGAAGCCGTCAAGAACTGGATTCAGAATCACGAGTCGGTGCTCAAACGGGTGTCCGACGGTGGGTTGGCGATTGATCTGAGTGGCGACCTCACCGCCGGGCACGAGGCGCTTGGCCCCGCAATCGATCAGGCCATCTCGAAGCATCCGGCACCGCAGATGCGGGCCCAGCTGAGCGCGCTCGTCTTGGCGAGCCGGAACACGATCGAGTCGCTCAAGCGCAGCAATTGGACCAACGCCGAGCGGGAACACCTCGCCTATCTCGAGTACCGCGACACGTGGCTTGACCGCCTGCGACAGTTCACGACCGCAGAATCCCAGGTCGAGCAGCTGCGCGAGATGAACAGCAGCGAAAACGATCTGCCCAGCTGGCTCGACCGCGAAGAGACCCCACCCGGCTGACGCCGTTCGTCGCTGCGCTCCTCACTAACCGAGTTGCTCGCCACACGGCGGACCGTCACAGGTGTCAGACACCGTTACGTGCGCGCGCCGTACGCTGGCGGCGATGGAACGTCCGCCTTCGGTCGACAAGCTTGCTCGGTCACTCGGTGACACGGGACTCCCCCACCCCCTCTTGGTCGATGTGGCCCGAGCGGCGATCGCCGACGGCGATCACACGCAGGCCGAAGCCCGCGCCCACGCGATGGCGCGATCATTGCTGCAGCCGGTCGTGAACGCGACCGGCACATTGCTCCACACGAACCTCGGACGCGCGCCCTTCAGCCACGAGGCCGCGGGCCACTTTCTGAACCTCGAATTCGACCTGGCAACCGGCCAACGCGGTTCACGCCAACGAGCCGTCGGTCAGCTCTACGCCCGTCTCTGCGAGACCGAGGCCGCCCTCATCGTCAACAACTGCGCGGCCGCGGTCACCCTGGCCATGGCGGGGCTTGCGGCCGGAAGAAGCGTGGCTGTTTCACGGGGCGAACTCGTCGAAATCGGCGGTGGCTTTCGGGTCCCCGAGGTCATCGAGCAGAGCGGCGCGAAACTGCACGGCGTTGGCACCACGAACCGCACCCGGGCCGCCGACTACGAGCGAGCGGTCGCCGATCCCGACGCCGACATCGCGGTCGCGTTGCTGGTCCACCAGTCGAACTACAAGATCGTCGGCTTCACCGAAGCGCCGACGGTGGCCCAACTCGCCGATGTCGACGTGCCGCTCGTGTGCGACATCGGCAGTGGCCTGCTCGACGCCGCGTGCCCTTGGCTCGACGACGGTCCCCCGTCGTGGCTCTCCGACGAGCCTGCGGCGAAGCAGACCCTCGCCGCCGGCGCCGACCTGGTCTGCTTCTCGGGCGACAAGCTGCTCGGCGGCCCTCAAGCGGGAATCATTGCCGGCCGGGCGGACTTGGTCGCCGCATGCGCGTCGCATCCTCTCGCTCGCGCTTTCCGCCCCGGCGGGCTGGTCTTGGGGGCGCTCCAGGAACTCGCGCTCGATTATCTCAACCGTGACGGCCAAGCGATCCCGTTCTGGAAGATGGCGTCGCGGCACCCGGCCGATCTTCGCTCCCGAGCCGAAGCGCTCGGTGTCGGCGAGGTCGTCGACCTCATGTCCGTACCCGGAGGCGGCACCTTGCCGACCGTCGAGATCCCCTCGGCCGGCGTGCGCCTCGACGGAGATCACACCGATGCGTTGCGGGCCCACGAGCCGCCGATCATCGCCCGGGTCCAGGATCAGAAGACACTGCTTGATCTGCGAACCGTCGACCCCGCCGACGATGCGATGATCGCCGCGGCCTTGACGCGCCTCGCCAGCTCATGAGTGCAAGCCACGTCATCTCGACAGCCGGCCACGTCGACCACGGCAAGTCGACGCTCGTCACTGCGCTGACGGGCACCAACCCGGATCGGTTCGACGAAGAACGCGAACGCGGCCTCACGATCGACCTCGGTTTCGCATCAACCGATCTTCCGAGCGGACGCACCGTCGCCATCATCGACGTCCCCGGACACGTGCGGTTCCTGAAGAACATGCTGGCGGGCGTGGGCGCCGTCGATGCGTGCATGTTCGTCGTCAGCGCGGTCGAAGGCTGGATGCCCCAGAGCGAGGAGCATCTGCGCATCCTCGAACTTCTCAATGTCGAACACGGCATCGTTGCGCTGACCCAGATGGACCTTGTCGACGAAGAAACCCTCGAGCTCGCCGAACTCGATGTCAGCGAGCATCTCGAAGGCACGTTCCTCGACGATGCACCGATCGTCGCCGTTGATTCCATCAGCGGGACCGGCCTCGACAAGTTGCGGTCCGCCTTGGATGACGTGCTCGACGCGACACCCCAGGCCGAAGATCTCGGACGTCCTCGCCTCTGGATCGATCGCAGTTTCGCCGCCAAGGGAAGCGGCACCGTGGTTACCGGCACGCTCACCGGCGGGTCGATCGCCGTCGACGACGAACTGATCGTCGAGCCCGGCGCCCGATCGGTGCGGGTCCGGGCAATCCAGAGTCTGCATGCATCGCTTGACACGGTCACACCCGGAAACCGTGTGGCGCTCAACCTCGGTGGCGTGTCCCACGACGAGGTCCGTCGCGGCGACGTGATCGTGCGGGCTGGGCAGTGGATCTCATCGGCGGTGTTCGACGCCCGTCTTTCGGTGCTCGACGATCTCGACCACGCGGTTTCTCGCCGTGGCGCCCATGTGGTCTATCTCGGGTCCGGCGAACATCCCGCCCACCTTCGTGTGCTCGGTCCCGACGAGATCACGCCCGGCGACGAAGGCTCGGTCCGGTTGCGTCTGGCGGCCCGGTACCCGATGCTGCCCGGTGATCGGTTCGTGTTGCGCGAGAGCGGGCGAAGCGAAACGATCGGCGGCGGCGAGATTCTCGACATCGAGCCGGTGACTCGGGCGTCGCAAGCCGCGCCGGATCGATCGGTCGATCGGGTGATCGCCGAACGCGGCTGGGTAGCGCTCGAACACCTCGAGCTCCTGACCGGCCAGCGTCGAGAGCCAAACGTCGGCAACTGGGTCGTCGAACCATCGGTCCTCGAAGCTGACCTTGGCGCCTTGGCCGAACGCGTCGATGGCGCCGACGGACTCGGACTTCCACTCGCCGAGCTGAACGAACGCGATCGGGCGCTGCTCGATCTGCTCGACGATGTCGCCGTCGACGGCACGCATGTGCGCAAGGTCGACGCGGTCGACAAGCTCCGCGATCATCCGTTCCTGCAGGCGCTGCGAGAGGCGCCCTTCGAGCCGCCAGGGCCGGAACGCTACGACCGTGGGGAGGTGCGCGAACTTGTACGGCGAGGCCTGGTGGTGCAGAGCGAGGGGATCTTCTTCGCCGCCGAAGCGGTCGAGCAGGCGGCGACCGCCATCGCGCGGCTGCTCCAGGCCAGCCCCGACGGCGTGACGGTGAGCGATGTCCGCACCGCGTGGGCGACGTCGCGAAAGTACGCGCTTCCGCTCTTGGCGCACCTCGACGGCACCGGCGTTACGCGCCGGCGCGACGATGTGCGCATCGGTGGTCCTCGCCTACCTAGTCTCGGCTAGTCCCGCGCTTGTTTTGAAGCCTGACGCCGCCTGGGCGTCGAGCGATTGTTATGCGTCGACGGTCTTGAGCATTGCCCGGCGCTCGCTCTCGCTGAGCCCACCCCAAACGCCGTGGCGCTCGCGGATCGAAACCGCGTACTCCAAGCACGCGGTCTGCACGGAACACTGTGCACAGATGGCTTTGGCCCGCTGTTCGCGTTCGGCACGTTCGTGGCGCCGTTCACCCGCCCCTGGCGGGAAGAACGCACGAGCCTGCGGGCCCCGACAAGCTGCGCGAGCTTGCCACGTCATATCTGCCATCGTTGCTGCCACAAGGACACCCCCCGGTGTGTGAGCTGCGTTGAGTTGGGACCCGAACTTAGGGCCCAGTGACGCCATCCGCAAGAGGCACTTTTTCTCAGCTCGACCGAGACCCAGTTATCCCCAAGACCTGTGGATAAGTGCCGCAACCCGTGCAACGGTGCAAGGGCGCTGGGGATATCAGGACTCGCCGCGCGAACCGCGCCGCTCTCTGTAGTCGCGGGCTGCGCCTTCTTCCGGCTCGACTTCGAGCACGAGCCCTTGGACTGCGGCGACCCGAACGCGATCGCCCGCGGCAATCGGTGTCGCCCGGTTCGTGCGGGCTTTCCAGAGCGCATCGTCGATAGAAACAACGCCGTCAGGATCGACCGCTTCGACCGCTTCGCCCAACTCGCCGATCATCCACTCACGACCAATCGTGGGCGTCGAGAAACGTGTACGCACCATCGTCGGCATACCGGTCACCATCATCATCGTGATGCCCACGATGCCGACGACCATCGGGATCCAGGACATGGAAACGCCGTCTCGATACAGCGTGATCGTGCCGGCGACAAGCGCAAGCGCGCCGACGATTGTCCAGAATCTGGGCACGCCGGTTTGTACGTCGATCGAGAACGCGAGCATCGACAGGCCGAGCAGGATCACGGCGAACAGGTTCACCGGCAAGATGTAGAGCCCGAAGCACCCGAGCAAAAACATGCCGGCCCCCACAACACCAGCGACGCCGACGCCGGCGGTATAGAACTCGAACACGAGCAACGCGAGCCCGATGGTGAAGAGCAGATAGGCGACGGGCGGGCTGGCGACGGTGTGTAGTTGACCGGCGAGCAGTGACAACCGTTGGAAGCGGGGCCGTGTGGTGGGCACGACGCGGGGGCCGTCGTCGGTCTCGACGACGGCTGTCTCGATGCCCAGGTCGGTCATCCCGACGAGGAACTCACCGACGGTCGGCGCGGGAAACGAGGCAATGCCGAGCTCGAGTGCTTCGTCGGCGGCGATCGTGTCGTTGCGCATGAGGTTCGCTGCTGCGCCCCAGTCAGCACCGAAGCGAGGATCGAGTCGTTCCTCGCCCAACTCACCGAACCGGGCACCGGGCGCAATACCGACCCGGTCGGCCAAAGCGGCGAGTTCGGCCCATGGGCCGAGTGCGCTCGCATTGCTCGGGCCCACCCACATCGTGACGGGCACCGGTGCGCTCACGATGGCGTCGGCGACCTCGTTTAGCTCTTCATCGCTGATGACCGAACCGGTGCTGTTCACCTGCAAGATGACGGCCCGCACACGACCGTCGTCGGCTGCGTCGAGCGTGTCGATGATGAAGTCGGCCAGCAGCGGGTCAAGCAGGCCGCTGATCTGCATGATGTCCGCGACGCCTGCGTTGGGGTCGATGACAAGTGCGTCGATGTCTTGTTCAGGTTCTGCGTCGTCTACCTGCGCCGCGGCCGGCCCCGCGAATGGGGTCAGCAGCGGCAGAACAAGCAGTAGGGCGAGCAGCAGCCGTGAAAGTCGAACTCGCCGGTTCATGGTTGCCGTGTTAGTCGTCGTTGCTGGGCGCGTCGTCGCCGAGCAACGTGGAGAGCCCCTCGTCGAGCGTCTCGATCACGGGCACGATGCGATCGAAGCCAGTCGTATGCAGCAGACGCGTGAGCGCGGGCTTGTCACAGACGACGACGATTTCGCCTTCGTGGTCGCGGTTGCGGCGAATACCGCCGATGAGGGCACCCAGGCCGGCCGAGTCCATGAACGGAACCTCGGAGAGATCGATGAGGAGGCGCGGAATCTCGGCAAGCCCGGAAAGTGCTTCGCGGAATTGCCCCACGCTGTAGGCGTCGATATCGCCACGCGGCCGAAGCACGCTGTGCGTCTCGAACTCCTCGGATTCAACCTCAAAATCAGACATCTGGCCTCCACCCGATCGGGTCATGAGCGTACAGGACCGACGCGGGTTCAAGCATGGCCTCGCGGCCGGGTAGCCTGCGACCTGTGACACAGGTGTTGTTGGCAACCGACGCAGATTGGCTCTTCGACGAGGTTTCTGCCGCTCTCGGCGAACCGGGTACGACCGTCTCGCGCATCCGTGAGGGGCGCGATGTGAGTTCGGCCGTGAGCCAGTTGAGCCCCGACCTGGTGCTGCTCGATCTTCAGATCGGCACCAAAGGCGGCGTTGCCGCATGCATCGACCTGCAACACGACATTGCCGAAGGCCGGGCCCAAGACACCACCGTCCTCATGCTGCTCGACCGTGACGCCGATCGCTGGATCGCTCGCCAGGCTGGTTCGGACGGCTGGTTGATCAAGCCGCTCGACGCATTGCGCTTGCGTCGTGCCGCCATGGCAGCACTCGCAGGCGAGGCGGTTTTCGAGGGCGAGCCAGTCGAGGAATCTCCCGTCGAAGCCACCACGGGTGAAGCCGAAGAAGGCGACGAGGCGACCGACGAATCCTCGGACACTTCGGACTGAATTCCGGTAGTCTGTCCGCCTGACACCGGGGCTCGCCCCGGATCCCAACGGGCTGTGGCGCAGCTTGGTAGCGCGCTTCGTTCGGGACGAAGAGGTCGTGGGTTCAAATCCCGCCAGCCCGACATTTGTCCTCGCGCCGTTGCGGAACGGGGGTCCTCACCGGGTTGCTCGCTGCGGCTCAAGACGTGCATTGGTGCTACGTCGCAAGTCGAGCGTTGCGGCTTCGAGATGGCGGCGGCGGATCCTCCGATGCGCGCCAGCGGTTGCGATGGCGACGCATGCTGCCCACGACGAGGCGACCAATGCGGGATCGTCGATAACAGTTGCGGGCGAGGCGGTGCTGACGAAGGGAAGGGTCAGCACGACGAGCAGTGCGCAAGCGAGCACGGTCCAGCGCAGACGGACGAGGACCCTTCGGTCCGGCGTGAGCCCCTCGACGACCCAGAGGCCGAGCGCGGCATGGAAGATCAGGTAG
>CALLPT010000069.1 GCA_938015575.1 uncultured Acidimicrobiales bacterium
CGAGTTCGGCAACCGTCTTGGCGACGTTGGCCCGAGCACGCACGAGTGCGGTGCCACCACCTGCGACGACGCCCTCTTCGATGGCGGCACGGGTGGCCGACAGAGCGTCTTCGATGCGGTGCTTCTTTTCCTTGAGCTCGACCTCGGTGGCAGCGCCAACCTGGACGACGGCAACGCCACCGCTGAGCTTGGCGAGACGCTCCTGGAGCTTCTCGCGGTCCCAGTCACTGTCGGTGTTGTCGATCTCGCCCTTGATCTGGGCGATGCGACCCTCGACGTCGGCCTTCTTGCCGGCGCCTTCGACGATGGTGGTGTTGTCCTTGGTGATGACGACCTTGCGGGCCCGGCCAAGCATCTCGAGGCCAACGGCGTCGAGCTTGAGGCCGACCTCTTCGGCGACGACCTGGCCACCGGTGAGGATCGCCATGTCCTGGAGCATTGCCTTGCGGCGCTCGCCGAAGCCCGGAGCCTTGATGGCGACCGAGTTGAAGGTGCCGCGGATCTTGTTCACCACGAGGGTCGCCAGGGCTTCGCCCTCGACGTCTTCAGCGATGATCAGCAGCGGCTTGCCGGTCTGCATGACCTTCTCGAGCACAGGAAGGACTTCCTGGACCGAACCGATCTTGCCCTGGTTGAACAGGATGTAGGGCTCGTCGAAGACGGCTTCCTGGCGCTCAGGGTCGGTGACGAAGTACGGCGAAAGGAAGCCCTTGTCGAACTGCATGCCCTCGACGAAGTCGAGATCCATGCCGAACGTGTTGGACTCTTCGACCGTGACCACGCCGTCTTTGCCGACCTTGTCGATCGCTTCGGCAATGGTCTCGCCAACGCTCTGGTCAGCAGCCGAAATGGCCGCAACCTGGGCGATCTCATCCTTGCCGCTGATCTTGGACGACTGCTTGGCGATCGATCCGACCGCCGATGCGACGGCCTTTTCGATGCCACGCTTGAGGCCCATCGGGCTCGCGCCGGCCGCGACGTTGCGCAGGCCTTCCTGGACCAGAGCCTGGGCCAGAACGGTGGCCGTGGTCGTGCCATCACCAGCGATGTCGTTGGTCTTGGTGGCGACTTCCTTGACGAGCTGGGCGCCCATGTTCTCGAACACGTCTTCGAGCTCGACCTCGCGAGCGATCGAAACACCGTCGTTCGTGATGGTGGGAGCGCCGAACTTCTTGTCGAGAACGACGTTGCGGCCCTTGGGGCCGAGCGTGACCTTGACGGCATCGGCGAGTTTGTTCACGCCAGCCTCGAGGCCGCGGCGTGCAGCGTCGTCGAACTTGATGATTTTTGGCATGACTAGTTGACGATTGCCAGTACGTCGCGCGCGCTGAGAATCAGAAGATCCTCGCCGCCAGCACTGATCTCAGTGCCGCCGTACTTGCTGTAAACGACGGTGTCGCCGACGCTGACGTCCAGGGGAATCAGCTCGCCGGTGTTTTCACTGCGCTTGCCGGGGCCAACAGCGAGGACTTCGCCCTGCTGTGGCTTTTCCTTGGCGGTGTCTGGGATCACGAGACCACTTGCGGTCGTCTCTTCACCCTCACCGGGGCGGACGACGATGCGGTCCTCGAGGGGCTGCAGGTTCATCGAGTCTCTCTCCTAGTTGATGCTCGAGAATTTCGGTTAGTGCCGACCGCCCTCCACGAACGATCGACGAGTTAGCACTCTCACGAGGCGAGTGCTAACTCTAGTGGCGCCGCTGGAAAGCACCACCTGAGAACCAGCCTTTTTCGCGACACCTAGCTCCAGCTGGCGACCGGTTCACCCATGACGTCGAGGTCAACGTCTATGCCAAGCCCGGGAGCGTCTGGGGCCATGACGCCGCCATCGACGATTTCGACGTCGATCGCCGCGGTTCGGGCGGCCACCATGGCGCGGACATCGAGCACACATCGAAGGTGGCGTTGCGGAACGGTCTGACCCAGGTGGACCACCGCTGCGAACGACACCTCGCTGCCGACGGTGTCTTGCACGCTCATCGTGAGACCTCCGGCAATCGCAATGTCTCGTTGGCGGCGACATTGGGTAAGACCGCCGTTCTTGGAGACCTTGAGGCCGATGCCGTCGCACAGGTCGTCGGCAATCGCGGCAATCACCGCGGGCGACGAATCGGCCAGCTCATCGAGCACGATGGGGACCCCCGTCTGGCCGCGCAAGCTCGCGGTTTCGCGCCAGGTGGCACACGGTGCTTCGAACACAATGTCGAGCCCGGGGGGAAGCAGGCGAAGAAAACGCAGCGCGTGCTCCGGTGTCATCGCGCCGTTGGCATCGACCAGGAAGTACTCGCCTGGCTGTGCGTCGGCCATCGACGCGGCCACCCGCTCAGCATCGAGACTCGGGCCGCCATCAGCGTCCAGCGTGCCGACCTTGATCGAATGCCCTCGGTAGCCCCGGGCACGGTGCTCGGCGACACGGGCTCGCATGTCATCAGGGTCACCCAGGTGGATCGATGAGATGACGGGAAGTCGCTCGCCCGTGCTCCCTCCGAGCAGTTCGCACACCGGCATCTCGACCGCCTTGCCGAACACATCCCAACAGGCCACGTCGATCGCCGTCTTGGCCCCAGGATGACCCATGAGGATGTTGTCCATCTGGTCGTTGACGCGATCCACGCCGCGCGGGTCGATCCCGAGCAGATGGGGCGCAAGCTCCTCGAGGCCGGCACGAACGCCTCGGGGATGTGCCGCGACATAGTTCGAACCGAATGGGGTCGACTCGCCCCACCCCTCGACACCAGTGTCGGTGGTGAGGCGCACGAACGTCGCATCGAACGATTCGTACGTCCGACCGCCGCTCAAGACATAGGAGCCGCCCGCGTAGGGCAGGTCGACCCGGAAGACATCAACGCGCTCGATCCGCATCGCTCCACGCTAGATGGGCTTGGGCCTAGCTGTCGCCAAGCGCGTCGGCAACAAGCCGCTGCACGACTTCGCCGGCGGTGAGAAATGGCGCAACGTCTCTGAGGGTGCGCGCCATCACAAAGCCGCCCTCGATCGTGGTGACGACGAGAGAGGCAAGACGTTCCGCGTCGCCCTGAGACACGTTGGCATCGGTCAGGATCGCGGCCAGCCGGCGGACCCAACCGTTCATCACCTCGGCCGCGACGAGACGAAGCGGCTCGTTGGTGCTGGCGACTTCGCGAGCGATCGTGCCGATTGGGCATGGATCGATGAAGTCGCTCTCCTGCATCAACGCGGCCGCGGCGGCGAAGGCGTCGCCGATACCCACCGCCGGATCGAGTGCCGACCGAACGACCGACTCGACAAGATCGCCATAGCCCGCCCCCGAAACGCGAAGCACCTCTGCCGTGAGTTCGTCTTTGCCGCCGGGGAAGAAGTGATAGATCGAGCCGGTCGTGGCCGACGAGGCTTCGACGATCTGCGATAACGACGTGGCGCTGTAGCCCTGTCGACGGAACAGTTCGGTGGTGGCAACCAAGATGCGATCGCGGGTCGCTGCCGAAGATGTCGTTCGAGCCACCGAGCCAACGTACTAGAACGATCACTCCAGTTGCGCTAGAGTGATCGTTCTAGTCCTGGATTGAAGGGGTGCGCCATGTACAAGGCCTCGGTACGAGCAGCCATGAGGTTCGCTGTCAAGAAGCTCAACGAAGGTGATCCGAGCCTCTTCCTACGACTGGCTCGACCCGATGCCGCCATTGCCTTCCCCGGCGAGAACACGTGGTCCACGATGTTTCGACCGACCCACAAGCACCGTGGCCGACACGTCACCCACGACGGCATCGAGGAATGCCGAGCGTTCGCCGATCGGTTCGTCGCCGAAGGCGTCCAATTCGAAATCGAGGACATCGTGGTCAACGGTCCACCGTGGAACACGCGGATCGCGCTCCGGGTGCAATCGTTCATCCCCGGCGCAGCCGAGGGCGATGACGTCTACAACAACCGAGCTGTTGCCTGGCTCGAGACCTGCTGGGGGCGTCTCGTCGCGTGGGAGGACTACGAAGACACCGAGCGGGTGGCGGCGTGGGACCGCACTCGTGGCGCAGACATCGCAACCGCTATCGCAACCGAGTAACTCGGCCACAAGCGCGAACGAACGACCTAGACGCTGCCGCCGCAGCGCCAGTACATGCCGCCGCTGCGATCCAGGAACTGCTCGTCGACGAGCCAGCGACGCAGCATGGCGACATCGTCGTGGACTTCACGAAGTGACTCGTTGACGGCGACCTCGGGGTAATGGCGGCCGATCTCGAAGCGCTGGACAAGATGGTCGAGCACCACCAGGCGCTTGGCCCGCTTGGTCGGGAACTTCACGAGCTTGCCGTCGGCAAACGCACGATCGAGCACCTTGGCAATGTCGTCGGGTTCGTCGGCGAACTCTGACGGGGCTGCGGGAGAAGCCTCGGACCGGGCGGCCTGTTGAAACACGTCACCGTCAAGGCGCCATGCGTCGCCGACCGGCTCGACCAGGCCCTGCAACCGATCAAGTCCATCAACCGCGTCGCGAAGCGACACACCGGCCCGCTCCCCCACTTGGGCCGATGAGAGCGGTTCTTCGGCCAGGATCAGGGCCGCAACGATCCGACGACGCGTTTCGTCCGCCAGCAGCCCGACGATTCGTCTGGAGTCGAGCCCGCTCATGACGACAGTGTTGTCGCTACGCGGATTCGAGCCACGGGAGTTTGAGGTTCGGGTGCGCACCCAGGTCCATGGCAGAAGGACCGTCGGACTGCAACCGCCACCACGCTGCCGTCGCGATCATGGCCGCGTTGTCGGTACACATGGAACGGCTCGGCACGAACGCCCGAATACCGCTCGTCATCGAGATGTCCAGCGTCCGCTCGCGCAGCTCGCTGTTGGCGGCGACGCCACCAGCGAGACAGATCGCGGTCGCGCCGACTTCTTCGGCAGCTCGCACCGTTTTGGCGAGCAGCACATCGACGACCGCGGCCTGGAACGACGCAGCAACGTCTTCGGCCGACACGTCGGGGTTCTTTCGCACGTGGTTGATGACCGCGGTTTTGAGGCCACTGAACGAGAACTCGTAGCCGTCGTTGATCATCGGGCGAGGGAAATCGATCGACGTCGGATCGCCCTGTGTCGCCAAGCGGTCGATGACCGGTCCGCCCGGGTAACCGAGGTCCAGGTAGCGGGCGACCTTGTCAAAGGCTTCGCCAGCGGCATCGTCGACCGTCTGACCGAGCAGGCGATACTCGCCATGACCTTGCATTTCGACCAGCATCGTGTGGCCACCGGAAACGAGCAGCACGACGAGCGGAAACTCGAGATCGGGTTCTTCCAGCAGACCGGCATACAGGTGGCCCTCGAGGTGATTCACCCCGATGAACGGCACGCCCCAGGTGAGCGCAAGTGCTTTGGCCGCGCTGACGCCGACGAGCAGCGAACCGACAAGGCCGGGCCCGTACGTTGCCGCGACCGCGGTGAGCTCGCGGCCCTCGCGGCCGGCTTCGACCAGCGACTGGGCGATGACCGGCGTGATCAGGTCGGTGTGGGCTCGGCTCGCGATCTCGGGAACGACGCCACCGAAGCGGGCATGGAGATCAACCTGGCTGCTCACAACCGACGACAAGATCGTGCGGCCATCGACAACGACGGAAGCCGCCGTTTCGTCACACGACGTCTCGATACCGAGAATCGTCTGGCCCGCGGGAGCGGGATTCATCATGTCGGTCATGCGGCTTCGCCCTTGTTGGTGTCGTTGCTTCGGGTGCGATCGTCGATCGTTCGGCGGAGGGCGTCGATGCGCTCGCGCCAGGCCGCCGAGGTTGGATCGGCAACCGCCATCACGAGCGCGTCTCGTGACCCGGTTGCGTCGCTTCGGTCATAGAAGCCCCGCTCCACGCCGACCGGCGCAAACCCAAACCGGCTGTATAGGCGCTGGGCGCCACGATTGCTCGGCCGCACTTCGAGTTCGAGCCGGTCGCAGTCTCGAGCGTGTGTCAGCAGGTCGAGCAAAAGCGACGACGCGATGCCTCGGCCGGCCGCGTCGGCGTCGACCGCGACATTGGTGATGCGCAGCGCTCGACCGTCTCGCCAGACCCCCGCATGACCAACGATGTCGCCCGCCTCGGTTTCGGCAACGAGATGGCGGAAGTCAGCCCTGGTGATCTGGTCGACGAACGCGGCCTCGGACCAGGACTCGCCGTGTGCGACCTGGTCGATGGCTTGAAGTTGGGGAATGTCGGCGCGGCGCAGCGGACGGATTCTGGTCATCGTTCCGGCCGTGTCTGCCAGTTCACTTCGGCATCGGGACGTCGCAGATAGAGCGGCTGGATTTGTGCCGGTTGCACGAAATCTTCTCGCAGAGCGCGAGCGTGCGCGAGTGCCACGAGCGAGTTGGCCGATGGGTACGCCAGGCTCTCGTCGGCGACCTCGACCTTGGTGATCGACGAGAACTTCTCGCGATAGCGCAATGCCCCATCGCCAACGACGATCGTTTCGGTGCTGGCGGCCTGAAGTTCGCCGTAAAGATCGTCGGGCGTCACCACGTGAGGTTCGGTGACGCGTTGCAGCCCGCCCGGCACTTGGCGATAGAACGCGGTGAACACCTCGCCGCGTCGGGCATCGATGGTGGCCGCGATCAGACGGCGAGTGTGGCGCAGCGGGAACGCAACCAGATCCAGGCTCGATACGCCGATCATGGGCACACCCAAACCAAAGGCGGTCGCCATTGCCGTGGAGATTCCCACGCGGAGCCCGGTGAACAGTCCAGGGCCCACATCGACTGCGACCACACTGATTTCACTGATGTCGACGCGAGCCTGCGACAGGGTGAACTCGATCTGTGGCGCGAGTGATTCAGCGTGCCGCTTGCCGCGGGCCGAGTGGGTCGATGCGAGCACGCCTTCGTGACCGCCGACGGCGCAGCCGACTTGGGCCGTCGCCGACTCGACTCCGAGGATGAGCATCAGACAGCCGCCTGTTCCGAGAGGGATGCGGCCAGTTGCCCCATGCGGGCGTGCCATGCAGGGCCGATGCCGATGAAATTGAACACTCGTTCGTCGTCGCCTTGGCCGAATTCGACCTGAATCATGAGGTACGACGCGGGAAGCGCGGGAGCGATCGTGTCGCCCCACTCGATGACGACAACACCACCGCTCTCGAAGAGTTCGGGCAGCGCCAGGTCGATCGTCTCTTCGATTTGATCGATGCGATAGACGTCGAGGTGATGGACGACGAGGCGCCCGGTTTCGTAGCGCTGATGCAGCGTGAACGTGGGGCTCGTGATGGCGTCGGTGACGTCGAGTGCAGCCCCGAAAGCCTTGGTGAAGGCCGTCTTGCCGGCCCCGAGATCGCCACCGAGCACGATGACATCACCGGCGACCGTCAGGTCGGCGACTGCTGCGGCGATGGTGCCGGTCGCGGCCGGGCCGTCGGAGCGCGCAACGAGATCGACAGAAGGTTTCACGCCGTTGAATCTACCGCCCAGGCCCGGTGGCCCCGTCGCTCATTCGGCGTTGGATGTCACCGGCCGACAGTGCCGAATAGCGGTCTCTACGGCAACGGTTGTCAGGAGGCGAACCGTGGCGATCGGCGCTTCGATCTCCCCCGTTGAGACGGCCACCAATGCATCGCCGTCGCCGCTGGTGTGGGCGGGGATGATCGCTCGGGCGAACCCGTCGTGGCCGCTTTCCGCGACCTGTCGAGCGCCGACTTTGTCCATGATGGCATTGGTCCAGACAACGCCGATCGTCGTGTTCTCACCGAGGTCCTCGGGAGCCTTCGGTGGCACGTGCTCACCCGTCAGGACCTCGGCGGCGACCGTCCCGTCGTCGATGTCGCCGACCGCATTGA
Organism: uncultured Acidimicrobiales bacterium; assembly: GCA_938015575.1. GTDB lineage: Bacteria > Actinomycetota > Acidimicrobiia > Acidimicrobiales > UBA10347 > UBA10347. The sequence continues at coordinate 7,776 of CALLPT010000069.1, forward strand.
CCGCAACAACGGCCGTCACCCAGAGGTCGCCTTGGCCGGTCGCGGATCGCACGGTGTGCATGCCCAACCCGCCAGGCCGCCGGTATTTTGGGCCTCGCCACTTCCCGACGGTTGCACCGGCGCCGGCGCCGACCGCACCTGACGCCCAACCATCCAGACCTTGTGGCGCGGCTACCTCGAGCGCGAGGCGGCCCTGATCGGCACCCGGTTTCGGCACTCCCTCGGCCAGGTCAAACAGTCCCATGGCGACAACGATCGGAACGTTGCCCGCCCGGGTGGCGAATCCCCGGCCGCGTTCGGCAAGCGCCGCGACAACCCCGTCAGCGGCCGCAAGACCGAACGCCGATCCTCCGGTGAGCACGACCGCATCGATGTGTTCGACCATGCGCCGTGGATCCAGCAGGCCGAACTCACGGGTTGCCGGAGCGCCTCCTCTGATCTCGCCCGACGCGACACATCCCTCGGGAAACAGCACCACCGTGCAGCCGGTCGCCCCGCTCGGGTCGGTCCAATGCCCAAGGCGCACGGGGTCGCGAGAATCGGTCATCTCGTTCGAGGGTACGCGCCCGAGCGCTTCGAGATGCCAGCATGGGACCATGTTGCGGGTCAAGGTGGAACTCGATCGCTCGCCGTTGCGCTACACATTCGTGTCGTACCGGCCTGAACTCGGCACGACCGGGTTTGGCGATGCGATCGTCGAGATGAGTGACGAGAACGGCTGGGCGCACTTCAAACAGTTGCCTGCCTCGACCAAAGGCGACTTCGTCGTCCATGCCCACAACCTGGCGGTCCGCATGCTCGACGGGACCAATGCCGGTGTCGGCGAGGTCGCGCTCCGGTTCCGCAACAAGGGCGATCGGGCAAGACTCAATGTGAGCCCCAAGAACGAAACCCAGTTCCCGCACTATCAGGTCATGGATCGTTGCTACGAGGTCTATGAAACGGTCTTTCAGTCAATCGCTCCGTTCAGCGGCAAGAGCCGAGGCGCGTTCCCCCATGGCGGCAGCGACAAGCCGGCGCATTGGCACCGCCGCAATCCCAAGGTCGACTGCCGGTTCCCCGAGGTGCTCGTGCCGGGCAAGCTTCCGTGGGTGCAACCCCAGAGCGTGACGAGTGGCGTGCCGCTTATGCACATCAAGGGACCTTCACAGGACCGCCGACTTTTCGGAAGCGGACGCACACCGGCCACGACGATCGCCCACGAGTACGCGCACGCCATCCACTTCTCCCTGCTTCCGAGCATGAAACGGTGGGAACTGGCCGCCAAGTACGCGCTGTGGATCGGCAAAGAGTTGGCCAACGGGCGCTCGGGCACGCATCGCACCGACAAGAAGACGAGTCCGCTCATCGCGTTCATCGAGGCGATCGGCATCTTCTCGCAACGGTTCTGGATGTACGCCACCGTCGTGGAACCTCAGCTCAGCGGACGTGCGCTCCACGCGGCGTTTGTGGCCGACGAGCTCTCGACCCAGCCGTCGCTCAGCAAGGTGCTGCCGGGCTACGCACCCATTGCGACGGTGCGTGCGGATGGAACGATCAAACCTCGCCTGACCGGAGCGTCGACCGAGGGAGCCGTCTACGGCGCGATCTTCCTCGACTTTGCCCATCGGACCGATCTGGCCACGGCGGTCAACAGCTACCTGCGTTGCCAATCGTTCGATGCCGCCGGCTGGAAACGCCACGTGTCCACCGTCCGCAAGCAGAGGTATCGCGACGACGTCGTCGCGGTGGCTCGCACCTGGCGGCTCTGAACCGAGGCCAGGTAGCCGCTGAGCTCAGACGCCCGTCAGCGACCAGGCCTGCGCCAGAATCCGGCCACCGACACGAGGGTAGGCGTCGATGAGGTGGTCGAAGGTCTCCTGACCGCACACCGCTACTTTGACGTCGCTCGCCGCAACGACCGAGGCGACGCGGCGACCACCGCTCTTGGAGATATGTGGCAGCAGCGCCAACTCGCCGAAGAACGCCCCATGTCCAATCGTGCACACCGACTGGCCGTCGACTTCGATGCTCGCCTCGCCGTCGAGCAACACCATGAACTCGGTGCCCGGGTCGCCCTGCGTCATGATCGCCTCGCCTGCGCCGAGTTCCCGCTTGTCCAGTTTGCGACACAGAGTGCGCTTCTGCCAGAAGCCCAATTCCTCGAAGACCGCCGTCATTCTTCCCGCTTGCCTGTCGTGCTGTTCCCCATAGATGCAGGGTGCCATTCCGACACGCTCGGGTGCGTGAAGCACCTCACACTCAAGGTGCGACAGCGGGCACACGTTCTGCGCACTTGTACCCACAACGATGCACGCGTGATCCGTTGGTCAGTCGCCCTGCCAGGCGAGCAGCACGGTCTCGATCGAGCGATCGACATCGTCGAAGGTCGTCGACAGATCCGATACCGAGATACGCATGGCCCGACGGCCTTGCCAGGTCGTCGCCCCCATCCAACACGTTCCGCTCTCCTGGACGCGCTCGACGACACGGTCGGTGGTCGCATCATCGCCAAAGGCGACCAGGGCTTGGTTGATGACGACCGGGGCGAGTAGCTCCGCTCCGGCAGCAACGAGCGCGTCACCGAACCGCTCGGCACAGCGACAGGAATGCTCGATGATCTCACGAACCCCGGACCGGCCCCGCGAGGCGAGCACGGTCCACACCGGCACTGCGCGAGCGGCCTGGGACATCTGCAATCCCATGTTCATGAGAGACCTCGCCTCGCCACCGTCGGGCACATACGCGGCGTCCATCCGCATCGAGCGCCGCAGATGCCGGCCGTCCGCACAGATCACGACCCCACAGTCATAGGGCACGTTGAGCCACTTGTGTCCATCGGTCGCCCATGAGTCCGCTCGCTCGACGCCGGCGACGTGGACTTGTCGCTGGGGCACGGCGTTGGCCCACAGCCCGAACGCACCATCGACGTGCATCCACGTGTCGGGGCCGCCGAGTCGATCCATGATGGCGTCGAAGGGATCGCTGTGGCCCGTGTTCACGTTGCCCGCCTGGGCCAGCACGAGCGTCGGACCGTCGACGTTCGGCAGCTGACTCGCGTCGAGGCGCCCAGCATGGTCGGCGGCCACGACGCTCACCTGCTGCTGGCCGAACCCAGCGACGCGCAGCGCCTTGTGCACCGAGACATGGGCTTCTTCGCTGATCACGACCTGGATCTTTGGTGCGCCGGCCAGCCCTCGGTCGTGGACATCCCAATCGGCTCGCTCGAGCAATGCATCACGAGCAGTGACGATCGCCGTGATGTTCGCAACCGTCGCACCCCCGCAGAATGCGGCGGTCGCGGTCGAGGGCAACCCGAGCACGTCGACAATCATCTCGGCCGCGGCGGCGTCGATCGCCGAGGCTGTCGGGCTCATCGCGGGAAGTGCCGCGTTCTGATCCCACGCACCGGCCAGGATGGCGGCCGCACGCGCTTCGCCGGTGACGCCACCATTCACGAAACCGAAGTAGCGACCACCGGTTGAGCGCATCGTCGCCGGGGACCCGACGGTGTCGAGCAGGTCGATCGCTGCCTCGGCGCCGATTGGCTTGTCGACCGAGACGGCACCAAAGGCCTTGAGCGCCTCGACCTGATGCTCGTCCGGCCCGACCGGGCCGGTCCGAGCGGTCGCCGAATAGTGCTTCGATGCCGCAACTGCGACGTCGAATAGTTCAGAGTCTGCGGACACGGGGCCAGCCTAGGAGCCACCAACCAGCCGATTGGCGTCTC
>CALLPT010000070.1 GCA_938015575.1 uncultured Acidimicrobiales bacterium
CAGTTGCCGCCATGTTCATGGTGCCGGGCCGCGGCGAGGTGCTCCGGATCGCTGGCTCGGGTCAGATCGTCCGCGACCCTGACCTACTGGCCTCGATGGCCGAACGAGGCCGCAAGCCGGCGCTCGCGCTCGTCGTCGCGATCGACGAGGTCATGTTCCACTGCGGCAAATCCGTGATCCGATCGGGACTGTGGTCCGCTGACGCCTGGCCGAACATCGACGGCTTGGCCAGCTACGCCGAGTGCCTGGCCGACCAGACGACTTCTGACGAGACGGTCGACGAGATGGAAACCCGCTTCGCCACCTGGCACGACGGCAACGAGCTCTACTGAGCGACGATCAGTCGGCCAGCCGGTTGATCCGAGCCCGGACCCCGAGCGCATACGTATCGGCAATCGCGGTGTCCCGGTGGTCCCGGTGCGCTTCGACCCGAGCGGGATCCATGGCGACCGTCATGAACGCCGCTTTGCTCGGGAACGTATTGAAGCGCACCTGATGCCAGGCCCGCCCGTCGCCGATAATCGTGCCCTCGGCCGAGAACCAGCCGTCGACGCGCACGCCATTGGGCACCGCGACCGAACCCGCGACGCTCTGGTATTCCTCCATGTGGTCCGGCGTCTGCAGCGCCCCGTCTTTCTCGTGGAAGCGGATGACGTGCACCATCGTGTACGCACCGTCGTCGTCGGTCGGCGGGTGTGCCACATCGGCCCAATCCACCGGGTCCGGGATCTCGGGGACATTGAGCGGCAGGCAGCCGATGACGATCGTCTCGGCCATGCCGGCTTCTTTGTGCTCGTGCGCCTTTTGGAAATCGTCGCGCCGCTGCATGGCGATGAACGACGCCCGCGTCGGATAGCGGACGACACCGATCCGGTCCCACTTCGGCTCGTCGCCGATGAACTGGTCCTCGACATCGGCGACGAAGACGACCTGGGCTCCAACGGCAGCGAGCGGGCCGAGCGGCGCGTACGCATCGTCAGCCTCGCGCCCGCTCAGCGCGGTGTCGCGGCCGTCGCGGTACTCGGCCTGGTCCTTGTAGCGCATGAGGTTGACCATCCAGACCGGTCCGTCGTCCTCGGGCGCCGTCGTCGCCAACGTGAGCCCGTACTCGTGATCGATCTGTCCGTAGCCAACCATGGTGCCTCCTTCGCCGACACCCTATATTGGCACATCCACTGGCACTACCTCTAACGGTCGCTCGCCCGTTCGACCTCGGGAGCAGCGTTCGCTGGGCGCCGACGCACCGGCTCACTACTCTTTGCACGACCGAGCTAGCCGAAGAATGGGATCGCGTTCATGCCGAGTCTGGAACGACTGGTCGGCCCCACGACCACTGCCGAAGAGGTCAACGCCGCGCTCGACCGAGATGGCGCCGTCATCGTGGAACAAGCGATCGATGCCGAAATCCTGGCTGGGCTGAACGCTGACCTCGACCAATTCGTCGACGACCTCGGCGTCGGGTTGCGAAACCCCGTCAACGATCGCATGGTCGCGTTCTATGGCTCTTCGACGGTCCGCTTCGATGGCTTGCCGGCCAAATCCGCAAGCTTCCTCGACCTCATGCAGCTGCCGCTCATGCAAGATGTTGCCGACCTCGTGCTCAAACCCCACTGCGAGGACTACCTGCTCAACACCGCTCAGCTGATCGAGATCCGGCCCGGCGAGACCGCGCAGTGGCTCCATCGCGACGAAGAAGCCTGGCCGCACATGCCACCCGAGCGGCCCCAACTCGAGGTCGAGGCGATGTTCGCCCTGACCGACTTCACCACGGCCAATGGTGCGACCCAGGTCGTGCCCGGAAGCCATCGCTGGGAACCTGACCGCGAGGCGGCCCCTCATGAGATCCTGCAGGCCGAGATGCCCGCCGGCTCCGCGCTCGTCTATCTGGGATCGACCCTGCACGGCGGCGGTGCGAACACGACGGAGAGCACCCGGCGACGCGGGATGTTCTTCGGCTACGTCGTCGGTTGGCTCCGGACCGAAGAGAACATGTTCCTGACCGTGCCGATCGAAGCGGTCAAGACCATGCCGACCCGGGTGCAGGAGCTACTCGGCTACAAGCCGCACGGCCCGATCGGTGTGGTCGACGTCGGCACGCCCATGGTCCTGCTCACGTAGGACACCCGAACGAGCTGAGCGGATCCATCCACGGGCCGAATCCCCGACCGGTCTTGCGTTGCTAGCGATGGAGCGCTGCCCTAGCCACACCAGCATTGGTGCTGATGTGATCGGGGTCGATCAGGCCCCACCACCACTCGTTGCCGGTGGGCTGTTCCCCGGCGGCAACCGTGCGACGAAAGTCAAGACAAGTGAGATAGAGCGGCCGAACGTACATCAGCGCTTCGAGCCGCTCGACCTCGTGGCCGGTTAGCTCGATGTGTCGACCGTACGCGTTGACCGCGGCCTGGACCCCGGCCCCATCGCCCCATTCGGCTCCCCACACGAGATAGGCAAGGTCGGCGAGACGCGGGCCACGCCCAGCGGCCTTCCAATTGATGACGACTGGCCCTTCAGGTATCAGCAACACGTGGTCTGGATGGTGAAGCAAGTTGCCGTGAACCAGTGCCTCGGGAAGCCCTTCACCAGCGTCGGCGGACCGGACCTGGTCACGTAGGCGGTCGAACAGGTCTCGGCTGGCGCCGACGACTGCGCCCTCGACCTCGTCGAGAAGCGCCATGGCTCCCAACAGATCCTGACGAGGCCGACCCTCTCCCCGCGGATCGTCGCCGACAGCACCCCCCGGCCGATGCACAGTCTCGTCAAGCCCCAAAGCATGGAGCCGCCCGAGCAAGTCGCCCATCATCGCGATCTTCTCGGCATCGTCTGGATGTTCGCCACCGACCACAAAGCCGGTTACGAGAACCGAAGCCCCGTCAAGCTCGGACACCGCGTCTTCGACCGCAAGGCGTTCCGCCGGATACCCGTTTCGTTCCAAGAACCGAAGGATCGCAGCGTCGCCCTCGACGCGATCTCGTGGCCGATCCGGCGGATACACCCGAGCTACCCATGGGTCGCCACCGGAATGATCGACGCGGAACACGCGGTCGTTGTGGCGACTGAGCTGGGCTGTCGCAGTCGCGTCGAGGCCGTAGCGGTTCTCGAGGTGCGACCGCACTTGCTCGGCGGAAGGCGACGGTGATGACGACGCGATGGCTTAGACCTGCCTTCAGGCGCTCTTGGGTGCGGGAATCGAAATAGGCCGGGAGCGATGCGTGTCGGGGAACTCTTCCCAGAAGAACGAGCCGGTCTCGCCGACCGAGAAGCCTTCGCCACGGAGCCGGTCGACCAGGGCCTGGAGCATGTCCGATTCGTACTGCTCGCCGTCGAGGCGATTCGCGATCCACACACAGCACCGGTAGTGAAAGGCGTCGCCGCCGATCTCGGCGAAGTAAATCTCGGCCGGTCGGTCCTCGAGCTGCCAGTCGAGACCATCAAGCGTTTCGCGCATCAGGGCGATCGCGTCGCCGAGGTTCGGATCGCCGTCGAGCTTGATCTCGACCTCGATGCGAGATGCCCCCGAGCGGCTGTAGTTGATGAGCTCGTCGTCGACGGCCTTGGTGTTCGGCACATACACCACCGAACCATCGAGCAACTCGACGCCCAGGCTCAAGGTTCCCTTTCGGATCACCTTGCCAGGCTGATCGAGCACGTTGATCACGTCGTCGACCTGCACCACGTCGTCGATCCCGGCGAGAAAGCCGGCGATCGCCGCTTGACCGACCGGGGTGAATACCAAGGCGGCAGCCAGTCCGACCACACCGAACAGGGCGATCAGCGAGTTGATGTCGATGCCGACCGCGCCCATCAAGATGATCAGGCCGAGCGCCCAGATGACCTTGGGCACCAGATACTTCGCCTGGCGCTGGTACTGCTCGGGCACTCGGTCGGCGAACCGCATGACGAGCCCGACCGCAACCTTGGTTGCGATCAAGATCGCGACGACCCGCAGCGCAGGAGGTCCGTAGTCGTTCAGAATGTCGCCTGCCGTCACGGCAACGATCGTCGCAAGGGCCATGCGTCAACGTTACGACGAGGCCCGCCCTAGGACCGGGACCCTTGCGGCAGCGGTGCCCGTTTCCGACGTAGACACCTGTTGTCGTGGGCAGTCACCACGCGTGCATGGACTGGCTCCTCGAATCGAGCCCATGATCACATCTTGACCCGTCGTACGTCGCTCAGTTGTTGAAGCAACCAAAGTGACTAACTAGACTTGGTCAACATGGTCATCCAGATGAATATTGCCGAGGCGAAGGCCAAGCTGTCAGAACTGCTCGATGCTGCAACGAGGGGCAACGAGGTCGTAATCGCTCGCTCGGGAACGGCGATCGCACGCCTCGTGCCGATCGAGCGTGTCGCAAGCCGAGAACTTGGCTTCTTCCCGATTGAGGTCGATGACCAGATTTTCGCGCCGCTGGACGAAGAAGCGCTCACTGCATGGGAGTGACCTGCCTCCTCGACACGCATGCCTTCGTCTGGGCTGTGTCGGATCCAGACCGTCTCGGGGAGAAAGCGCGAAATCTCATTACCGAGCCGACAAACTCGCTCGTGGTCTCTGCAGCGACAGCATGGGAGCTCGCTACGCAGGTTCGCGTCGGCAAGTTTCCTGAAGCAGAACCACTCGTCGCACAGTACGACCGACTCGTGCAGCGCCTCGGCGCGTCCCATCTCGCGATATCGCACGCGCACTCGTTGAGGTCGGGCGGACTCAGTTGGCCGCACCGCGACCCGTTCGACCGGATGCTTGCGGCCCAGGCGATGCTCGAGAACTACCAACTGGTAACGCGAGATCAAGCCTTCTCCGACCTCGGGGGCCTTGTCACTGTGTGGTGACAACGGTCCATCAAGGAGCCGTCGACTGCTCCGGGTGACGTCTCACGAAGAATTGCGAATCGACGCGAACAATACGTTGGCTCGTCAACAGTCGAGGGAGATTCCTCGATGGCGGCGATTCTGTCATTGACACTGCGGCCGATTCTGAGTGCACCTGATGAGACAGTTCTCGAACCCTCGATCGTGAGCTGACACCGGACTCCCCACGACGACGGTGACACCTTCCAACGCGATCCGGGTGATGTCCTCGTGCGCGCTCAGCCGGACCGGACCAAGGTGATGTCGACGACGATCCGGCTGACCGAGTCGGCGAACCCGTGCACCGGGATGCCGGTGCTGGCCGGGCCGGGCGTGGCGTAGTAACCGTTGCGCACCGACATGTTGTCGTGCAGGTCGTCGGCTGAGCTGTCCCCCGCATAGTGCGTGGTCGACTTCACGACGTCGGTGAATCGGAACCCTGCCCGATCGAGAGCCTGGGCGATCACCGCCATGATGGCTTCGGTCTGCGGGACCAGGCCAAGACGATCGTCGGTCGATCGGCACTGAACCCAGAGGAGGTCGCCGGCGTGGCGCACCACGCAGACGATGTCGTCGTCCTGTCGGACATCGGTGTGCACGTCACCGTGGCGGACGTCGATCCCGGCGATGCGTGGAGCTTCACCATCGCCGACGAGGAGGGCAGCGCCCGGATCGGGCAGTGGCGCCGTCTGTTCGGGCGAACCGAGAACGGCGTGTTCTGCGAGGCGAGCGCTGCCGCCCGATCCGCGGCCGAAGGTGAACGGCGCTGAGTCCGTTGCCCAGAAGACGTCGACCTCGAGGGCCACGCCGGCGTAGTAGAAGTGCGGCACCGGAATGGGCACGAGGTCGACCGCACTGCCGAATCGGTTCCGGAAACAGTCGAGCATCGCCAACCCAGCGTCGCCGCTCGTGGGCACGTGGTACAGGTACAAGCGCTGGACTCGTGCCGGGTCGAGTTCGGCTCGGCCCAGG
>CALLPT010000071.1 GCA_938015575.1 uncultured Acidimicrobiales bacterium
GCGTACTACCCCGGTGGCCGCTCAGCCTCGCTGGGACCGCAGACGCTACGACTGAACCCAGCGTTTCGAGCGCAGCGAGAAAGGCGTACTACCCCGGTGGCCGCTCAGCCTCGCTGGGACCGCAGACGTTACGACTGAACCCAGCGTTTCGAGCGCAGCGAGAAAGGCGTACTACCCCTAGACCCCGTAGCCGAGTTCTTCGATGCGGTCGGGGCGGCGCTGCCAGTCCTTGTCGACCGACACGTGCAGTTCGATGAATGCGCCTTCGGGCAGCTGCGCTCGCACGGCAGTGCCGACCTTCTTCAGCAGCGCGCCGCCCTTGCCGATCACCATGCCTTTTTGGCTGTCGCGCTCGACCAGGATTTCGCATCGGATCCGAGGCCACTCCCATTCCGTGACCCGCGTGGCGATGGAGTACGGAAGCTCTTGGTGGGTGTTACGGAACAGCTGTTCACGCACCAACTCCGCGACCTGTTGCGGTTCGGGAAGATCCGACACCATGTCGTCGGGGTAGTAGCGAGGGCCCTCGGGCATGCGCGAAATCAAGTGTTCGACCAACACGTCGACGCCGCGTCCGGTCTTTGCGCTTACCGGGAAGTACGACTCGAAGTCGAGGTCCGAGGTCACCGCAAGCTGGGCCATGACTTGTTCGCGGTTCGCCTTGTCGACCTTGTTGACGATGACGATCGAATCTTTGGGCAACTGGTCGGCGATGAACTGGTCGCCCTTGCCATACGGGGCCAGCCCGTCGATGACGAGGCACGTGACATCGACGTCGCCGATGGTCGAGGTCGCCGACTCGTTCAGTGTCGTGCCAAGCGGCGAAACCGGCTTGTGAATACCCGGCGTGTCCACAAAGACGACTTGCACGCCCGGTCGATGCAGCACCCCGCGGATCTGGGTCCGGGTGGTCTGGGGTTTGTTCGACGTGATCGCGACCTTGGTGCCGAGAATCTGGTTCAGCAGGGTCGACTTGCCCGCATTCGGGCGCCCGACGAACGACACGAATCCACTGCGGAAGGAGCTCGACGATTCGCCCAGCTCGGCTTCGGCTGCTTCCGTCTCGGTCGGCTCAGTCTCGGTCGGCTCAAGCTCGGTCGGCTCAGGCTCGGGCGAATCGTCGTCGCGGGTTTCGGGTTCGTTGCTCATGGGGAAGACTCCTGGGCCAACGGAACCGCAGCCGGGATGGGAGCCGCTGAGCGTACTTCGACATCGGCGATCCGACGGCCGTGCATCCGCCGCACCCGCAGCTCCAACTCGGCCTCTTCGAGCGAGTGCGCGTCGCCGACCTCGGGCACTCGCCCCAAACCGGTAAAGACTGCACCCGCGACGGTGCGGAAGTCACCGTTGAGATCGAAACCGAGCAGCTCGCTCAGTCGGGTGCGCTCGAGGCGTCCGTCGACGATGATCCGCCGCTCGTCCAAGATCACAATCTCGGACTCGGGCACATCGAACTCGTCTTCGATCTCACCGACGAGTTCTTCGAGGATGTCCTCGAGCGTGACGATGCCAGCAACACCACCGTGCTCGTCGACGACGACCGCTAGGTGCATGTCGCTCTTCTGCAACCGGGTCAGGAGCTGGGCAGCGCGTTGCACCTCGGGGACGACCGGCACGTTGCGCAGCCACAGATCGATGTCGACCGTTTCTTTGCCGTCGAGTTGGGCAATCCACAGATCCTTGACGTGCACGGCCCCGATGATTTCGTCGATGTCACCATCGATCGAGGTGACCGGGATACGGCTCAGCCCATGCAATGCCGCGACTTGCAACGCGTCGCGCACGGCGAAGCCCGAGCGGAGGCTTACCAAGTCGCCGCGCGGGGTCATGATCTCGCCGACCGTGGTGTCATCGAAAACGACGACTCGCTTGATGAGGGCTTCTTCGTCGGGATCGATCGCCGCGGTTTCACCGACCATGGCCAACAGCTGCTGTTCGTCGACATCGGGGTCTGGCGCGACCGCAGGCGACGAACGTCGAGCCATGCGCACCATGCCGCTGGTCAGTGCACCGAGTGGAGCGACGACCCTCAGGATCGGCACGAGGCCAACGGCTGCCGCGTCAGGGGCCGCCAGCGACCGGCTGCGGCTCACGACCATCACCACGAACAGCACGACGGCCGCGAGGGCGACGGCGACAATCGAGCCGTTGCGGCCCGCGACTTCGCCGCCCACGATCCAGGCGCTAGCGACCGCACCGGCCTGGACCGCCAACTGCACCAACGTGAGCGAGGCCAGGGTCGTCGCCGGTCGCCGCGTGTAGGCCCGAAGATCGTCGACCCGCTCGTCGTGGTCGTCATTGCCGTCTTGGTCTTCGGCTTCGGCCGCGGCGATCGCGTCGGCCCTGGTGCGATTTACCCGGGTAAATGCCGTCTCGGCCGCAGCGAGCACGCCGCTCACGGCGAGCAGCACGACGGTGATCAGGGTGAAGATCACGACCACGGTGACACTCACCGACGACCTCCTGGGTAATAGGCACCGAGCAACTCTCGTTCCATCGCCTGCATGACGGCCTTTTCGTCGGCCTCGGCGTGGTCGTGGCCGAGCAGGTGAAGTGCCCCGTGCACGACCAGGAGCGCGAGTTCGTCGGCGAGCGGTTGGGGCGCTCGATCGGCAACGAATGGGCAGATGACGATGTCGCCCACCATCGCCGGCTGCCCGTCGGGCACGTCGGCCGCGCCATCGATCGGAAACGCCAGCACGTCGGTCGGACCCGTGCCGCCCATGTGGGTGACGTTCAGTTCGGTCATCTCGTCGGCGTCGATGAACGCGAGGCCGACTTCGGCTGGTGCCTGAACGCCGCAATGACGTAGCGACGCCACCAGCAGGGCTTGGAGTTCGTCGACGTCTACGGCATGGTCGCCCTGGCGATCATCGACGTCGACGGCGATGACAGGGGCGGTGTTCACGATCGTTTCTTGTCCGCAGCGTCGTAGGCGTCGACGATGGCGGACACGATGCTGTGGCGTACAACGTCGCGGCTTCCGAGCAAGACGAATTCGAGACCTTCGATGTTGCGCAGCATCGGTTCAAGCTTGTTGAGACCACTGCGACCATCGGGCACATCGATCTGCGTCGCATCGCCCGTTACCACCACTTTGGATCCGAACCCGATACGGGTCAGGAACATCTTCATCTGTTCGGGCGTGGTGTTTTGCGCCTCGTCCAAGATAATGAAGCTGTTGTTCAGGGTCCGGCCGCGCATGAACGCAAGCGGCGCAACTTCGATGACGCCGCGTTCTTGGAGCTTGGCGACACCTTCGAGGTCGACCATGTCGTACAGGGCGTCGTAGAGGGGCCGCAGATAGGGGTCGATCTTGGCCATCAGGTCGCCGGGCAGGAACCCGAGCCGCTCACCGGCTTCGACGGCGGGGCGAGTCAAGATGATGCGCTCGACCTGTTTGGCTTGAAGCGCCTGCACCGCCATGGCAACAGCAAGCCAGCTTTTGCCCGTACCGGCAGGGCCAATGCCGAACGTGATCGTGTTCTTCTCGATGGCGTCGACATAGCGCTTCTGGCCTGCGGTCTTGGGACGGATCCGTCCCCCACGCGACGACTTGAGGATGTCCGCAGTGAGGACCTCGCTCGGCTTCTCGTCGGCGGCGACCATGTCGATGGACAGGCCCAGGCTCGAGGCATCGATCCGGTGACCACGCTGGAGCAGCGTGATCATCTCTTCGAAGAGCTTGCCGACGGTTGCGGCTTGGTCGCCGGTGACTTGGATCTCGTTGCCTCGAACCAAGATGTCGGCGTCGGGAAAGCGCGCCTCGATCTGTTCGAGCCATTCGTCATGTTGGCCGAGTAAGCCAGGCATGAGGTGATTGCCTGGAACGGTGAGGCGCAGTGGTGCAGTTGGCAAGATGGGTTAGTCGTCTTCGGACGGCGTCGGCTCGGGGTACAGGTGGCTGAGGCTACCTGGCTCCACTCGACAGCTCTCGATGAATTCCTCGATGTCGGTCACCTTGAGTCGGAAGACTCGGCCGAATCGATAGGACGGCAGGCGCCCCTGATCCATGAACCGATACAGGGTACGGGTGGTGATGCCGAGCCGTTTCGCCGCTTCTTCGGTGTTCAACCATTCAACGTCAGTCACTATCCATCACTGTAGTCACCCCTTGCGATGTTGCTCACGCGGTGTGGCTCGTGACCGCCAGCTGGACGCTGTGAGCTCGGCCCGCGGTCACCAGTGTGGCTCGCCCCGGGATCCGACCAAGTCCAGGAAGATCTGGTCGGCGCAACCGGAACACCTCGCCGTCGAGCGGGCTCCCTCCGGTGAGCAACCCGTTGCCGCCGGCGCGCACGAGTGCCGCCACCGAACGCGGGGCTCGCGTCGCTTCGATCGTCGTGGCGACCACCACCGAGGTCGAGCGGCCGGGTTGTCCCAGCAGCTCGGTAAGCGCTCGTGTGTCCTCGTCGCCGAGTCGCTCCACGTCGTCGACGATCGCCACGGCACAAGCGCGTTGCTCGTCGTCGAACCCAGCGATCAGATGCTCCACCGCTGGACCGTTCGGCGTTCCCAGGTCGAACACGTCGATGCCCGCCCGTTGCACTTGGTGTCGGATGACGGCCAGCGCGGTTGTGCGGCCCGACCCGGGTGGTCCGGCGATCAGAAAGTCGCGTCCGCCTCGCAACCCCCAGGTGGCGGGCTCCAGATCGTCGTAGCGAACACCGATCGCGACGTCGAAGCCGTCGCCCACCGCGAACGGAGGATCGAGCGAAGCGACGCTGACGCGCTCAGGACAGCGTTCGATCGATGGAGCGATCGAACGGTTGACGCTCGCCATCGTGTCTGGCTCAGGCTGGTCGGCGACGAGCACGATGCGCCCGGTCTCGGCGTCGACGAGATGCATGGGTGCCGAGGTCGGCGGCGCGGCCATACCCAGGACCAGATGCGAGGTCGGGTCGGCGACGGCGCCGAGCAACCGATGAGGTACGTGTTGGGCGATCCGGTGCGGCAGATCGCGCACGGTGCGCGCTCCAAAGACCAGGTGCACGCCGTCGGCTGCGCCGGTGCGAGCCAACGAAGCGATCCGCTCGACCAGGTCGAGCCGGGCGAGGTCGTCGAAACCGGCGAGCAGCGACCCGATGTCGCTGATGGCGACCAGGACGTGTCGAGCGAGTCTCGGCGCAGCTGCGTTGTTGCCGCTTCGCTCCAGCTTGTCGAGTAGCCGTTCAATGCGCTCATGGTCGGACGCGGCGATCACTGAGCCGATGCACGGGTGCTGTTCCCATGGCAGCAGTGGCGCGATGTCGTGGGGACCAAGGACATAGGCCTGTTCGATTGGACCAGTTCCGCTCACGACGTCGCCGAGTAGACCGCCGATGACATGGCCGATCGGGGCAGGGTCGCCGCTGAACAGGACCAGGCTTGCCTGCGCCGACGGCCAACGGTGAACGAGCTGACGCCGTGTCTGGGGGTCGTCGGCGATCCCGAGCAGGTAGCCACACCCGCCGTCGTCGGCGGCCAGTGCGAAGGCCCGTAACTCAGCGAACGAGCACCGCTCGGTCAACGGCGGAGTCCATATCGCGGGGACCGAGACCGCGGGGCTCGCGGCCGCGATCCAATCAGCAAGTCGTTCAAGCGGCGGCGTCGAGGCAGACGCAAGCACCGGCGCAACATCGGGTGCCGGAGCGAGCGTGAATGGCTCGATCGAGACATGGCTGTCGGACGCCGTCGGTTTGGGTGCCGTGGTGCATACCTGGATGGTCCGCACGTCGTCGGACCCGACCCGCACGATGGCGCGTCCGGGATGCTTGTGGTCGAGCTCGGCAGCAGTAGCGACACCGACGACATCGTGCGACTCGTGCGCGTGCTGTACCCGCAACGCAATCCGCAGGTTCGTGTTGGCCCGAATGCGATGGTCGACAACGCCCGACGGTTTCTGTGTTGCCAAGACCAGGTGCATGCCCAGGCTTCGGCCGCGGGCTGCGACGTCGACCAGGCCATCGAGAACTTCGGGATAGTCCTGAGCAAGGACCGCGAACTCGTCGATCACCACGACCAGCGAGGCGACGGTTTCACCCCGCCGTAGCGACTCTTCTCGGGCTCGGACCTCGGCGCGGAGCCCGTCTAAGGCGCGGGCAACGAGGCCTTCGTCGAGGTCGGTGATCAGGCCAGCGACGTGTGGCAATGCCGCGCATTGGTCAAAGGCGCCGCCTCCTTTGAAGTCGACCAGCACCAACGACAACCGCTCGGGCGGAAGCGCCGCAGCGAGGGACAGCACGAGCGTTCGCAACAGTTCACTTTTGCCGGATCCGGTCGTGCCCGCGACCAGCGCATGCGGGCCGTCGGTGACCAGGTCGAAAGCAGCCAAGCCCGACGCGTCGACGCCGAGCACAAACGGCAAGCCCGACGCGGCGGCGCCGTAGGACCGGGCAACCGCGTCGGGCCCATCAAGACCCAGCGCGTCTGGCAGCGAAGGGGCGGCGAGTTCGGCGGTGGCGCCGACGAGGTCCAACTCGGGGTCCTCGACGCTGGCGAGCGATCGAGCCCATGTGGTCGCCGTCGCCAGGGAGAGACCAACGGCCAAGACCTGATCGGCTGTCGCAGGGTGGTCGGACGCGATCCAGCCCAGTTCGTCGACGCGAACGGTCACCGAACTCGCCGCGGGCAGTTCACCGATCGATGGGGCCATCGACAGGACCGTCAGCTCGACCTCGACGTCTGCTGATGCTCGCGTGATCGCGGCGACGTCGGCCTGGGGATCATCGACGACCAGCACGACGGCCCGGCCGCGGTGACGCTCCCACCGAACCAGGTTCGTCGGTTCGGCTGCGAGCTTGGTGTCGGTATGTGGCAACCATTTGACCCAATCCCACGGTGCAACTTCCGCCGCGACGACCACGACCGACAGATCGGCTGGCCCGCGCAATGTGGCCAGCTGCAAGACCATCGATCGGACAATGCAGCGTGCCGCGTCGACATCGCCAGTGACACCCAAGCCGCCGCTGCCCAGCAGGTCCACGCAGTCCGGCACCGGGGCCAGATCCAGCGGCGCGTCGGCGAGGTCGCCCAGCTCGTCGGGCGGTGTCGACGCCCACATCGGCGCAGCCCGCCGAGGACCGACCCCAAGTACGAGGGTGAGGCGATCGAGATCGTCTCGCCGACGCTCCCACAGGCGAACCGACCGGCATCGAGCTCGATGCTGAAGGTGCGCGACATGAGGCGATGTGCGCCAGGCTTCGCGTTCCATCGCCAGCCGTTGGGATTCCCGCTGTGCTGCGACACGGCGACGAGCGCTCTCAACGGCAACTTGTCGGCGGCGCAGTTGCTTGCGTCGAGCGCGGCGCTGCTCGAACCAACGGCCAAGCACCAAGACGGGACCCATCAACCCGAAGAGCGCGAACAAGGGCCGGAAGAAGACTGCCATGGCGAGCGCGATCGGGATCGGCGCCAACAGGCTGGCCCAGGACAACGGCGTCGGCGGCGAGGGTGGAGCCGGCAGCTCGGGAGCCTGGAGCGGATCGACACCGCTGGATTCGCCTTGTCGGGGCGGTCGGCGAAATGACGAGGTCCGGCTGGCTTCGATGTCAATCGGCGGCGAGGTTGCCAAGAGGCTTGCAGGCTCGGACCCCGCAGCCCCGCCGCAGCCAGGAGCACTGCGGGGTGTCTGCGGCGACACGGGCAAGGCTTCGGTCTCGGCGCCTGCCTCGGCCCAGGTTCGCAGGCCCTGATCCCCACCTTGCACGCAGAGCACCACGCCGGACGCCAGCCGATGCAGACCCGGCGCCAGCCGTCGCATTCCACCACTCGCCAGACCGGCCACGACCACGAGGTCCAACCCGTTTGCGGCATCAGTCGCTCCAGGTTGACGGTCGTCGCCAGCGTCTGCTTCACCCGCTTCGCTTCGCCGGCTGGGGCCATCGCCGCCGAGCTCGGCACCCGCCGGCAGCTGGCCAGCCACCGGGTTGCGTAGCACGGCTGCGGTAGTCCCGGTGCGCGTGTCCACGCTCGTTGCCGGTAGTCCGAGTTCGGCCAACACGGCAGCAAGCGGCGCGTCGCCGGGCACCAGCACATCGCGGGTTTCGCCTGCTGGGCCGCGCACGGCAACGGGCACGCGGCCCGCACCTGCCAGGCTCATCGTGGCCGCCGCACGTCGGCCCACGACGGAGGTGGCATGGGCGGGACTGGACGCCTTGGCAGCGGGGCCACCACGGGAGCGGCCATCACGGACCCATCGAGCTCGGGAAAGAAGCCCTCCCACCCCGACGTTGCGAACGCCCGGGCGTTGATCTCGGCCTCGTACGCGGC
The DNA here is from genome assembly GCA_938015575.1 of uncultured Acidimicrobiales bacterium. Lineage (GTDB taxonomy): Bacteria > Actinomycetota > Acidimicrobiia > Acidimicrobiales > UBA10347 > UBA10347. The sequence continues at coordinate 8,251 of CALLPT010000071.1, forward strand.
CAGCGCGATCTCATAGGCCGCGAGCCGGGCTTCGTACACAGCGATGATCGCCGCCCGCTCGCCACACACCTGGGCCGCGGCCTCGACCTGCGCGGCGGCGACGCCGGCTTGGCCTGCGCAGGTCTCGAGGTGGCGAGGCACCGAACGACCGAGTCGGCCGCCTTGCACCACGGCGCTCGCGTCGATCGAGGCCAACTCAGCTGCTACCTGACGCAGCTCTTCGCCAATAGCCAGGAACTGCGCCGCTGCGGCCCGGAACTCGTCGGCCGTCGGCATCAGCCAACCGCGAGGCCACTGTTCATCGCCATCTCGAGGTTGTCGCGCTGCGCGTCGACAGCCTGGGCCATGCTCGTCGTCGAGGCTTGCGCCTGATCCAAGCTGGTGACGACTTGGGCCTGGAAGCCTTCGATCACGGTCCCGAGCTGCTGCATCTGCGCGTCGAACTCGGCGTAGGCCTCGGTCACGGCGACTTCGAGCTGGCCCATCGCGCCCGTGAAGTCGCCGTACGCGCCGTCGAAGACCGCCCGGTTCGAGCCCGTCCA
>CALLPT010000072.1 GCA_938015575.1 uncultured Acidimicrobiales bacterium
AGGCCCCGTCCTTGAAGAACTCGGTCGAGGCAGGGTCGAGGGCAATCGACATGTCGGCGCCGGGCGTGAGACCCGTGCGTTCGATCGCTTCGACAAGCAGCTGGACAGCCTCTTCGTTCGAGCCAAGGTCGGGGGCGAACCCACCCTCGTCGCCCACAGCTGTGCTCAGACCTCGCTCGGTCAAGACGCTCTTGAGCGTGTGATAGGTCTCGACACCCCAGCGCAGACCTTCGCTGTAGCTGGCGGCGCCGACGGGCATGACCATGAACTCTTGGAGGTCGACGTTGTTGTCGGCATGCTCGCCGCCATTGATGACGTTCATCATCGGCACGGGCAGAACGTGTGCGTTGGCCCCGCCGAGATAGCGATACAGCGGAAGACCCCGATCGGCAGCCGCAGCGTGGGCTGTGGCGAGCGAAACACCGAGCAGCGCGTTCGCGCCGAGGCGACCCTTGTTCTCGGTGCCGTCGGTGTCGATCATCGCCTGGTCGAGGCCACGCTGATCGGTGGCATCACGACCGAGAACGGCAGCCGCCAGCTCAGTGTTCACGTTGCCGACGGCGGTGGCCACGCCCTTGCCCTTCCACGCATCGCCACCGTCGCGCAGCTCGACAGCTTCGAACGCTCCGGTCGATGCGCCGCTCGGAACGATGGCCCGACCCGTCGCTCCGGAGTCGAGTCCGACCTCGACTTCGACCGTTGGATTGCCTCGGCTATCGAGGACCTGGCGGCCGGTAATGGTGGTGATCTCAGTCATGGTGGAGGGGCTCCTGAGGGGATTCACGAGGCTCGGCCTCCAACCACACAGAGTGGTCACAGGGGCGCGCCGCGCGAAGTTCTTGTCAATGTTAGCAGAGTTACTAACGGGGGTGGTGATGCTTGTGAGCACACCATCGGGCCCACAACGGCGAGCACGGGCGGCTCAACCGCCAAGCAGCCTACGAGGCCGCCAAGGCGCCTACGCTGCGCTTCTGTGAACTTGTCGCCGACCGGACTCGCCGGTCGCACCATCTTGCCGATGAAGGGCGTGCCTGTCGGCGACGGCGGTGTGCCGAGCGGCGATAACTGGGTCTACGAACTGAAGTGGGATGGCATGCGCGTCATCGTCTTCATCGAAGGACCCGCGGAGCTCGAGGAAGCGGCCGCTGTTCGGGTGCGGCTCCAGTCGTCGAACGGACGCGACGTCACCATCAGCTTCCCCGAACTGCAATCGCTCGCCGAACTCGGCGACAGCTTCAACGGGCTCGTGCTCGACGGTGAGATCGTTGCCTTCAGCCCCGACGGGCAACCGAGCTTCAACGCGCTGCAACAACGCATGCATGTCAGTGACCCTGTCGATGCCGCCCGCCGAGCGGCGCAGACGCCGGTCATGTTCGTCGCGTTCGATCTGCTCCACCTCGACGGCCACGACACGATGGCGCTTCCGCTCGCGAACCGGCGCACGCTGCTCGAGCAGATCGTCGAGCCGGGTGACCACTGGCGCATCTGTGAACAACACACCGATGATCCGCAGGCCCTGCTCGACGTGGTCATCGCCGCCGACCTCGAGGGCATCATGGCCAAACGCATCGACTCGACCTGGACACCTGGGCGCCGCTCCCCCAGCTGGATCAAGATCAAGCCTCGCAAGCGCCAAGAGTTCGTCGTCGGCGGCTGGCTGAGCGGACGCGGCAGCCGCGCCGGCGGTCTCGGCTCGATCCTGCTCGGCTACTACCAAGGTGATGACCTGCTCTTTGCTGGGCGCGCCGGCAGCGGCCTGACCGACGCCACGCTCAACGAATGGGAAGCGGCGCTGACCGTCCAAGAGATCTGCCCTTTCCGAGAACGCCCACCCGTCAGCCTCGAAGGCCGCACCCTGCACTGGTGTGTTCCCGACCAAGTCGCCGAGATCGCCTTCAGCGACTGGGCCGACGGGCACCAGGTTCGCCACCCTGTCGTGCTCGGACGTCGTACCGACAAAGCCCCAACCGATGTCGTGCGCGAGGTATGAGCACTTGCTCGAAGCCGGTCGCCCTGCTGCTACTCCTGACGTTGATCGCCAGCGGACTCGCCGCGTGCAGCACCGGGCAGCCAACACCAGGCCTGCTCGCTGATTGCACGCCCGACGAGCACGGCCACTCGATCGCCCGGCTGTGGAACGAAGAAGCACTCGACGCCATCCGACGCGACTTCCCCGCGCCCACCGTGCACGCCCGCAACCTGTTCCACCTGTCGAGCGCCATGTACGACGCATGGACCGCCTTCGATGACGCCGGCCGAGGTTGGCTTGTCCAGGAACAACACCAGGTCGCTGACCAGGAGCGAGCGGCGGCGCGAGCTCAAGCGATCAGCTTCGCCGCGCACCGATTGCTCCGGCACCGCTATCAAGATGCAACCGGGGCTCTCGACACCATTGAGGCACTCGATCAGTTGATGGCCGACCTTTGCTACGACCGGACCTACACCGCCACATCGGGCGACACCCCGGCAGCCATCGGGAACCGAATCGCCGGCCTCACGATCGACGCGACCCGCAACGACGGTTCGAACGAAGCGTCCGGGTACGAGGCTCCCTACGAGTCGGTCAATGAGCCGCTCAAACTCGCCGACCCCGGCACGACACCGCCCCTCGCCGACCCCAATCGCTGGCAGCCGATCGACTTCGACAACGCGACCTCGCAGAACGGGATCGTCATCGCCGCGGGACCTCAACGGTATGTCGGACCGCACTGGGGCAATGTCACGCCCTTCGCGATCACGGCGTGGCCCGACCCTGGCCCGCCTCCGTTGCTCGGCGACCCAGCAACCGATGCAGCTTTCAAGGCCGCGGCGGTCGAGGTCATTCGAGCGTCTAGCCAACTCGACGCCCGGCTCGACCGGCGGATCGATCTGTCGCCATCGGTCCGGGGCAATAGCAGCCTCGGCACCGACGACGGCCGTGGACATGCCTCGAACCCTGCGACCGGTGCGACGTATGAAGCGAACGAGGTTCTGCTCGCCGACTGGGCGCGCGTCGTCGCCGAGTACTGGGCCGACGGGCCGAGCTCCGAAACGCCACCCGGCCACTGGAACAAGATCGCCAACGAGGTGAGCGATCACCCCGATGCCGCGCTGCAGCTCGGCGGCCGCGGCGACGTGCTCGATCGGCTCGAGTGGGACATCCGCTTGTACTTCGCCCTCAATGGGGCGCTCCACGACGCGGCGATCGC
>CALLPT010000073.1 GCA_938015575.1 uncultured Acidimicrobiales bacterium
CACCGTGATCGCCACAACGAGCCCGACATCGGTGATTCGGGTCCAACTCACCGCGCGGGCACGCATGATTCCGTCGCGTCGGTCGATGGCCTCCCAACCGAGTTCGAGGGCGAGGAACCAAAGGCAACCGATGGTGATCCACGCCGATGCGGGGGCTTCCGTCGTCGCGGCGGCGCCTATCGCAACGGCGGCGAGCAGTGCCACAAGTGAGGACCCGGCGAGCCACGGAAGTCCAAGGATCAGCGAGGCCACCTGGATAATCGTTCCAAAGATGCAAAGCAGGATGATCAGGCTCCCGAGGCGCTCATCCGCGGTACGCACGAGAAGCGCGACGCCGCTCAGCGTCGACAACATGCTCGCCGCACAAAGAACCAGGTCGACGCCCAGACCGGTTCTCATCGACGCGCCCCGACCTGTCGACGGAGACCGATGAGTGCCGCAACGGGCACCTCGACCGGTTCGCCGCGACGCCACAACGCAACACTTATGCCGCGATCCGCCAGCTCACGCCGGAGCACATGGCGTTCCGCCGATACCAGGCGTGTCGAAACCTCTTGCACCGCCGTTTGTGGCCCGAGCGAGTACCCGTCGAGCGCGTCGATCTCGAGGACCGACACGTCGTGTCCTCGACGCCGAGCCTCGTGGAGCGCCGTGACAAACCGGTCATCAAGCATCGGCGAGATCGCGATCACGGTCGACCTCGGAGGCCAGACGCTCGGGGCGAGGACCGGCAACGGCTTGTCCGCCTGGTTCTCAAACGTGACCGAGGAGAGAAGAAAGTCGGCGATGCGATGCAGGTGACGGTGGCCCGTGCCCGGAGGCAACCAGCGAACAAGTCCCCCGAACTGCACGATGCCCACTCGATCGGACCAGCCGAGATGGCCGTCCGCGGCCGCCAGGGCCGTGTTCACTGTCAGCTCGAGCACTCGATCAATGTCATGGCCGGACTCGACGAAGCTGTCCAGCAACAGCACGATGTCGGCTGCCCGCTCCGGGTGCTGCTCACTGACCTGGAGCGTTCCGGTCCGAGCGGTCGCCCGCCAGTTGATCGACCGCACTTCGTCACCCCAGGCGAACGGTCGAATGTCGGCGAACTCCAGGCCGTGCCCGCTCGTTCGGGCGGTGTGACGCCCCGTCGTACGTCGCGTGAAATGGGGTGCGACGAGGCGACGCAACTGTTCGGTCTGGGGATGCACGCCGATAGTCACCGAAGCGGAATCCGTCGTCTCGGCGATGAAGAGGCCGTACCGGGGCATGAGGGTGAGCCGGTGACCTTCGAGCGACCAAGATCCCCATTCATCGAATCGGACCGGCAGCTGCAGCTCGTGGGCCTCGTTGGCCGCCACGGCGTGAACCGATGGCCCGGCGGCGGTCGAAGGACGCCGATCATCGACCCTGTTCGGTCGGCGCAAGATCGGCGACAGTGTGACGGTCGCGGCGCTCGTCGAGGAAACGGAAACGTTGATCGCGACATCGTCGCCAACGAACACACGCTCGGCCGAGCTTTGGACCGTGACCTGAGGCTTGTCGGGAACTCCCTGACGGAGCCCAAGGACCAAGACAATGAACCATGGTGTCGCCACCAACGCGAGCTCGGAAAGGCCGAAGATGATGGCCCCGACGAGGCCGACAAAGGTGATCGCTACCGCAGTCGCGAAGCGCGGCGTGGAGCGAACGATCATGTTGTGGGCGGGCTCGGTGGAACTGGCTCGGTCGTTGCAGCTGCAGGGAGCGTCGTGGGGGTGGCCACCTCGGTGAGCACCGTTTCGATCACCGATTCGGCGCTGACGTTGCGGACCCACAACTCCGGCCGAAGCACAACGCGGTGGGCGAGCGCGACGACCGCGACCGCCTTGATGTCGTCTGGCGTTACGAAGGACCGGGCCGCCAACAGGGCACGAGCCCGGGCAAGCTTGACGAGAGCGTCGACGCCGCGGGGACTTGCTCCCACATCGAGGCTGGGAGACGCTCGGGTGGCGTGCACCAGTGCCACGGCGTAGTCAATGACCGGCTCCGACACCTCGACGTCCTCGACGACCGTCTGTAGCGCACGCACCTCGTCAAGACCCACGACCGGCTCGACGTGGACGTCGTCGCGGCGCCGATCGAGTCGACGCCGAACGATCTGGGCGTCTTCTTCTGGCGTCGGGTAGCCGAGCGACGTTCGCAGCAGAAAGCGATCAACCTGCGCCTCGGGCAGTGGATAGGTGCCCTCGAATTCGATCGGGTTCTGCGTCGCAAGCACGAGAAATGGGCTGGGCAGCTGATGTGTGACTCCGTCGACGCTGACCTGGCGCTCCTGCATTGCTTCGAGCATCGCGGCCTGGGTCTTAGGTGGGGCCCGATTGATCTCGTCACCGATAACCAGGTTGTGAAAGATGGGACCCGGGCGGAACTCGAACACCGAATTCTTCTGGTCGAACAGCATCGAGCCGGTGACGTCGGCTGGCATCAGGTCTGGCGTGAACTGGATCCTGCCCACGGAAAGACCGGTGGCCTGTGCGAACGTGCGGGCGAGCAATGTCTTGCCGACACCTGGCGTGTCCTCGAGCAGCACATGACCACCGCACACCAGCCCGCTCAGCACCAGTTCGAGCGCGCCACGCTTGCCGACGATCACCGTCGACACGGCGTCGAGAATCGCGGTGCACGTCGCCGCTGCGTCGGTTGCCGTGGTGTTCATGGTTGGTTCTCCAGCAGGTCGAGGACTTCGGTGAGCTCATCGAGCGTCGGCGCCCGTCCGGTCGTGCGTTCGTCGGTGATCCAAGCGGCAGCTCCCAACCGGTCCGGATCGAGCGTCCCGTCCGCGAGGAGCGCGAGCAGCCGAGGCCGAAGTCGGGAGTCGAACAGCCTTCCTTGGCGTAAGGATCCGGCCACCACTTGGTCGGTCGCGGCCAGGCTCGTTGGCCGCTTCAGCAGCCGCACCTCGGTGCGGTCCTTGCGCCAGATCGGGCGCCAAGAGCCCGAAGCAGTCGGTATCGACCCAGCGCAGCGAACGGCGAGCACCAACCCGAACCACACGAGCGTGCTTCCGGCCCAAACCTCGAGCGACACCACCGATCGCTCCCCCGTCACGACGGTGACGATGAAACCGAGCGCAATCGCTGCGACCAGTCCACCCAGGATCGTCGCCCGGGTCACGACGCGACACCAATCAGCCCGAGTGACTGGTCGAGCGCGACGGTGGCAGCAACCCGATCCTGCTCCGTCACCGAATCCGAGGAAAAGCGGGCTCGTGTGTACAGCGCGGCAAGTGCGTGAAACGGTCGCTCATCGAGGCGGAACTCGCGTAGGACTCGTTCCTGGTGCTCGGCGACCGTGTCCGCCACTCCCCTGGCTTGACCGATCTCGGCAAGCGCGGCCTCGAGATCGGCGTAGGCGAGCAGGATCGCGGTACGCGGGTCACGACTTGTCCCCAACCGGTGCCGGGCGGACCGCAATGCGGCGTGGTACTGCTCGACTTCTCCCCCGGTTGCCGCGTCGACGCTGCCCACGCGCCGCAGGTACGCAAGCGCCCACAGCCCAAGCAGGCCAGCGCCAAGCCCGGTGGCAACGAGCAGGATGTCACGGAGCTCGAAGACCGCAGGTGGCGCCGGCTCGGCTGGTTCGGTCGAAATCTCGGGCATCATCGCGTCGAGGATGTCTTCGACGGACTCCTCGAGATCGGGAAGCCCGCTATCGCTTGCAACCCGGTTCCAGACCACGACCGCAAGCAGGATCAAGAGCAGCGGCACAATCTGGGCCCACGGGTTGCGCAGTGACCGCTCTGGCGCCTCCCACCTATAGCGACCGGACAGCAGATAGGCGAGGACGACAAGAAGCCCTGCACAGGCCGTGAGAATCACGACCGCGTCGACGCCGGTCGTGCCAATCCAGGTCGTTGCATCGGGGCGACGACCAGCGCCGACGACGACAACGACGATCCAGAGCGCAACGCCGCCTGCAATCCATGTTGCGCTCGACCGCCGCATGTCCGCAGAGTAGCCGTGAGGTTGCCGAGGCTTGGGGTGCGCGCTGGCGCGACGTTCAGCCGATGCCGAAGAACGGGAAGCCGAAGAACAACCAGCCAATGGCGACCGCGCCGATGGCCATCGCTCCTCGGGCGAAGATCCGCTCTTGCGAGCTCAGGCGTCGCGGGGTCTCCATGCGTGACTCGATCATGCGCAACGCCAGGCTCAGCAAGAGCGTCAAGGTGACGTAGATGACCATCAGAATGAAGAACGTCTCGCGGACCCGGAACGAGCTGCCCTGGTAGATGCGAGCGTTGTAGGTCAGTTCAGCGGCCGCGATCACCGACACCAACGAGGTGTCTTTCATCAGCGCGATCAGGTCGTTGCCGAGTGCAGGGAGCGTGTTGCGGATTGCTTGGGGAAGCGTGATGCGGCGCATGACTTGGCGCCCGCTCAGTCCGAGCGCCTTGCCCGCCTCGATCTGGCCGACGGGCACCGACTGGATACCGGCTCGAACGACCTCGGCAATGAACGCCGCATAGAACAGCGAGAGCGCCACACCACCGCGCCAGATGTTCGACACCGACCGCGTCTTGATCTCGGTCCCGAACCATCCGTTGAACGCTTTGATCGACTCGGGGATGATCATCAGCGCGACCGCGAAGACAAACACGATCATGGGGACGCCGCGAATGAACTCGATGTACACCGTGGCAGGTGTGTTGACCCACGGTCGCTCGCTCATACGGGCAATGCCGAGAAACACACCAAGGACCATCGAAACGACGAACGCGGCGACGGTCAAGCGCAGGGTCGCCCCCAACCCGGGGATGATCTCGGTGAACGCCTCTTGGTACTCATCGCTCGTGAGCACGAGCAAGACCATCCAGCCGATGATCCCGAGCATGATCAATAGCCACCACGGGAAGCCGTCGCGGGTGCTGAAGTTGGTGATCGACGAAGCCGGCTTTATCTCGTGCTCGTCAGGTTCGGTGACTGCCATACGGATGTCTTCCAGGCGAAAATTGATCGTGGGGCGCCGCGAACGGCGCCCCACGATGTCACATTCTTAGGACGTGGCGGTTGACCCGCCGGGCGCTACGAGAGCTCAGCCCTCGATGTCGTCGTAGGTGACGGTGAATTCGGTGCCGAAGAACTTGGCGCCGATTTCGTCGAGGAAGCCGCTGGCCTTCATCTCCGCGAGTGCGGCGTTGACGGGTGCGACCAGGTCGGAGCCCTGGGGGTAGATGAAGCCGA
>CALLPT010000074.1 GCA_938015575.1 uncultured Acidimicrobiales bacterium
GCCGACCGTATCGCCCAGGTCGCTGGCCATCGGCTTGTCGCCGACACCCGCTGCGCCGGCAGCGCCACGAGCCGCACGGGCATGCAGGCCGGCGACCACGACAGCGTCGACCGATTCGGCCGAAATCTCAACGTCTTTGAAGGCAGCGGTCGCGGCCTCGGCCACCAGCGGGAGATAGGCGGCCTCGCCGAAGCGTTCTTCCCACACGCGGCTGTACGGCCAACCGGGCTGGCGCCAGCGATCGAGGAACTCGCCGGTCGCCGATGCACCACCGAGCCATTCGGCGATGACGGGTGCGTCGATCTCGCTGCCGAGCATGAGCGCAACGGCCGCGTCGCCGGTGTTGGCCTCGTCGCCGCTTCCGGGGCGACCGGTGCGGACATCGGAGCTGGTCATCAAGATCGGGCGACTGTCATTGAGGGCTGCGAGCAGCGCACCCGTCGTTGAACGAGTCGAGCCAACCATGTCCGTCGCCAGCACGCTCGACGACATATTCAGCGCCGCATGGATCGCGTTCGCGTTCGTCTTGTCGAGATACGGAGGCGTGACCGACGAGAAGTAGATGGCGGCCGGCTCCGGTGTTTCACTCGACCGCAGGAGTGCACGGGCCGCCTCGACCGACATCGAGGTCGCGTCTTCGTCATAGGACGCAACCGCGCGAGTCCCGCGGCCACCGCCACTGCCCAGTGCAGCCGTGATTGCTTCTTTGCGCAGTCGGTTGTACGGCACGTACGCGCCGTAGCCCAGGATCCCTCTCATCGATCACCCTTCATCGAGTTCCGACGCAAAGTCTGTCATGCGCCCCCAGCGCACCAAAGTTGCACGTCTCCGACACCCGCAACCTTCGGCGGTTGCACGTCTCTGACACCCGCAACCGTCGAAGAGAGACGGCCGAGGTGAACTACGATGGCGAGATGGTGCGGCCGAGCGATGCGCGAGGCCACGGATCGTCGTTCGAGGCCAGGACCGGCGATGATGGCGCGCCCGCATCGACCTGGATCGGCGAAGGCGACCCGCCCGAAGACTTCGTGTCCGCGCAGGTCATGGCAAACCAAGGTGTCACCGAGCCAGCGGCCGAAGCGGGCGCACTGAGTCGTGACCGGCGGTTGCTCCTGGGGTTGGGCGGGCTGATCCTCGCTTGGCTCGCCGTCGTGGGGCTTGGGCGCCTGGCGGCGCCCGACGAGATTGCCCAACCGCCTGCGCCGACGGCCACACCCGCTCCGACCGCGACGCCAGCGCCGACCGCAACACCCATGCCAACCCCGACACCCGAACTCGAGGTGCCTGCTGAGAACATCGACGTCGCCCAGCTCGGCGCCCGCATGGAATCCTCGGTCCAAGTCGAGCGGATGGTGCGCCAGCTCGGCCGCCGTGGCTCCGATGCGATCTTGGCGTACCGATCCGCCCAGGGGATCGTCCTCGTCGACCTGGCTTCGGGCACCGCTGACATCGTCGAGCCGTCGACCGACGCACTGGGCTACGCCCCCGAGCACGTCGTAGTGCGCACCGATGACAGCCACACGATCGACCTCGATCCCGACGACGTCTTGCTTCGTGCGGCCGGGCAGACGATCGCGATCGCTCCCCGTTCCCTCGAGGTTCGCCTGATCGCCGACGACGCCAGCCTCATCGTGACCGACACCAACTCGTCGGAGATGTACTGGGTGCCGGGCCGCGACCTGCAAGGTCAGGCGGCCGAAGTGATGCAGTTCTCCGGCAACCACGTCGCCTGGTTCCGAGCCCCGCACGCCATCCAACTCGTCGTCGAGGACGGACTGGGTCTGCTGGCAGTGAGCAAGGCCGGAAACGGTGAGACACAGCTCGCCGACGACGGCGAATTCGCGCCGCTGTTCGGCCACCCCGTGCTCGACGCGAATGCGACCGGCGCGTTGCTTCGAATCTGTGACTCCACGCCGTGCGCCTATCACGTCGAAAACTTCACGCCCGGCACCAGCTGGCTGGTACCCACCGACTTTGTCGGCCACAGCGACCGGTTCGTTCTGGCCCCGAACGGCGAGGCGCTGCTGCGCTACACCGAACACGGCTTCGCCGAGATCTACGACAATCGTGACCAGAGCGTCAGCTGGGTTACCGGTGCCTCGATGCACGATGCGGCATGGGGGCCCGACTCGTCCTTTGTCGCGTGGATCGACTTGCTCGGCGCCCCCGAGATCCGGGTCATGTTCATCGACGAGCGTGACTGGTTGCGAGTCGACCTCGACGACATGGGCCTGCCTCGCCCCATCGGCACCGAGCTCGTCGTCTTCGGACAACCTGTCGACGAACTCGAATCGAGCTGAGGTGAAGGTCACGCCGCCAGACCGGCCATTCGCGAACGCGATCGAAGACAGCCGACGGTGGCACGATGTCGTGCTGCGTCCCGACGACATCATCATCTCGACACCACCCAAGTGCGGCACGACCTGGACCCAGGGAATCGTCAGCTCGCTCATGTGGCCCGACGGGGGAGAGCCCGGGACACTCTCGTCGCGTAGCCCGTGGCCCGACGCCCGCTTCGGCCCAACCGACGCCATGCTCGAACAGGTCGAAGCGATCACCCACCGCCGCTTCCTCAAGTCGCATTCGCCCGCCTGGGCACTGCCGTGGTCGCCCGACGTTCGCTACATCACCGTCTATCGCAACCCGGCCGATGCGCTGGTCTCGTGGGGGAACCACCGCGACGCGATGATGCCCGAAGTCATGCGGATGGTGAACGGCCTCGCTGCCGAAGCTGGCGTGGACCCTATGCCCGAGACCTGGGAAGGGGACTGGCAGGTCTTGTTCGACGAATGGCTCGGTCTCAGCAATCCCGTGATGCACCTGGCCTCGTGGTGGCAGCGCCGCAACGATGACAACGTGCTGTTGGTCCATTACGCCGACCTCTACGCAGATCTCGAGCTGGGGATGCGAAGGATCGCGGAGTTCCTGTCGCTCGATGTGCCAGAGCATGCGTGGCCTCAGGTCGTCGACCGTTGCCGAATGGACTCGATGCGCGAGGCGGCCCGCTCCGTGCAACCGCAACGCCGAGTCGGCTTCCGCGACGGCGTCGACTCGTTCTTCTTCAAGGGCGGCAATGGAAGAGGCGTTGAGCTGTTGCCGGCCGAGGTGCTCGCACGCGTCGACGCGCTGGTCACCGACCTGCTCGCACCAGATGCAGC
>CALLPT010000075.1 GCA_938015575.1 uncultured Acidimicrobiales bacterium
TCCCATCGCGATCGCCGACGCTTTTGTCACGAGCGAAGACACGGCGCTGTTCACTACCACCGACGTGAGCGCAAACGACACCGACGTCGAAGACGGTGCGGTCGCTGCATCGAGCGTCACGGTGGTGACCTCGACGACCAACGGCGCGTTGACGCCGAACGGGGACGGCACCTTCGGTTACGCGCCGGCTCCGGACTTCAACGGCGACGACACGTTCACGTACGCCGTGACCGATGCTGACGGCGCCGTTTCCGCGCCGGCAACGGTCACGATCACGGTTGACCCTGTCAACGACGTGCCGACGGCCGTTGGCGATGCTGGCCTGGGCTTCGTCACCGACGAAGACGTTGCGTTGGTGACGGCCGATGTGACCGTGAACGATGTTGACATCGAGGACGGCGCTGGCGACCCGGCGTCGATCGCTGTTGTCTCCGATGTTTCCAACGGTGTGCTCGTCGCCAACGGTGATGGCACGTTCACCTACACCCCGAATCTCGACTTCAACGGCACCGACAGCTTCGCTTACACCGTCACCGATGCAGATGGCGCCGTCTCAGACCCGGCAACGGTGACCCTCGTCGTCAATCCGGTCAACGACGCACCCGCGGCCATCGACGACAGCGGTGCAGGCTTCGAAACCAGCGAAGACACCGCATTTACGACCGCCTCGGTCACCGCAAACGACGCCGATGTCGAAGACGGCGCGATCGACCCGGCAACGATCGCCGTCGTGGCCACGGCAGCCAACGGCACGCTCGTGAACAATGGTGACGGGACCTTCAGCTACACGCCTGATGCGAACTTCGCTGGCACTGACAACTTCGCCTACACCGTCGCGGACGCTGATGGCGCACTGTCGTCACCGGCCACGGTGAGCATCGTTGTCATGCCCGTCAATGACACCCCCGTCGCCAATGACGACTTCGGCCTCGAATTCCGGACAGCCGAAGACACGCCGTTCATCACTGGCGTGGTCACGGCAAATGACACCGACATCGAGGATGGCGCGGCGAATCCGATCTCGGTTCTTCTCGTGGCCGACGTCGCGCAAGGCACACTCACCTCGAACGGTGATGGCACGTTTGCGTACAGCCCTGACCCAGACTTCAACGGCACGGACAACTTCGCTTACACGATCACTGATACCGACGGGGCGATGTCGCCTCCGGCCACGGTGACCATTGTCGTCACCGCCGTCAACGACGCACCTGTGGCCAACGACGACTCGGGTGTCGGGTTTGTGACCGACGAGGACACGGCGTTCACGACAGGTGTCGTCACCGCGAACGACGTTGATCTCGAAGACGGCGCCGTCGCCGGAGCGTCGGTGATGATCGTCGACGCCGCAACCAATGGCGTCGCGACGCCGAACGGCGACGGCACGTTCTCGTATGTGCCCGACGACGAGTTCGTCGGTACGGACACGTTCACCTACACCGTGGCCGACACCGACGGGGCTATCTCGGGACCAGCCACCGTCACCATCTTGGTCACCGAGGTCAATGATCCACCGGTCGCAGAGTCGGACTCGGGGGCCGGTCTCTTCACCTTGGAAGACGTTCCTCTGGTGACGATCGACGTGACGGTCAATGACAGCGATGAAGAGGACGGAGCGATCGATCCCTCGACTGCTGAAGTCGTCGCAGGGCCGGCCAATGGCACCGCGGTCAGCAACGGTGATGGCACGTTCTTGTACACGCCTGCACCGAACTTCAACGGCACCGACTCGTTCACCTACCGGGTGCTCGACTCGGGGTTGCTCTACTCGGAGCCGGCGACAGTCACCATCGTGCTTGAGCCGGTCAACGATCCGCCGATCACCGTCGACGACGGCGGTGATGGCTACACGACGACCGAAGACACCATGTTCGTCACCCCAGACGTACTGTTCAACGACGGCGACCCTGAAGACGGCGCCATCGTTGCGACCAACGTTGAACTCGTCGAAGCACCCGCGAACGGTTCGGTCGTCAGCAATGGCGATGGAACGTTCGTCTACACGCCAGATCCCGACTTCTACGGCCTCGACACCTTCCGGTACCGGGTCAAGGACATCGACGGTCTCGCGGCAGCCTCGGCGACGGTGACGATCGTCGTCGACCCGGTCAATGACGCGCCGGTTGCCGTCGATGACGCGGGGATCGGGTTCGAAACGCTCGAGGATGTGCCGTTTACGACGGCGGCGGTGACCGCGAACGACACCGACGTGGATTCGACGGTCGATCCCACGACGGTCGCGGTCGTCTCGGCCCCAACATTCGGCACCGTGGTTCCCAACGCCGATGGCACGTTTGACTACACCCCCGACCCCGATGCGTTCGGCACCGACACCTTCACCTATGTCATCACTGACGATGCCGGGCTCGGCTCGAACGTCGGCACGGTCTCCATCACCGTCATCCAGGACAACGACCCACCTGTTGCGGCCGACGACAGCGGCGTTGGCTACGCGACGACCGAAGACACGCCATTCACGACCGCCGATGTCACGGCAAACGACACCGATCCCGAAGACGGAACGGTCGATCCAGCGACGGCAGTACTCGTCGCTGATGCAACGAACGGCTCGGTGACCTCGAACGGTGACGGCACCTTTGCCTACGTGCCAAACGCTGACTTCAGCGGCACCGACGCCTTCACCTACACCGTCGCCGATGGCGATGGTGCAAGCTCGAACGTTGCAACCGTCACGATCTCGGTCGCCGACGTTAACGACCCGCCGGTCGCCCTTGACGACGGCGGTCTTGGCTTTGTCACCGACGAAGACGTGACCTTCACGACCGGCAGCGTCTTGGCGAACGACTCGGATCTCGAAGACGGGGCGATCGACCCCGCCAGCGTGTCTATCGACCGGCGTCCCCGTGACGGGCGGGCCACCTACAACGGCGACGGGACGTTCACCTACGTCCCCAAGGCCGATCGCAACGGCGACGACACGTTCACCTACACGATCGAAGACTCGACCGGCGCAGTCTCGGCTGTCGCGACCGTGACCATCACCGTCAACCCCGTCAACGACGCTCCAGTCACCACCAACCCTGGGCTGCAATCGGCCGTCGTCACCGAGCCGTTCAGTTTGCAACTGACGACCAACGATGTCGAAGGTGATGGCGTCACCTATGTAATCACCGGGCTGCCGCCTGGGCTTACAGCATCGCCCACCGGTCTGATCAGCGGCACGGTCGCCGTCGCTGATGCCGGTAGCTACACCGTCACCGTCGACACGACCGATGACGGCGTGCCCGCCGAGACAACATCGATGAGCTTCACGATCGACGTCGCTCTGTGGGCGGCATCGGCGAACGTCGGCGACATTGCGATCACCGAGATCTTCTACCGAAGCAGCGCCAACCCGGACCACGAGTTCATCGAGCTGACGAACATCAGCGGTGCTCCCGTCGACCTGACCGGGTTGGGCCTCAGGGATTGGAACACGCGAGTCGAAGGCTTCGGCGGCTTCAACGAAGTCTTCCCCGCAACCGACAACCTCGGCCGTCCCTCGGTGCTCCAGCCGGGTGAGATTGCCCTCGTTTGGCTGGTGCAGTGGAGTGGCAACGGAGCGGTGTCAGCTGACCTTGAATACAACATGGGTGGCGGATTGCCTCACCTGGGCAACTCGGGCGACGACGTTTGGCTCGTCGACACGTCGGAACGGATCGTCGACTACGTCGCCTTTGGAACGGTTGCCGCCGACACGCCGCCCCCGGCCGAGCTGGGTCTGTGGGACGACACCTATCAGGCGTCGTTGGGCACCGCAGATGGTGTCTCGATCGCACTGACCCCGCATGGCATCGATGGCAACACGAGCGCTTGCTGGGAACCGACCGGTAGCGATGCTGCCATGGGGCGCTGTCCGGGTGCGCTGACGACGACCGACATGGATGCCGGTGTGCTCGTGTCAAGCCCGGGCATCAACAACAACACGATCGCTGCTGACGCAGGCGGGCCGTACACGATCACCGAGGGCGAGAACCTCGCCCTCGACGCTTCGGCCACACCGGGTACCCACACCGAATGGGCGTGGGACCTGGACAACGACGGCATCTATGACGATGCATTCGGCATGACGCCAACCGTCGTGTGGGCCGACCTGGTCACGCTCGGTTTGGGCAGCGACGGCACCTATGACATCGGACTCGAGGTAGCGGGCGGCCTCGGTGTCGATACGGGAAGCGTCGTGATCCTCGATGCACCGGCCGCGCTTGCCGTCAGCGGGGCCGCAACGGCCACCGCTGGCGTCGAATACAGCCTTTCGCTCGACTCGCTGGACCCAGGGGTCGACGACGCCATCGTGGAATGGACTGTGGTCTGGGGGGACGGTGCGATAGACACGATTGCCGTCGTCGAGGGAACGCCAACCGTCGCGACCCATACCTATGCGACGGCTGGCTTCACCTACGACGTGCTGGTTTCCGCGCTCGACGACACCGGCGCTCGACTGACCGAATCCCAGCTTCTCACGCCGTCGTTCGACGACAACGAGTTCTATGTGTTCGGCCCCACCGGCGCTCCCCTCGCCAACCCCGCCACGCTGCAAGATCCAATCGAAGCTGAGATGGGGCCGGACGGCCTGGCCTATGTCTCAAGCGAGCAGACCGGCGAAATCCGTCGACATGACCCCATCACCGGCGCCTTTGTCGACACGTTTGTGCCGGCAGGTACCGGCGGGATGACCAAGGCGGCTGGCTTGGCCTTTGGCCCGAACGGCGATCTGTATGTGTCGAACCCCGTCGGTCCGAACGTGTTGCGTTTCGATGGTGCGACGGGTGCGTTGGTTGGTGTGTTTGCTTCGGATGGGCTCGTCGATCCCCATGACCTGGTCTTCGACACCGCCGGCAACTTGTATGTCGGGGACTACCAGAGCGACGAAGTGCGACGCTACAGCGGCATCGACGGCACCTTGATCGATGTGTTCGTGACGGCCGGTTCCGGTGGCCTGAACGAGCCCGAGCAGCTGGCGTTCGGACCCGACGGGAATCTCTACGTGGCGAGTTTCAACAACGACCACGTCATGCGGTACTCCGGCATTGATGGAACGTTCATCGACATCTTCATCGTCGGTGGCACCGGCGGTGATCCTTCGGTGCTGCACAAGCCCTCGGGGATTGCGTTCGGTCCCGACGGCAACTTCTATGTCGCCGATCATCAAGATCACTCGGTTCTGCGCTTCGATCCGGTGACGGGTGCCTTCATCGACGAGTTCGTGGTCAGGGGCGATACCAGCTACACCAAGCCGTCGATGATGACCTTTACGCCGCATCTTCAGGTCACGGTCAGTTAACGGTGCGCTGGCGTTGGGCGTCGCTCGTCGTCGGCCTGGCAACATGGCTCAGTGGAAGTCACCGAGATCGTCGCCACGCTTGGTTCGCTGCCGGCAGTGCTGCGCGCCATGCTCGCGCCCGTTGATCCCGAGACGCTGCGTACCCGGCCCGAACCAGGGGAGTGGTGCCCGCTCGAAGTCGTTGGACATCTGATCGCCTGCGACTCGGCCGCGTTCCGCGACCGGATCGCCGCGATCGTTGCTGGCTCAGGGCGTATCCATGGATTCGATGCGTGGGCAGCGATCAACGTGCGTGACTTCGCTGCGGAAGCCCTCGACACGTTGTTGGACGAGCTGGCGGCCGAGCGGCAGGCGTCGTGCGCGTACCTTGGGTCGCTGACCGACGCCGATCTCGCGATGACGGCGACAACTCGAGATGGCCGGGTATTCGCCGCGAGTGATTTCGTCCACGAGTGGCCGTTCCACGACCAAGACCACCTGCAGCAGATTCTCGCCAGCCTCAAGCTCGCGTACCTGCCTG
Organism: uncultured Acidimicrobiales bacterium; assembly: GCA_938015575.1. Taxonomy (GTDB): domain Bacteria; phylum Actinomycetota; class Acidimicrobiia; order Acidimicrobiales; family UBA10347; genus UBA10347. The sequence goes on from CALLPT010000075.1 coordinate 5,802, forward strand.
GCATGTCACCCGCGATGCAGAACGCACTCGCCGGGGGTGATGAACTAGAGGAGTAGAGACCAGGGGGCAACGTGGAGTTCGACGCCATCATCATCGGAGCAGGGTTTGGTGGTCTGTACGCGCTCCGCCATCTGCGCGACGAGATGGGCCTGTCCGTCCAGGGCTTCGATGGCGCGAGCGATGTGGGAGGCACCTGGTGGTACAACCGCTATCCCGGCGCGCGTGTCGATGCGCCCAGCAGTCCGTTCTACGCCTACACCTTCTCGAGGGACCTGATCGACGAGTGGGACTGGAAGGAAACACAAAGCGCTCAGGCCGACGTGCTGGCCTATCTGGAACACGTCGCTGACCGCTTCGACCTACGCAAAGACATCCAGTTCGACACGTTTGTGAACGACGCCCGGTTCGACGAGGTCACGCAGCGCTGGTCGATCGAGACGGACCACGGCGACCGGCACAGCGCCCGGTTCCTGATCTGTGCCGTCGGCGCCTTGTTCGTCGCCCACATGCCCGACTACCCGGGGATCGCTGACTTCGCCGGCGACGTGCACCACACCGGGCGCTGGCCGCATGAACCCGTCTCGTTCGCGGGCAAGCGGGTCGGGGTGATCGGAACCGGATCGTCGGGGATCCAGTCGATTCCGGAGATCGCCAAGCAAGCCGATCATGTGACGGTGTTCCAGCGGACCCCGCAATATTCGCTTCCTGCCCGGAACCGTCCCGTGACCGACGACGAACGTGCGGCTTATCGCGAGGACTGGGACACGCTCAATACTTCGATGCGGCGTCGTGGCGGTTGGCCGTTCAAGCTCAGCCGGTTGAGCCACACCGAACACAGCCCCGAAGAGCGCCAGGCCCGCTACGAGGAAATGTGGCAACGCGGCGGCATGCACCTGTCCCTCAACAGCTTCGTCGGCGTGTTGGCCAAAGAGGACTTGAACGAAGAAGTCTCGGAGTTCGTGCGGAGCAAGATCCGCGAGACGGTTCACGACCCCGAGACCGCTCGCAAGCTGTTGCCCGACTACCACTTCGGTACGAAGCGACTGATTCTCGACAACGGTTACTTCGAGACGTACAACCGAGACAATGTGTCCCTCGTCGATCTGCGCGAGGACCCGATCGAGTCGTTCACCTCGTCGGGGGTGCGCACGGCGACCGGCGAGCATCCGATCGACATGCTGGTGCTAGCAACCGGGTTCGATGCGGTGAGCGGTTCCATGCTCAAACTCAATCCCAAGGGTCGCGGCGGACAGAGCTTGCAGCAGAAGTGGGGAGAAGGCTTCGACACCTCGCTCGGCATGATGGTCGCCGGGTATCCGAACATGTTCATGATCCACGGGCCCGGCTCGCCCGGAGTGTTCTTCACGATGCCGCTCGGGGCCGAGCTCCAGACGCAATGGATCGACTCGTGCATCCGCCATCTCGATGATCGCGGGCTGGCGACGATCGAGGCGACCGCTGATGCCGAATCCGAGTGGAGCGCCGAGGTCAATGCCATCGCCAACCGCACGCTCTACCCCCGGACCAACTCGTGGTACATGGGGGCGAACGTGCCCGGCAAGCCGCGCCAGTTTCTCGGGCATCTGCGCGGTTCGGAGTACTTCGATCGCTTGAGCGAAGTCGCCGATAGCGGCTTCGACAACTTCGTATTCGAGGCCCCCACGGCCACGTCGTGACCGGCGATGGTGGTGGACATCACGATCTGATCGCGCCCGATTTGAGCGGCTAGTCCACCCACCATTCCGGCTCTTCTCGCCGCTCGGGATCGAACTTCTTGATGTGGCGGAGCAGCTCGGATGCAGCATGGCTCATCGCGTCGAACGTGATCCATCCGGGCGAGTCTTCGACGCGGGTTCGACCGTTGTTGCAGTCGAAGCAGAACGAGATCTCGCACTCGGCAAGGTCGGGCCCCGTCATGGTCAGCGAGTAGCGGGGACTATGGCATCGCTTCTGCTTGCCGGGCGTCAAACCCCGAAGACGGCGCAGGATTTGGGCCGCTTCGCTCCGATCCAGTTCGACCAGCATCGTGCCGGCGAATGGCCCCGGCGGAAACGGGTCAGGCCAGTACTGCTTGTTGTCGACGACCTTGATGGCTACCGACTGCGCCTTGGCCGCCGCATCTGCCACCTGTTCAAGCGTCGTGATCGGCGCCGGCTCACCCTCCATGGGGCCAGTGTTCCACACGAACATCGTGTGGACGCCCGTGCGACCCGGTCACCGATCGAGCGCCGAGACGTCTCTACGATTGTGCAATGGTTAGCGAACACCTGCTGCGACTGCTGCTCGCGGCGCTGATCGGCGCCGTGATCGGTGCCGAACGCGAGTTCCGCGACAAGGCGGCCGGTCTACGCACGATCATCCTGATCTGCATCGGCTCGTGCCTGTTCACGATCTTCGGCGCGGAGCTGTCACGGGAAACGACCGATCCCACGCGTATCACCGCGGCGATTGTCTCTGGCGTGGGCTTCCTCGGCGCCGGCGTCATCTTTCGGCGCGGGCGCCACTCGACCGGCATCACGACCGCAGCCGTCATTTGGTGTTCGGCCGCGCTCGGGATGGGCATCGGCGGCGGTTTGTACGCCCTGACGCTGGCGGCAGCGGCCGGCGTACTCGTGGTGCTGTGGATGTTGCCTCCCGTCGAGCGCTACATCGACGCGACCCAAGAGACCAAGACCTATGACCTTCGGTGTGCGATCGACGCGATCTCGATCGAGGCGCTCCATCAGACGTTCGAGGACGCCGGCCTGAAAGTCATCGATTGCTCACACGGCAAGCGCGACGGGCTGGTCATCAGCGAGTTCGAGGTGGTCGGCAAACACGATCGTCACACTGCCCTCATCCACGAACTCATCGAAGCAGCGTGGGTCGAACAGGTCGACGCCTGATCCACAAGGGACCTCAGCCGGCAAGACCGACTTGGCTTGTGGCAACGATCGTCGCTCGCACGCGACCGGTCAGCTGAGGTCTATTCGGGAGCTGGCTGTCTGCCGGTCGAGCCTTCGAAGTGAAGATCGGGGTCCAGCCCAAGGCGGGCAGCGCGATCGCTGCGAGCTGGTATGGACCGGCCAATGTCGTGTGGTTCGAAGGCGACCGCCTGGTCGCCGCCATTTTCCTTGGCGACATAGAGCGCTCGGTCTGCGTTGCGCAGAGTCTCCGCGGTGGGCGAGTCGTCGCCAAGCACTGAGGCGATTCCGATCGATGCTGACATGCACACGCTCGCACCTTGCAACGTAAAGGTCTCTCGGAGTTGTTCGTTGACCCGGGCTGCGATCTCGCGCAAGTCGTCGATCCCAGCGTTGTGCTTCCAGGCGATTGCGAACTCGTCGCCTCCGAGCCGGCTAAGGAAGCCGTCATGCGGGGTGACTGATCGAAGTCGTTCCGCAACCGCCACCAACAGTTCGTCGCCGACCTGATGGCCACGTTCGTCGTTGATCGTCTTGAAGCGGTCGAGGTCGATGAGCAGCATCGAGGGGCTTGGTGCGCCATCTGCGTCGGCGATGAACTCGGTGAACGCCCGTCGATTGGGCAGACCGGTCAGTGCGTCATGGTTGCTTCGATGCGCAAGCACCGCATTGGATGCTTCGAGATCGCGCACCAGACGCTGGTTCTTCTCCTGGAGAACAGCATTGCGTCGAGCCGTCTTGCGCCAGTCCTGGGCGAGGCCGTCGAGGGTGAGCACGGTGACGGCGATCACGGCTGCCGCCCATTTGGTGTTGCCATCGGCAAACACGATGAACGCGACCATCGCTCCG
>CALLPT010000076.1 GCA_938015575.1 uncultured Acidimicrobiales bacterium
CTCGAGATCGCCGACATGCGCCCTGGCTCGGGCGGCGAGATTCTCCTCTTCAACGGGATCTACTACTTCGACGATGCTGGGAACCTGATCCCGAACCCATTCGGAGCCGACGGCTTGGACAACGGCATCCACGAGTTCACGCTGATTCCAGGCGAATGGTCGCTCGGCTTCTCGGAGTGGACGTCGGACGGTGGTTTCATCATCGGGTGGGGCTGCGACGTCACGAACTTCGTCATTGGCGATGTCGATCCGGCCACGGCGTTGCGCAGCTACTTGTCTGACCTGTTTGCTGACGGTGAGCTGTCACCGAGTCAATACAACCAGCTCACGACGCAACTGACCGAAGCCGAAGCGGCTATCGCTGAGGGCTCGACGACAGCTGCGACGGCGCATCTCAACAATCTCACGCGCCGCGCTGATCACAAGATGTTCGACCTCGACGCAGGTCAGGTCGCGCAAATTGAATCGTACGTTGCCGAGATCTTGGCTGACCTCGGCTAGCTCGTGTTGGTAGCCGGGCCTGCGGGCCCGGCTCCCAGCTCTCGTCAGTCAGAGAAGTTCGGCTCGCGTTTTTCGATGAATGCGGCTGCACCCTCGACCATGTTCATCGGGATGAGCACACTCTGATGTTTGTGTTCCAAGTCGAGTTGGTCGCTGAAGCTACGCGTCGACGCGGTACTGATTGAGCTGCGGATCCGGCGCATTGCTTCGCTTGAGGTGCTCTTCAATACGGCGGCGGCCTGGTCGACGGCGGCGTCGAGGTCATCGTCGGGCACCGACTTCCAGATCATTCCCCATTCGGCTGCCTGAGGAGCAGGCACCCGATCACCGAGCATCGCCATGCCCATCGCCCGTGCCTGGCCGATGCGGTTCGGAAGACTCCACGTGCTCCCCAAGTCAGGGACGATGCCGAGCCGGGGGCCAAACGTGGCCACGAAGAACGCCGAGTCGGCCGCAATTGCGACATCGCACGCGAGCGCCAGTCCAAGACCGCCGCCGGCAGCCGCGCCGTTGACTCGTGCGATCGTCGGTACCCGGCAGTGTCGGATCGCTCGCATCGTCGGGTTGAAGACGGTGTCCATTCCGTCGATCGCAGCGGTGATTGCCTCTTCGGTCTCCCCCTCTGCTGCCCTCCCCTCTGCTCCGCTGTCCCCGGTCGGGTCGGCGCTGCTGCCCAGCCCGTTGAGGTCGGCGCCGGCACAGAACGCGCGTCCGGCGCCGGTCAAGACAACCACCCCGACGCTCGGATCGGTATCGACCCGGCCGATCGCCGATTGGATGTCGAGCATGAGACCGTCGTTCATCGAGTTCAACGTCTCCGGTCGATCCAGGAGAACGGTGGCGACCCCCTCGTTGACGTCGTATTGCACGGTTCCGTGGGGCATCGTCTCCATGCGGCGACGTTACTGAGCCACGTGGTCGCGTCTTGAACCGGCCCGCGCGATCACGGGCTGCTCCGGTGGGGTTCAGGCACTGAGCCGGGCAAGAATGATGGCCTGGTCGAGCGGTCGTTCGGTTGGCCCGAAGGGCCGGAGGCCGACGTCGAGGTCCCCGAATCCGGACGCTTCGAGTTCCTCGGCGATCACGTCGGGCGAGAGCGCATAGGCAGTCACGACGGCGTGGTCGAAGGGCGTGCCGTGGTCGGCCCTGGTTGCTGCGGCGAAGAACGAAACGAACAACGGTGCGCCGGGAACCAGCACGCGTGCCCATTCGCTGAACGCTGCGGCCAGCTCACCTGGAGCCAGGTGAATGGTCGAGTGGCGCGACACCAGCCCGCCCAGTGACGCGTCGGGCAGGTCGATCGCAGTCAGGTCGCCTACCCGGAAGCTGAGGTCGGGGAACGAACGGCGCGCTTCGACCAGCAAGCCTTCGGCGATGTCGTAGCCCACGATGTTCAGGCCGTGGTCGCTGAGCAGTTTGGTCACATGCCCGGGCCCGCATCCCACGTCGGCGACCAGCTGCTGGCCCTCGACCATCGACGCGAACGCCTCGAGTCGCTCGCGCACCATGGTCCGCTTGTCGAACTCGCGCCGAACATGAGCGACGTATCGATCAGCCATGGCGTCGTAGGCCGCGGCGACGTCGTGGCTCATGACGGCGCTGGGGCCCCGAAGATGACGGGCACCGATTCGGGTTTGCGGAAGACCAGGCCGCGGGGCTGTGCGGCTTCGGTATCGACCAGCGTCACGCCTTCGCGAACGCCGAGCACGGCTTTGAGGGCGGCCGCGGTTTCGAGTCGGGCCAGGTGCATACCGATGCAGGCGTGTGGGCCGTGCACAAAGGCCAGGTGGTGGCCGACATTGGCCCGGCCCAGATCGAATCGGTCGGGATCATCGAAGAATGCCGGGTCTCGATTGGCGCCGGCGAGCGAGAGCGAAACTGCGGCCCCCTGCGGAAGCACGACATCGCCGAGCGTCGTCGTTGCGGTGACGTAGCGGTCGACGAGCGTCGCTGCCGGTTCCATCCGAAGCGACTCTTCAACGGCCTGTTCGACCAGCTCGGGACGGTCCCGCAGCTGTTGCAGCACTGAGGGATCGGCGAGGACGTGAACCAACGCGTTGGCCGTCATGCCTTCGCTTGTCTCGATTGCACCGAACAACATGACGGCGGTATTCGAGACGAGCTCGGCGGTCGTCAGGTTGCTTCGGGCTGCGATCGTTCCGATGATCGAGCCGGTGCCATCGAGTGATCGACGAACCGCGCGGTCGAGCTCGTCGAATGCGGCCTGGACGCTCGGGCCAGGATGCTTGCCCGCAGTGACAGCTTCGACCGCGGTGACGATCTCGCGGTACCACGCGAGCAGGTCTTCGCCCGAGGTGTCGACGAGTCCGAGCGCATCGGTGATGGTCGACACCGCGAGTGGAGCGGCCAGGCCAGCGCGCAGATCGGCCGCCTGAGCCGAAGGGTTCCGTCGGCGCAGCTCGTCGACGAGCGCGGCCGCGTCGCGCTGGGTGGTCGCAGCGAAACCGGTCACGCTGGCGTTTCGCCGGAACGGCAGAGCGAACGGCGATCGGTGCCGGGCGTGGGCGGCTCCGTCGGTTGACAGCATCGATGGCCCGACCACCTGGGCCGTGGTGAATCGTGGATCGTCGACGGTGTAGGTCGCAACGTCGAGCAGCGCCTTTAGGACGAGGTCACGGTCGGTGACAAGCCATCGGTCGATTGCGGGAACCCAGACGACCGGTGTGTCGGCTCGCAGCTGGTTCAGGATCGGGTGGACATCGCCGCTCAGCTCGTCGATGGTGAGATCTGCGACCGGAGTCATCGGGCCCGGCTTTTTCCGTGGAGTCCCGCCTGCAGTGCGCCGGCGACGTCGATCACCCACGGCCCGTCGGCGGTGATCGTCAGGGTGGCGCCGCCGTCGTCGAGGATCACGTCGCGTTCGCCGTCGAAGCTCAACACACCCGGACCCTCGAGCCGCAGCGATGCGCCCGTGGCCATCCGTGCATGGTCGAGCACGGCGAGCGTCTCGAACCGTCCTGGGGCGATCGGGGCTCGAATCGCACGGCCGCCCTCCCCCAGCCGCACGTGAACGCCACCGGCCGCGTCGCGCGCGACAGGCTCGACGGCGGCCGCTATGGCAGAGAGTCCAACCGAAGCAGGCTCGGCGATCACGGCGACGAGTTCGCGCAGCGTGTCGACGCGCCACACGGCGCGGCTGGCCGTGAACGAGTCCGCGGTGAGCGCGATGTCGACCAGGGCAAGATCGGTCCCGCCATCATCGAGTGCGACGTCGATGACCTTTGCTCGGCGGGCAGAGTCCGCCAGCTTCACCGCGCCGGTGGCGACGAGCCCGGCCGCCTGGCCGGCGAGCGTCGCTTCGACCGCCCGGGGAAAAACGTTGTTGGTGCCGGTCGAAAGCGTCACCATCGCCGCGTCTCTCCAGCCTTTGGCGACGTCGCGATGCGTCCCGTCTCCGCCGAGCACGATCACCGTCGATGCGCCAGCTTCGGCCATCGCTGCGGCTGCTCGTTGTGAATCTCGGCTGGTCGACATGGTCGCCAACTCGAGTGCCTCGACATTGCCGTCGAGGCCTTCGGCGGCGCGACGGGCGAGCGCGCTTCGGTCATCGGACACGAGAACCTTGGCCGCGCCTGCTTCGAACGCGCCGATGAGCGCGCGCCTGATGATCCCGACCTTGGCCATGTCCGATACCGGCGACGCGGCGCTGACGAGACGGCGAATGTCCTTGCCTGCCATCGGGTTCGCGACCAGGCCGACAATGCCGGTGGGATCCCCTGCAGCCATCGATCGCACCCTAGTCACCCGCTCGCTGATTGCCCGGCGCCGGCTCGGCTGGAATCCGCGAGTGGTCGGTGAAGTACCGTTGCTCTCGCGCTCGCTGCGCTGAACCAGAGGGGGAATTCCACCATGCCGATGGCCGCCCACGCTGCCGCACACCCGGACAAGATCGCCACGACCATGCTGCGATCAGGCGAGCAGCTGACCTATGGCGAACTGAACGAGCGCAGCATCAAACTGGCTCGGTTCCTGCTCGACGCGGGGCTTCAGGCGGGCGATGTTGTTGCCCTGTTCATGGACAACGACATCAGGTACCACGAGGTGTACTGGGCGGCGGTGCGATCGGGCATGTATCTGTGTGCGGTCAACAAGTACCTGACGGCAGAAGAGGCCGCGTACATCGTGAATGACTCGGGGGCCAAGGCGGTCGTCGTGGGGGCGTCGTTGGCCGAAGCTGCCACCGGCATGCTTCCCGACTTGGATGATTGCCCGATCCGGCTCACGGTCGGGGGCGATGTAGCGGGCTATGAGCGCTACGAGTCGGCGGTGGCCGATGTCAGTGCAGACCCGCTCGACGCCGAGCCGCTGGGCGACTTCATGAACTACTCGTCGGGCACGACAGGTCGCCCCAAGGGGATCAAGCGACCCTTGTCGGGGGCGACGTTCAGCGAGCCGTCGAACCTCGACAATCTGGTTGGCACGCTGTACGGCATCGGCCCCGACAGCGTGTATCTGTCCCCGGCTCCGCTGTATCACTCGGCGCCGTTGGCCTTTACGGCTGCCGTCCACAGCCTGGGTGGGACCGTGATCATCATGGAGAAGTTCGACCCAGTCGAGGCGCTCCAGGCCATCGAGACGCATCGTGTGACCCACAGCCAATGGGTGCCGACCATGTTCATCCGCATGCTCAAGCTCGACGATGCCGATCGCTTGGGTCACGACCTGTCGAGTCACCAGGTCGCGGTGCACGCCGCGGCGCCGTGCCCGGTCGATGTCAAACATCAGATGATCGACTGGTGGGGGCCGATCATCTTCGAGTACTACGCGGGCACCGAACTCAACGGCATGACCATGTGCAACAGCGAGCAGTGGCTCGCTCACCCGGGAACCGTCGGTGCGCCGATCCTCGGGACCCTGCATATCTGTGACGAAGCGGGGGCCGAGCTGCCCGTCGGCGAGGCCGGCACGATCTACTTCGAACGAGACATCGTGCCGTTCCAGTACCACAACGACGAGGACAAGACGAAGAGCTCGCAGCATCCGACGAACCCCATGTGGACCAAGCTGGGCGATGTCGGCTATCTCGATGACGACGGGTTCTTGTATCTGACGGATCGTGAGTCGTTCATGATCATCTCGGGCGGCGTCAACATCTATCCCCAAGAGATCGAAGACGCGATCGTCATGCATCCCAAGGTCGCCGATGTAGCGGTGTTCGGTGTGCCGAATCCCGACACCGGCGAAGAGGTCAAGGCGGTCGTGCAGCTGGCGCCTGGCGTCGAGGCGACCGATGCTGTCGCGGGTGAGCTCATGGAGCATGCACGCGAAAACCTGGCTCGCTACAAGGTGCCGCGCTCGATCGATTTCGAGGACGAACTTCCTCGGCTTGAAACCGGCAAGCTCTACAAGCGGATCCTCAAGGACCGCTATTGGGGCAACCACGACAGCCGCATTGTCTGAGCCGCATTGTCTGAGCCGTATTGTCTGAGCCGCTCGGCTTCGCCGCACTCCGCTTCATCTCACTCTGATTGGAACTCATGACTGACTATCCGATGCCCAATGTCAACCACGATCTGTCGGGCCAGAACGCGTTCGTGACCGGCGCAACGTCGGGTCTTGGTCGCCGCTTCGCGCAGGTCCTGGCCAACGCCGGGGCTCATGTCGTGATCACCGGGCGACGGGTCGAACGCCTCGACGAGCTCGCCGCGGAGATTGCCGAGGCCGGCGGCCACGCCACGCCGTACGCACTCGACATGACCGATACTGCGGCAATCGTCGACGTTGTCGAGCGGGCCTGGGCCGACGTCGGCCCCCTGCACATCCTGGTGAACAATGCTGGGGTCCCCGATGCGCAACGCGCCCACAAGATGGACCTTGAGCTCGTCGACCGGGTCTTTGACACGAACTTGCGTGGACCGTGGGTGCTGTCCACCGAGATCGCTAAGCGTTTGATCGCCGACGAGCTACCGGGCCGCCAGGTCAACATTTCGAGCATCGGGGCGTTCCGCTACAGCGGCCAGGGGGCAGCCCTGTACTCGGTCACCAAGGCCGGCATCGCCCGCATGGCCGAGGTCCTTGCCGTCGAGTGGGCCCGTTACGGGATCAACGTGAACGCGATCGCACCGGGTGCATTTGAGTCCGAGATGATGGATGGCATGTTGTCTCGCATGGGTGACATCACCGAACACTTCCCCCGCAAGCGGCTCGGGGCGCAGGCCCAGCTCGATTCGACACTGCTCTACCTGTGTTCGCCGGCCAGCGACGCGGTGACCGGCACGGTCATCAAGGTCGACGACGGCCAGGGCCCTCGCTAGCAACTCTCGATGCAAGAAGCCGCTCGCCGCGCTGTTCGCGAGTTTGTCGCTCGAAGCAATCACCGCGATCGTGTCTCACGTGCTGCCGAACTTGTCATGGAGAGTCATAGCGACGCTCTGCGTCGACGCGGCGAGTGAGCGAACCAGTCGAGTTTCTCGACCTAGACGGCATCATCGGTGTCGCCATCGCCCTCCTTGGTGACCCGTCGCCGACTCGTGACCTCGGCCTGCTGGGCGCGGCCGTGTCGCGCCCGCAGACCACAGCATTGGCGATGACGGCTACCCGGACATCTGGACAAAGGCCGCTGCGCTACTGAAATCGATCGTGACAAATCACGCATTGGTCGACGGCAATATAGGGGTCTTGGATTGTGGGGCCGCTAGTAGCGTCGCGGCTGATACGCACCGTGGCCTCGATCACACTGTTGGCGATCATGTCCGCTGCTGCATGGCCTCGACCTGGCTCGCCACCTGGTTCTGAGCACTGACGTCTGGGTCGAAATAGTTGTGGTCGCCGCTAACCGTCAGCTCAAACGCGTGACGTCTCGGCCCGCGCCGACCAATCACCACCAACATGTCTGCGGTCTTCCTCTTGCCGACCGACTGAGCGACCCGCCCCAGATCCGCAAGGAAGATCGCTTCGGCCAGTTCCTGCAGCTCGCCGGTACAGATCCCCGGGCGCGATCGGCACCGACAAGATCATGTCGAGGAACGTCCCGATGATTGGTCAATCCAGGTAGTCGGCAAGGTCATACGGGTAATACCCCAAACCCCGCGCGACGGCCGCTCGCTCACCACCGATCAGCATCGCCGACAACCCATCCCCAGCCGGCAGCGCCAAATCACCACCAGATACCCCACGCCGCACCCCCAACACCGACGCCGCCACCACGACAAGGCCAACAATCACCCACTGAAACGAGCCGTCACCCATACACCGCAAAGCCCCACCGTGGGTGACAGCCGACGGCCACACGCGCTGGGCCCCAGGGCGGCCCAGCGGTGGAGGGCGCCCGTCTTCGTCGCGGTCAGCGAGTTCGCTCCCAGGCCAGCTGGTGCTCGGTCGGCTCATACGGAGCATCTTCGAGTTCTTCCCAGCGCGCAGCTTGCTCGAGCAACGCAGTGAAACTCGGCGCTATGTACTCGACCGGCTGGAACACACTCATCGCAGGATCACCGCCACCGTATGCCCAGCCGTTAGCGACGACCGGCGGATCCACAGCATCGAAGCGAAAATCGAAACAGAAGTACAACTGATTGTTGTACGCGATCGGCCACAACTGCTCGTGCACCCAGCTACGCCGGGTACGAAACCACGTCCCCTCCGCATCATCGCCCTCGCGTTCCCCCCAGTCCAGGAGCATCTGATCCCGAAGGTTCGGCAACATCGGATTCTTCGTTGCATAGTGCCGATACACCGGCGCCATCACCATGCCAAGATGCACGATCCACCATTGGCGCTTTCCCGCCACCGGCAGAAGGCCTTCGTCGAAATCAGCGATGCGAGGCAGCGCATACCGAAAGTCCTCGGGCAGCACGAGACCAGTTTCGGCCTCGAACCACTCAAGAAGCGCAAGATCGAACTTGTCGCGCTCCGCCGGAACACCGATCAGGTCCATCAACCCATCAAGCCGCGACGAGATCGCCTCATCCATCACTGCTGCTCCAACGCCAACTCACCGAGACGCTCCTTAGCTCGTCCGAAGCCCCACAACGAGTCGCCACCCAGATGACCGACAAAGGCATGGAAGTCTCTGTCTATGAGTTGAATACAGCCCACGTCTTGATGATGATGCCACGTAAAGCCAGGCGGAGAACCCCTAAGCTCGGCCGGAGTCGCTTTATTGACCCGGTCAAAGAGCGTGGTGACCCAGGCGGCCGGGCCCCAGATCGTTGAGGCCTCCAACTCGCCTTGCGAGGCCTCCCAGCCGCCACGCTGCGGCAACTCATGGGACACGCCGACCCGAGAATCACCGCCATCTACAGCCGCCACGCCATATCCGGCGGGCGTTCCTCGTCAACTGGCGTAGCTGAGCATCTCAGATGACGAAGCTCAGCAGTCCCCTGGTCGCACGTCGAAGCGCCGCTTCCGCCCCGCCTGACTCGGCAAAATGTGCGCGTCGCGATAGTCGTACCAGTCAACTCGTCGGTCAAGCGGCGCGATCTGGTCGGACGTCTTGTGGACAACGTTGTCAACGTGGTACGGGTCGTTGGGATCTTCGTGAATGCGTTCGTGTTCGAGCAGATTCAGGAACGTCGACGCCACAAACAACAACTCGATCCCGGTGTGGTCACGTTCGTGGGCCAGGAACACGACGGGCGGATCGACCGGATCGAACCCGAAGTCCAACAGGACCTGATCATTGCTCGCCTTGCCGACGTGGTACGCGTCGTTGACAAACCAGTCACGAAACGTAACCGGCGGTGCTTGTTGCCAGCCCTCCACATAAATCTCGTACCAGCCAACCTTGCCACCGTCGGGATGCGGAAGGATTGTGAAGTCATTGCTCTGAACCCATGACCAACCCTCGGGGTTGATCTGGTGCAACAGATTGAACTCGTTGCCGTCGGCATCGATGGTGCGCAGATAGAACTCGCGAAGCGACTCCGGAAACGCGTGCCCACACCGCTGTTCCGCCGCGGCGATCATCGCCTCGTCCACCGGCCCAACCGGATTGAGCCACTGGCGACTCCACTCGTGATTGGCCATCGCGGCAGCGACCCGCTCCGCAACAGACATCTCGCCACCATCGCTCGTCATCGCAATCCCCTCACTGCAACCCTGCGCCCGGATCAGCTGGGAGCACAGCCGCAAGCCCCGGTCCCTCTTCGCCACCGGCCGCTACGAAGACAACGGATCCGTTACCAACCATTCCGTTCACGCGTGATCTTCAGCCGATGTTCTCGATCCTCATCGCCCGCGGCCCAGGCATCCCAACACGGCCGCATCCGAGCATCACGCCAC
>CALLPT010000077.1 GCA_938015575.1 uncultured Acidimicrobiales bacterium
CAAGCTGTACGAAGAGGTCGGTGAGATGCGAGCCACGATGCTTCCCGCCCGCCACGCGGTCAAGGCATCAAAGGGCTGGCCGGTCGACGCCGTCGCCGCAGCCGCCCAGGCTGCGGCCGCCGAGATCGCGGCGAATCTCCAGCCGTTCGCCGAGCAGGTATTCGAAGAACACCGCGCCAAGGGCCACCGACTCGTGCTGGCCACGACCTCGCCGGAACCACTCGTTGCCGCTATTGGCGAGGCGATCGGTTTCGACGATGTGATCTGCACCAAGTGGAAGAGCGAAGACGGGGCCTACACCGGCGAACACGACGGACCGTTCGTGTGGGGCACGGCCAAGGCCGACGCCGTCACCGAGTACGCCGAGGCGAACGGCATCCGCATGAGCCGCAGCTACGCCTATAGCGACAGCTACTACGACGCTCCCATGCTCGACCTGGTCGGCAACCCAATCGCCGTCAACCCCGACGCCCAGCTCACGGCGACGGCCTTGGTCAAGGGGTGGAAGATCCGTCACCTCGACAAGAACGAAGGTGTCGCCAAGATCGCTAACCGCGAAGTGCAGGACTGGACTCGTCCGCTCATGCGCCCCGAACTCATCGCGCCCTACGCAGACATCGAGTTCTCGAACGTGGACAAGATTCCGGCCGAGGGCGGCGCAATTCTCGTCTTCAACCACCGGAGCTACTTCGACCCTACGGTCATGGGTCTGCTCACGGCCAAGGCCGGACGTTCGGTCCGCGGCCTGGGCAAGAAGGAAGTATTCGACGTGCCCGTCATCGGCAACGTGCTCAAGGCGATCGGCGGCATTCGCGTCGAGCGTGCTTCGGGATCCGATGAGCCGCTCGAACGTGCGGCCGAAGCCCTGCGCGGTGGCGAGTGCGTGATGATGGCCCCCGAGGGCACGATCCCTCGAGGCCCGGCGTTCTTCGACCCCGAACTGAAGGGTCGTTGGGGTGCGGCCAAGTTGGCGGCGGCGACCAAGGTCCCCGTGATCCCGATCGGCATCTGGGGCACCGAAAAGGTTTGGCCGCGTAGCGCACGGCTCCCCAACATCGTGACGCTGAACCGACCCAAGGTCACCGTCACCGTTGGCGATCCTGTCGATCTCAAATACCGCAGCGCCGACAAAGACACCGAGCGCATCATGACCGCCATCTCGGCGCTGCTTCCACCCGAAAGTCAGGTGCGCCGCACGCCGACCGAGGAAGAACTCGCCCGCACCTACCCGCCGGGGTACTCCGGCGACCCCAACGCCGAGGCCGACCGCCGACCTGGCACCGACACCAAGGCCACCGACAGCAAGGCCGCCGACACCAGTGGGAGCGCATCGTGAGCATGAAGGGCCATGACCGCGAGGTTGAACAGTCCGAGCGCATGAGCGAGCACGAAGCGCTCATGTGGAATATCGAAAAGGATCCGTGGCTCAATGCCAGTGGCGCATCGCTCGCGATCCTCGACCGGCCGGTCGATCCTGAGCGATTCCGGCTGCACCTGCGCAACGCGGTCGCGTCGCTGCCCAAGCTGTACCAGCGGGTCGTACCCGGTCTCGGCCGACTGTCGACGCCGGCGTGGGCGCCGGACCCCGAGTTCGACTTCGACTACCACGTGCGCACGATCGAGCTTCCCGCTCCGGGTGATCAACGAGCCCTGCTTGATCTGGCGGCCACGCTCTACATGGAACCGCTCGACCGGACTCGGCCGCTGTGGCGATTCGTCACGATCAGCGGACTCGAAGGTGGCGGGGGAGCGATCTGGTCGCTCGTCCACCACGTGATCGCGGATGGCGTGGGCCAGATGCGGATGGCGGAGCTGTACCAGAGCATCGACCGCGACGCCCCGCCGCCCGCCGAAGTCGATCTCGAAGGCATCGTCGCGGCGGCGGTCGCGACGGCAAAGACGAAAGAGTCGGGCGGCGATCTGGCTTCGGGTCTCGTCGGCACCGTCCGCGACACCGCTGGTCATCTCGTGCGCCGCCAGGTCGGCATCGCTCGTCGGGTCGCCGGCGAAGTAGCGATGTGGCCGGCCGATCCGCACCGTGCCGTCGAGCGGGCCGAGTCGGTTGCCTCGCTCGCTTCGACTGCCGCTCGTCAACTCGCTCCATCCAGCTCCGAAGACGCGTCTGGTTCGAGCCTGTGGACCGAACGGTCTCGTCACCGTCGCCTGGAACATGTCCGGGTCTCCGTCGACGATCTCAAGTCCGCGGGGCGCGTCGTAGGCGCCACGCTCAACGACGTCTTCATGGCCGGCCTTGCCGAAGGTGCGCACCGATACCACGCCGAGCGCAACGTGCCGGTCCAAAGCTTCAACTCGAGCTTCGTGATCAGCACCCGCGAGGACAGCAAGGTCGGCGGCAACTCGTTTACGCCGGTGCCGATCAAGCTGCCGGCTGGTCCGATGACGATCGTCGAGCGCCTCGAAATCATCCGTGACCTCACCACCGAAGCTCGCGATGGCGCATCCAAGGATGGCGGGCTCGGAGCGCTATCGGGTCTCGTCAACCAGTTGCCCACTTCGATGATCACGCGAGCGGCTCGCAGCGCCGCCGGTCGCATCGACTTCGCGACCTCGAACCTGCGGTCGGCCCCCTTCGACCTGTATTGCGCCGGTGCCAAGATCACCGGCACGGTCGTGATGGGCCCCGTCGCCGGAACGGGCGCGAACATCACCGCCATGTCGCTGGCGGGCGACTTCGACATCGGCATCTTCGTGGACCCGCAAGCAATCGCCGAGCCGACGGCATTTCGCGATCACATCGAAGCCGCATTCGCCGACCTGTTCGCCGAGCTCGCGGCCCACGCCGAACGCGCCAACAACAAGGACGCCTGATGAAGCAGCTCTCTGGCATCGACACCAGCTTCTTGAACCTCGAGACCAGCTCGTCGTTCGGTCACATCAACAGCCTGTCGATCTATACGCCCCCAGACGATCCCGACTTCGACCCGTACCAGTCGTTGCGCGACCAGATCGAGTCACGACTCGGCGTGCTCGAGCCGTTCCGGCGCCGACTCGTCGAGGTGCCGTTCGGTCTTGATCGGCCGTACTGGATCAACGACCCCGACTTCGACCTGGATTTCCACGTACGCCACATCGGCGTGCCGACTCGCAAGGGGAGCGAAGGCGGAACCCCTGAGCACCTGGGCGAGCTCGTCGGTCGGCTGATCGGCCGCCCCATGGATCGCCGCCGCCCGCTGTGGGAGGCCTATGTCATCGAGGGTCTTGCATCGGGCGACTTTGCCGTGCTGCTCAAACTGCATCACGCCACGATCGACGGCGCGGCTGGCGCCGAGCTGCTCGGGATGTTGCTCGACCCCGACAGCACGCCCGAAGACGCCGAGTGGACTCCCGAAGACGAACCATCGTCGGCCGAGATGCTCGCCCGCACCGTCTATGGCGTGGCCCGCACCCCGGTCAAAGGCCTGCGCCTGCAAGTTCGGGCGCTCAACGAACTCGGCAACATGACGGGCCAGGTCGGCTTCGGTCGCATGGCACGGGCCATGCAACGTGGCGTTCCCGGTCCTGCCGGCAGCGCGCTGCGCAAGGTGCTCGGCACGGACAAGGGCGAGCGCCAAGACGATGTTCCCCTGGTGCCGCGGCTCGGTGCGCCTCGCACGCCCTTCAATGCCAGCATCACCCCGCATCGCCGCTTCGCCTATCGCAGCGCGCCGCTCGCCACCATCAAGGCAATCAAGACCGAGCTTGGCGCCACCGTGAACGACGTGGTGATGGCGGTGTGCGCAGGCGGTCTGCGTCGCTACCTCGAATCACATGATGCGCTACCTGCCGAAGACCTGATCGCCATGATCCCGGTCTCGATCCGCACTGGCGACGAGAACGAGAAGTGGTCGAACCGGGTCTCAGCGATCTTCTCGGAGCTGCCCACGACCTATGACGATCCGGTCGATCGGGTCGCCCAGGTGCATGCGGCGATGCAAGCGGCCAAGCAGCAGTTCGACATGATGCCGGCTGATCTGATCATGGACATGAGCGAGCTCGCTCCGCCGGCGCTGGCGGTACGGGCGTCGCAGTTGGCGACGCGTATGCGGGTCGCGGACCGCACGAACCCGCCGGCGAACCTGGTCGTGTCGAACGTGCCGGGACCGCGTGCACCGCTCACGATGAGCAGCGGGGCGGTTTTGAAGCACTACTACCCGGTGTCGACGGTGGTCGATGGTCAGGGGTTGAACATCACGGTGCAGAGCTACTGCGACACGCTCGACTTCGGGCTTGTTTCGTGCCGCGAACTGGTACCTGATCTGTGGGATTTGCTCGACCTGATCGTTGAAGAAATCGACCTCTTGGCCGACGCCGTCGGCGTCTCGGGCGCGGCCTGACCGGCCAGGCGGCCTAGTGTGGCGGAGATGACTGCAACGACTCGTTTCGACGCTCCGCCGCTTTGGATGACGTTGCTCGAGTCTCGGGCGGTGGCCGAATACGCCAGTTGGCGTCTGTCGATGCCGCTGTTGCAGAAGCTCCCCAAGGGTGACGGGCATCCGGTGCTCGTGCTGCCGGGCTTCACCGCCGCGGATCGTTCGACGGTGCGTTTGCGGATCTTGCTGCGCCGCCTCGGGTACCGCACCTATGGCTGGCGTTTGGGTGCCAACATCGGCCCGACGCCGCACATCATCGATGGTTTGAACGAGCGGATCGACAAGATCCGCCGCGACAGCGACAACCAGAGGGTCTCGCTCATTGGGTGGAGTCTGGGTGGCGTGTTCGCTCGCCTGTTGGCTCGTGAGAATCCCGAGTACTTCCGCCAGGTCATCACTCTGGGCAGCCCGTTCCGCATGACGCCGGGCGATCGCTCGGCGGTTTCTGCGTTGTGGGATTCGGTCTCGCACCTGCACGACGAGAGCTTCCTCGAACCGATGCTCGACCGGGATCGTCCGCCCTTGATGGTGCCGGCCACCGCGATCTATACCCGGACCGACGGCATCGTTTCCTGGCGCTACTGCCTGGAGAAGAAGGGCCCGCTGGCGGAGAACGTCGAGGTGTTCGGCAGCCACAGCGGTCTCGGCTTCAACACCGCCGTCGGCTATGTGATTGCAGACCGGCTCGCGCAAGCCGAGGGAGATTGGAAGAAGTTCCGTCCGCCCCTCGCAGCCCTCGCGGCCTTTCCTCCGCCCGCCGACCAGCGGGTTTAGCGCCAGACAGGGTTAATCAAGCCGACGACTTTGGTTGGCTTGACGATGATGACGCGGCGTTGCTCGCGAACCATTGCTTCGCGGAACTCGTCCCAGTCAGGGTGTTCCTTCTTGGCTGCGGCTCGATAGGCGTCGATCAGGATGTCCATCGCCGGGCCGTGCGTCTCGGTGGCGATGGGGCTGACATCGGCAGTCGCATCGAAGCTGACGTAGCTGCCTTCGTGGGACACGTGGTACACGACGCGAGGGTCGCGCTCGATGTTGTAGACCTTGGCCCGCGTCGGCAGCACCGAGAACACGATGGTGTTGTCGACGACGGCGTGGTGCACGTCGGACGATTGGGGACGTCCGTCGCTGCGCAGCGTGATCAGCGTGCCGCCTCGGATGCCGCCGGCCCATTCCAGCCCGTCTGCCAACTCGATCGGTTTGATCTTCATGACGCGAGCTTAGGACTCGAACGACCGCAGGCTCAGCTGGTGCGCGCTTCGACCCAACCAGCGATTGCGTCGGAGAGCCGGTCGCGAGCCCCGATGGGTGCTTGGAAGTAGTGATCGCCCGATCGACGCATGCGTGTCTTGTCGGTCGCGGCGATGGCGTCGAACATGGCGTCGCCGTCACTTGGGAACACGCCAGCGTCCGCGTCGGCTTCGATCAGCAAGGTCGGTACTTGGAGTCGGGCGAGGTGCGGGCCCGCCTGGCACTGCGAGTCGGCGAGGCTCCACATGGACAGCCAGCTGCGCAGCGAGTTGACGAGCCCGACGCCGTAGATCCCGTCGTTGGCTCGCTTGGGATCGCCGAGATAGCACGTGTTGGGCACCCGGCGATTGGGATCGAGGTCGGGGTCCACGAAACGCGGGTCGGCCCAAACACGGTTGACGACGAACAGCCGGTCGCGGATCCCGCGACTCTCCAGGAAGTCGAGCTCGCTCTTGCACCATTCGGTGATCCGGTTGCTTCGTTCCCTTTGGGCGACGCGGATTTGGGCCACGAAGTCGTCACTGAACGGCGGGCCGTGCTCGGGGTTGTAGATGTCGAGCTCGGGGTCTTGCGCGGTCAGGTCGCTCTCGTCGGTGACCGATGCGTCGAGCCAGTTGGCGAAGATCTCGGGGCGTCCGGTGTGGGCGGCGACGAACACCATGAGGTCGCCGGGAATCAGGTCGTCGATGCAGTCGAGGGGGCGCTGGTTCCATGTCGGCTGCAGGTTCGGCTCGACCGCTTGCGAGTGATAGGCGACCATGAGCGAGCCGCCCCCCGAGTTGCCGAGCAGCACCACGGTCTCGACGCCGGCGACCTCACGCATCCAGCGCACGCCTCGGCCGATCTCGGCGACGGCATGGTCGAGCATGAAGGCGTGTTCCATGCCTCGGAAGCGGGTGTTCCAACCCAGGAACCCGAACCCTCGTTCGGCGAGCAGGTCGGCTAGGTAGTGCTCGGAGAAATCGATGTTGTAGTGCGTGGCGATAAAGCCGACCTTGGGCCGCCGGCCCCGGGGCGCGTGCCACACACCCTGGCAGGGATGTCCGCCCGCTCCTGCCCGACCCGCGATGGGCGAGGGCAGGCCGACGAACACTCGATCTACGTCATGACGCACGCAGCGAAGGTAGCCCGCCCGGTGGGCTCTGCCAGACTCTGAGGATGGGGAATGAGTCGACCGGAGGTCAGGCGGCGATTGCCGCTGCAATCGAGGCGGGGATCGAGGTGTGCTTCGCCAATGCCGGCACGACGGAAATCCACATGGTCGAAGCGCTTGATCGGCATCCGAACGTTCGGTCGGTGCTCGGCCTGTTCGAAGGTGTGTGCTCGGGAGCGGCTGACGGTTATGCGCGCATCGCGGGCAAACCCGCGCTGACGCTGCTGCATTTGGGGCCGGGGTACGCGAACAGTGCGGCGAACCAGCACAACGCCCGGCGGGGGTTCTCGCCGATCGTGAACCTGATTGGCGACCAGGCAAGTTGGCACCTCGAGCACGACGCGGCGCTCACGTCGGACATCGACGCGATCGCTGGCTGGGCCGGTTGGGTCGGCCGTTCGACGTCTGCCGACGATGTTGCCGCGATCGTGGGCGAGGCAATCGTCGCGGCGACCACCGGTGTGCCTGGTCCGGCGTCGGCGGTACTCGCTGCCGATCACACGTGGGAGCCTGCGACCGCGCCGCTTCCCAAGGTCGAGCTCGGCAGGTCGACGCCACACGACGACGCACTCGTTGCGCAGGCGGCGGCTGCGCTTCGTGAGCCCGGGGCGGCGCTCATCGCCGGAGGTCGCCACATCAGCGCTGCGGCCAAGCGGGCGATGGTGGCAATTGCCAGCGAGACCGGGTGCGCGATCTGGGCGGGCCGGCACGCGTCGGCTGACTACGGCGCGGGCGCGGAAGTGCCGGAGCTGCCGTACTTCCCCGAGCCGCTGATTGCGTCGCTTGCGAACACGACGACCGCTGTTCTCGCCGGCGTGCCGGAGCCGGTCTGCTTCTTCGGCTACCCGGATACGCCGTCGCAGGCGCTTCCGGTCGACGCCGAGCGATTGGAGCTTTGCGGCCCCGAACACGATCTCGATGCCGTCATCGCCGCGCTTCAGACTGCAGTTGGTGCTGCCAATGTCGCCCCGGCCGAGCGTGAGCCCGTTGCTCGGCCGACGGGCGAGCTGACGAGCGCATCGCTCGGCCAGGCGATCATCGCGTGCATGCCGGACAACGCGATTCTGGTGCAAGAGGCCATCACCAATCGGGCGGCCCTCGGACCGCACCTCGCGAACTCGGTGCCGTTCACCCAGCTCAACGGCACCGGTGGTGCGATCGGCGGAGGCCTGCCGATGGCACTCGGCGCTGCGGTCGCCGCGCCCGATCGCCGGGTCGTGTCGTTCCAAGCCGACGGAAGCGGCCTGTACACGATTCAGTCGTTGTGGTCGATTGCGCGAGAGAAGCTCGACGTCACGGTCGTGATCATCAATAACCGCAGCTACAAAATCATCGAGGTCGAGGCACAACGCGCCGGCCTTGATCCTGGCGAAGCGACGCGCTCGCTGCTGGACCTGGATCGCCCCGAGGTCAACTTCGCCGACCTGGCCCAAGGCTTCGGTATGGCCAGCGCCCGCACGACCAACGCCGACGAACTCGTCACGCTGCTCGACGCCGCCAACGCACGCCCGGGCCCATTCCTGATCGACGCCGTGATCTGAGCTCAGGGCGATTCGCCGATGCGGTGAAGGTCGTCGGGGCCGATTACGCCGGCAGCGAGCACGAACTCGGCCAGGTCGGCGGCAGCGTGGCGGCCTTCGATCACGATGTCGACCTTGAGTAGCCGCTCTCGGATCTTCTCGATCCGGCGTCGAACCGTCGACTTGGGGAGGTCGAGCAGCGCGCCCGCGTCGGCATACGACAGCGGCCGAGGGTCGCGCCGAGGGAACGGGCGCAGGTAGCCGCAGAACATGGCAACGAGCGCGTCGAGGTCGGCTTCGGAGTAGTCGATTGTCGGCAGGAACGTCGACTGGCCCTCGAGCCCGACCACGGTGACCTCGCCGTCGCGGCGAGGTTTCTGGACGAGGATGTCGATCCGGTGGGTGCGGATCAGGCCCCGGACCTCGATGCCGAGCGTCGAATCGATGAGATGGCGCTCACCGGGTCGGAGATGAAAGGCCGGCTGGGTGGCGTCGGCGACGACCTCGAGCGAGGTCTTGGCGGAACGGTTTTCAACGATCCAGGACCCCTCGCCGTCGCGGGCGAGCGTGAGCGTCAAGCGACTGATCCCGTTGTCCCGCTCGTCGAGCCCGACGACGCCGCGACGCTCATTGTCGGCACGGCCGATGTCGAGTCGCTTGTCGACTTCGATCCGTTGGGTGCCGTTGATCACCACCAATGCGCCGTCCATGTCTTCGTCCCGTTCCTTCGCCGTGGGGTCGCTCTCGACGCCGACAGTACGGGAGCCCGTGTCGACCGGCCAGGGGGAGGCCTCCACCCGCGCTGTCGCCGTGGCGGCAATCGTGTGCAAAACTTGGTCGCATGGCGGCGGTATTCGGCGTCGGTCCCGACGGTGATCCCGATCGGTACCGGCTGGGCGCACTGATCAATGCAGGTGCCGAGGGTTCGGTCTACGAGGCGTTTCGCACGGTCGCGGGCGTCGAGCATCGGGTCGCCGTCAAGGTCTTGAGCGGTTCCCACGATGATGCTTTCCACCAATGGGCGCGGCGTTGGGAAGCTCAGGTGGAGACGCTGCGTAGCGTCAGTCATCCGGCGATCGTTGCCGTGCGCGAGGGGTTCGTCGGGCCACCACTCCATGAGCTCGGGACTCCGCCACCGGCCGGCCGGGCGCTGTATCTGGTCATGAACTTCGTCGACGGCACCCCGCTCGATGAGCTGATCAGCCGTAGCGGCACCAAGGATGTTCTTGAGACCGTGCGCCTGTTGTTGCCGGTGGCGACCGCGCTCGACCACATGCACTCGGGTGTGTCGACCGGTGGTGTGCCGGTGATTCATCGCGACGTGAAGCCAGCGAACATCTTGGTCACGCCCAGCGGTCAATCGGTGTTAGTCGACTTCGGCGTATCTATGGCCGGCGCTGCCGGCGTGAGCGCTCCGGGCATCGGGACGAACGGCTTCGTCGCACCCGAGGCAGCCTCGGGCCAGTACCTGCCGGCATCGGACCGGTGGAGCTTCGGCGCGGTCACTGCGTTCGTGCTGACGGGCCGCAGTAGCGCTGGGCCTTCTGAGCTCGATCTGACCGCCGCGTTGGGGCATCTCGACGAAGAGGCCTTGACGGTTGTCGTCGACGGCTTGCTCGACCTGCTCGACGACGATCCCGAGGCGCGCCCGGCGCCGTTGGTCAACTGGCTCGCCGGGTTGCGGGGCGCCACGCTCACGCCAGTCGGCCTTGCCCCTGGCGGTCTAGGAGCAAGCACTGCCACCGTTCGCACTGCCACGGTCGACTCTGTGGCAACGCCGACAGCTCGCTCGGGTTCCAAGGTCAGGGGCGAAGCTACGGGCCGGCGTCGTGCGGGTGTGTTGGTGGCCGCAACGGTTGCGATCGCCGCGCTTGTGGCCGGCGCGTTGGCGCTGCTGCCCGACTCGACACCAACGACGCTCGCGGGCGATGGCGCCGCTGATGGTCCTGTGCCAACCGCAGTGCTCGAGGACGACGACGAGGTCTTGGGCCTCGCCATCGACGATGAGAATCCTGGCGACGATGCTGGTGCCGGGACGGGTGGGGACAGCGGCGACGGCAGTGATGGTGGTGAGAACGAGGCGGAAGCGATCGCCCCGTCGCCAACCGAGACAGCCAACACAGTCGGTACATCGACGACACCGACTTCCACACCGGTCGTGACTCCCGGCGCGACAGCAGAGGCGACTCCCACACCCGGCGCTACCGCAACACCGACGGCTACGGCCGTCCCGACGGCGACGTCCACCCCAATTCCGACGCCCACGGCAACGGCGAGCCCCACAGCGACGCCCATCCCGACGGCGACACCGTTCCCGACTGCGACCCCGATACCTACCGCGACGCCGACACCCATCCCGAGCGCCACACCAATCCCAACCGCGACGCCGACCCCGGCTCCGACTGCGACACCAACGCCAACGGAATTTGTGCATCCGAATCGGACCAGTTGCGATCCCGATGCGTACGCGGCGGCCGCAGCCATCTACATCGACCAGCAGGGATACCCGGTCGCTTGGGTGGACTCCGACGGCGATTGCTTGGACAACTACTGGGAGATCAACGCGTCGGGGACCAGTACGACACTGGTTGACAGCAATGACAATGGGACTCCCGACGGGATCGAGTCCGGGTTTGGTCAGCTCCCCTCGATCCAAGAGCAGATGGATTTCGCCGCCGGCGGCTGAGCATCCGCCCTGCCGCTCGCGGGTGGAGGCCTCCCCCTTCTTTCGCCCGTCCACCTCGCGCATGATCCGTGCACCAAGCACACCCAAACGCACAAGGAGCGGTCATGCGTGGTCATCAGATTCCAGAGAAGAAGAACAGCGCCGATCCAACGGTGATGTTGTCCAAGGCCGAGGCTTTGGCCTCGATCGGTGTCCACGGACGTGGTCGTCAGAAGTTCGTCGTCGGCGTTGCCGAGGTCGTTTCGGTCGCACCCGGACGGGTGTTGCTGCGCAAGGGCGAGTTTGTCCGGGCGGCACTCATCGGCGTATCCGGCTCGGTCCGCGTGGACAACGGTCATCAGGCCGTGGTGCTCGAGGACGACTTCGTGATCGCCGACTGCGTGGGCCCCGATGGGGCGCATTCGGCGGTCGAGGTCGTTGCGGTTGCCCACACGCAGCTGATTGTGATCAACCGTGAGCATTGCGATCAGGTGTTCCATCAGGTGCCGGGTCTGCGCCGCCGGGCCCGGGTCACTGCGGAGCGGCTGTCCGAGGTCACGATCGATCTGTCGGATGGCGGCGTCGGTCCAACACCAAGCCAAGATGCAACGCCAAGCCAAGAAGCAGCGGCGAGCCAGGAAGCAGCATCGAGCGAGCCGGGCTCGGCGATCCCCTCGTGATCGGCACAACGGCGACATCCCGGTCGCGGGCGCGGGCTATCCCCGGGCGTCATGCGGGGAGGATGTCGCCGTTGGGGGCGGTGACTTGGATCGTGCCGTCGGGGAGTCGCCGGACGGCGTAGCCGCGTTCTTTCAAGCGGTTGTGTTTCTGGCAGGCGGGGGCGCCGTTCGATTGTTCGGTGCGCCCGCCCCGGGCGGCGGGTCTCTGGTGGTCGATTTGGCATTCGGTCACCGGAACCGAGCAACCGGGCCAGAAGCAGCTGTCAAACGACAGTTGCACGCCCAGTCGGGCCAGACCGGTGAAGAACCGCTGCGTCTTGGAGGCGTCGATCGTGATGCCTTGGGCATCGCACACGATGCGCCGCCAGCGGGATACGACAAGGTCGCCGAACGCACTACGGGGATTGAGTTCGTGACCGTCGAGGCTGTGGCAGCGATGGTCATCGACGTCGACCGGCTCGGGGTCCTCGCCGAGGAATCGGCGCAGCGCGTCTTCGAACGATTCTTTGGACCACACGATGTTGTGGACGGTGTCGATCGGCACGGAGCGCTCGGGGTTGTGGAGCGCGTCGGCGAAGATCTGTTCAAGGGCGTCGGCCCGTTGTTGGGCATCGGTGCGGTCGAGGTCGTCGCGGCATGCGCTATCACCAAGGCGCTCGCGAGCGGTATCCCAATCGATGAGGCGTTCTGCGCTGGTGTACGCGTCGAGGATGCGACGCAGCGTGGCTCCCTGGAGTGCGCCGAAGGTGCCGCGCAGGGTCCATTGCTTGGTGAAGTGGTCTTGGACGAGTGAGATGTCGCGGTTCTCGTGGGCGAGGTCTCGGCGAGGTTCGGGTCCGTCTTGGTCGACGAGTTGCACCCAATTGGTGATCTTGCGTTCGAACGACGCCAGCGGTTTCCGAGTCCAGCGCAGGAACCGCGCTTGGCTGGCGACGAACTGGTCCCGCACTCTCGGGTTCGCGAACGCTCGCCCCAAAATGCCCGCCTGTTCCACAGACAGATCACCTGCTCGCCACGCCGTTTCGATCCGTTCGCACGTGGCGATCAGCCGCCGGATCTTGTCGGCTCGGGCAGTCTCGGCCGTGGACAGTCGGCCCAGGTGGCGAGCCATTGCGTGGGCGGTCGCATGGCCGTGCATGCGGTAGGCACCCGATGCGTGCACGGCGGCAATGGCATCGACGCGGGCGACTTCGGCCAGCCGGTGGAGGCGTTCGGTGGCCTCGAGCAGGGCGACGGCCTGACCAGGGGCCTGGGCCAGCGGCACGCTGATGTCGATCGGTCCGTCGGCAGCCAGGCGTGCGGCTCCGGCGATCAGGGGTTCCACAACAGCGGATGCACGCCACGCAGAAGCTGTGCGGAATTCGCCATCGAATTGTGTGGTCGCCAAAGACACGCGGACACCTACCGGTGAGGTTGTGGGAAGCCTCAGTTTTCGGGGGCGTCGGTTGCTGGGACCGATCACGAGCTGCTCGCCGAAGCGGCAGTGGGTTAACTCTAGCAGGCCGCAATTAGAAAAGCGAACATATGTTCGTATTTGATTCCTTATGCTCTGAGCCGAACAGGCCCCGGCTGCAGCGTCGCTACTCCAGCGGGAAGGCGACGGGTTCATGGCCGTCGGACTCGAACAACAAGCGCGTGGCGGGCGAGGCGCGAGCGGCAGGCGAGATGCGAAAGCAAATCGTCCCGCTTGTTTCGACGGTGAGCTCGCGCGCGAACTGGGGCCACGTGGCCTGGCAGGCATCGATAGGGCCGCCGAGGTTGGGGACGCCGATGTCTCCGTCGACAAGGATCAGTCGCGGGTTGCGCAATGGCGCCCACACCGCCAACCGTTCGGACAGCGGTCGCACGGTGAGCTCAACGATGATCACGTCGCTCTCGACCCGAGGAACGATGCTCCTCGGCGACACCAGCAACGTCCAACCTGCAGACGAGCCGTCGAGCGGTCGAAGCACGATCCGCTCGCCGAGTGGGCCCAGGTCGAGCTGGGCAGCTTGATACACCGGGTTGCTGGTGGCCGTCGGTTGTGGTTCTGCAGTCGGGGTTGGCTCGACCAAGTTGCTTGCCACGGTCGCTGGCGATTGCGTCGGAGCAGGTTCGGGTGCCGCGATCGGCACGGTGGTTGGTCCCACGGGAGCGCTCGCCGTGCTGCCCCCGCCTGCTGTCGTGATCGCGAGGGCGACGAACCCGGCGACTGCGCCGAGGATCGCGACCATGCCCCACATGATCACCGCGCCTTGCGATCGGGCCGATGGCCGTTGGCGTCGTTGACGAGCCGGTGTCGGCCTTGGCGGGCGGGCACTGGCACGTGGCCGAGGCGGCGCGCCCGCTTCGGCTGCTGCCGGCTTCATCGCGCTCGCCGTTGCGGGACGCGTCGAAGTGGCCTCGGTCGGCGCCGAGACCGGAGGAGGGAGCGCGCCGGCGATCGGAGGTTCGGTGATCCCGGCTCGGTCGTTGCCGCCACTTGCATGCCAGTGCAGGGCCGACCGGAACACGTGGCCGACCCGCTCCCGATCGCCCACTGAGCTGGTCGCAATGATCATGACCTGCTGCTCGACGCTCAGGTCCGTGGCCAGGCCCGCGTACTCGCTACCTTCGATCTCGGAGGCCAGGTCAGTAGCGATCGCTCGATCGCTGGCCGAGAGCGCATCGTGATTCGCCGCGAGCCAGCTTCGCAGCGCCTGGGGCAGTAGCACGGCTCCTCCTGTTCGCCGATCGTCCGCTCTCTGTGTCAGAAATCTAGACGGGCTCGCTGACCCGAAGCGCATGGCGCGAGCTCGTGCCTCTACGGCCGGATACGCCAAGTCACAAATCGGTCACAGTCGGTCGGGCACAGTCCGTCTCGAACCGAGGAGAACTCGTGCGTAGGAGTGACGTGGCAGAACAAGAAGAGGCAGCACGTCGTGGGTCTGACGGTCGCGACGTGAAGGTCGCCTCGGCGCAGCGCCGCGACCCCGAGGCCTACGAGCGGGCCGATCGATGGCTCGAAGTGCCGATGACGGCGCTCGCGGTTGTGCTGGCGGTGCTGCTTGTCATTCCCGCGGTCGCCGATGTCAG
>CALLPT010000078.1 GCA_938015575.1 uncultured Acidimicrobiales bacterium
CCGAAACGGCGATTGCGAAGAAACTTAGAGGTCGCTGAAGTCGAGGCCCGTGACCGCCGCAAGTTCGCTGAGGGCGACGTGCGGGTCGACCACTTTGATCGTCGTCATGCCCATTGCTCGCGCCGGTTTCAGGTTGATGCCGAGGTCGTCGAGAAACACACACTCGCTCGGCTCGACACCAAGCTCCTCGCACGCGATCTCATAGAAGCGCAGCGTCGGCTTGCGCACGCCAGCCTTGGCCGACTCGACGATCACATCGAAGTATTGCTTGGCCTCGCCGTGGCCACCGCTGCCCGGATCATCTCCCGCCTTGAAGTTGTTCGTCAGCATTGCCGTCTTGAACGACTCGCTCACCCGCCGCAACGCTTCGACCATGAACGGCCGAACCTGTGTCTTGATGCACTCGAGTACCGCCATGCCGTCGATCTCGTAGCCGATCGCCCGAGCCTCGGCCTCGAACATCTCGCAGAAGCCGGCGGCGTCGACCTCGCTGCGCTCATAGTGAGCCCACGCGTTCGTGTCGCCGTTGGTGGCATTGATGCCCCGGATCGTGTCGGCCGGAATGCCGAGGTCGGCTTCGAGCCGGGCGAAGTTGTCGAAAGGACTCGTCGTGATGACGCCTCCGAAATCGAAGAGAACAGCGCTGATGGATGGAGCGGAAGTCACGCTGTGAACCTAATTCCTCAGGGGAACGGTCCCTCTACCGATAGGAGACAACGCGGGCCACACTGGCGCCGCAACCGGTCAACGAACAAGGGAGAGTCCGGTGAAGCGAATGATGATGGCGGTACTGGCGGCGATGCTTCTCGCGACGGCGTGTACTCAGGGCAATGTGTTCTCACTCGAGGTCGGGCAGTGCTTCAACGACCCTGACGAGACCGGCGAAATCAGCGACGTCGCGATCGTCGACTGCGCGGAGACCCACAACAACGAAGTGTTCCACCTGTTCGACATCCCCGGCGACGACTTCCCCGGGACCGACGCCGTGCTCGAGCTCGCCAGCCAGGGTTGCATCGGCGCGTTCGATGCCTACGTCGGTACGCCGTACCTGGATTCGGCGTTCGAGATCTTCCCGATCTATCCGACTGAAGACAGCTGGAACCGCGGTGATGACCGCGAGGTCGTGTGCGGGCTCTACGACCTGACGACGAACGAGAAAGTCGGCACCGCACGCAACAGCGGCCGCTGAGCGCACCGGGCCCGGCTGATCCCGCAAGGGCAGTCGGGCCGTCGGCATCGAGCAGTAGCCTTTCAGGCAATGCCTGAAACCATCATGACGATGCACAAGATCGGGAAGTTCCTGCCTCCTGATCGTGATCTGATCAAAGACGTCACGCTCTCGTTCTTCTACGGCGCCAAGATCGGCGTCCTCGGCCCCAACGGCGCCGGCAAGTCGACGCTGCTCAAGATCATGGCCGGCATCGACAAGGACTTCGACGGCGAGCTGCGCATCTACCCGAACTACACGGTCGGCATGCTCCAACAGGAGCCGCATCTCGACGACGACAAGACGGTCTATGAGAACATCTTGGCCGGCGTCGGCGACATCGCCGATCTGCTGAAGCGCTACGACGAGGTCCTGGCCGGCTGGGCAGACCCCGACGCCGACTACGACAAGCTCGGCAAGCAACAGGGCGAGATCGAGGCCGAGCTGACGGCCAAGGACGGCTGGGACATCCAGCGCACGATCGAGATCGCAATGGACGCACTGCGCACCCCGCCGGGCGAGTCCGAGGTCACGACGCTTTCCGGTGGTGAGAAGCGCCGCGTCGCACTCGCTCGCCTCTTGCTGTCCAAGCCGGACTTGCTTCTGCTCGACGAGCCGACCAACCACCTCGACGCCGAATCGGTCGCCTGGCTCGAGCGCCACCTGGCCGATTACGCCGGCACCGTCATCGCGGTGACCCACGATCGCTACTTCCTCGACAACGTTGCCGGCTGGATCCTCGAGATCGACCACGGCAAGGGCATTCCGTTCGAGGGCAACTACTCGGCTTGGCTCGAGAACCGCGAAGAGCGCCTGGCGTCAGAAGAACGTCGCAACGTCGCTCGCAAGAAGTCACTCAAGCAGGAACTGGAGTGGATCCGCACCTCGCCCAAGGGTCGCCAGGCCAAGGGCAAGGCCCGCCTGGCCAACTACGACAAGCTCGTGGCCGAGGCCAAGGCCGCGACCCAGCGCGACGGCAAGCTCGAGATCGAGATCCCGATCAACAAGCGGTTGGGCGATGTGGTGATCGAAGCCCATGGCGTCTCCAAGGGCTTCGGTGATCGTCTGTTGATCGACGATCTGAGCTTCACACTGCCGCCGGCGGGCATCGTCGGCATCATCGGCGCCAACGGTGCCGGCAAGACGACGCTGTTCCGCATGATCACCGGCGCCGAAGAACCCGACGAGGGCTCGCTTCGCCTGGGTGAAACCGTGCAGCTCGGCTATGTCGATCAGAGCCGAGACTCCCTCGACCCCGACAAGACCGTTTACGACGAGATTTGCGACGGCCTCGACATGCTCGAGATCGGCGGCAAAGACGTCAACGGCCGCAGCTACGTCGCCTCGTTCAACTTCAAGGGTCCCGATCAGCAGAAGAAGGTCGGCAAGCTCTCGGGGGGTGAACGCAACCGCGTGCACCTCGCCCGCATTCTTCGCAGCGGCGCCAACGTGTTGCTGCTCGACGAGCCGACGAACGACCTGGACATCGAGACGTTGCGTTCGCTGGAAACGGCGCTCGACAACTATGCCGGTTGCGCCGTCATCATCAGCCACGATCGCTGGTTCCTCGACCGCGTTGCCACCCACACGCTGGCCTTTGAGGGCGACTCGCAGGTGCGCTGGTTCGAGGGCAACTTCAGCGACTACGAGGCATTCCGCCGCAAAGAACTCGGCGCCGCCGCTGACCAACCGACCCGGATCAAGTACAAGCCACTCACCCGCAACTAGCGGCTGCCCGTCGCGGTCAAGACGTGCAACCCTGCGCGGCTGCGCCCGACTTAGGCTGACAGCGTGATTCTGCGTCTCGCCTGCCTGGTTGCGCGGCGCGCGGGCTGGCTGAGTCGGCGCCTGGGCCGAGGCGGCGGGACCACGGTGCCCGGCGTCGTGCTCTTGCGACTCCGACCCAACGCAGTCGCTGAGCTCGGCGCCCAGCTCAAGCACGGCGCGATCTTGGTCTCGGCGACCAATGGCAAGACCACGACGACTCGTCTGATCGTGGCGGCGGCCGAGGCACTGGGTCTGCGGGTCGTCACCAACGCCGAGGGGTCGAATCTGGAGCGTGGGGTCGCCACCGCCTTGCTGCTCGGCACCGGCGACGGTCCGGCCGACCTCGCCGTCCTCGAGGTCGACGAAGCAGCCCTGCCGGCCGTCACCCGCGCGCTCCAGCCTCGGGCTCTCGTGCTGATGAACCTGTTCCGTGATCAGCTCGACCGCTACGGCGAACTCGACACGCTCGTCGACTTGTGGCGCGACTTGCTCGACGACCCCACCGCGGTGACCGAGAGCTGCACCCTGGTGCTCAATGCCGACGATCCGAACCTCGCCGATCTCGGACGATCACGCTCGAATGTCGTCTGGTTCGGAATCGACGACGCGTCGCACGCACTGACCGAGCGGGCGCACGCGGCAGACGCGACGCGGTGTCGCCAATGCGGCCACGCGATCTCGCATGACGTCGTGCTGCTCGGGCACCTTGGCCATTGGCACTGCACCAATGGCGATGCCCAACGTCCGGCGCCAACCGTGCGAGCAACGGCGATCGCTCTCGCGGCGGACGGACAGGCGATCACCGTCGCCATCGACGACAGCCCCCTCACGATGCGCTCGGGGCTCGCCGGGTTGCACAACTCGTACAACCTGACCAGCGCCGTCGCCGCCACCTACGCCCTGCCAGGTATCCACGGGCACCGGGCAGAGGCTGCGCGTGCCATCGCCGCAACCCCTCCCGCGTTCGGCCGCGGCGAGACGGTCGTCGTGAACGGGCGGACGCTCAACCTGTTGTTGGCCAAGAACCCGACCGGCGTCAACCAAAACATCCGCACCGTCCTGAGCGGCGCCGAGCCGGTCCATGTGCTCGCACTGCTCAACGACCGCACCGCCGACGGCAAAGACGTCAGCTGGATCTGGGATGTCGACTGGGAACCGCTGAACGATCGACTTGCCTCGCTCACCTTGTCTGGCGAACGAGCATGGGACCTGGCGCTTCGGTTCCGCTACGGGGGCTTCGACATGGACAAGCTCGCCGTTGAGCCCGAGGTGCCCGCCGCGCTCGACAGGGCGATCGCGGCGACACCGGCGGGCGAGACACTCCATGCCTTGCCGACCTACACAGCGATGCTCGATCTACGGGCCGAGTTGACGCGTCGCGGCCTGGTCGATGAGTACTGGAGCGAGCCGTGACGACACCCACCGTGCGCTTGTGCCACCTCTACCCGGACCTGATGAACATCTATGCAGATCGTGGCAACATCGCCGTGTTCCAGCATCGGCTCGCCTGGCGGGGAGTGCGGCTCGAGGTGACCGAGGTGTCACTCGGTGACGCACTCACGGGTGAGCATGACTTGTACTACCTGGGTGGCGGCCAAGATCGCGACCAGGACTTGGTCGCCGATGACCTGCAAACCAAGGCCGCCCATCTGCGGTCCGCAGCCGACGACGGCGCCGCGCAGCTGTACGTCTGTGGAGGCATCCAACTCGCCGGCCACAGCTATGTGGCGGCGAACGGCGATCGACTTCCCGGCACCGGCGTACTCGATCTCGAAACGACCGCAGGAACCTCTCGCCTGATCGGCGACCTGGTGATCGATGCCGAACTGGAAGGCGAATCGCACCGGGTCGTCGGCTACGAGAACCACGTCGGTCGCACGGCACTGGGCACCGGATGCCGACCGCTCGGCACGGTGGTGCACGGGTATGGCAACGACGGTGCGTCAGGTGCCGAAGGTGCTTGTCGAGACCGGGTCATCGGTACGTACTTGCACGGACCGCTCCTGCCGAAGAACCCGTGGCTCGCAGACATCGTGCTCCGCTGGGCGCTCGACCATCGGTACGGCGACGAAGCACCCGCACTCGAGCCGCTCGACGATCATTACGAGAGCGCCGCTCGAACCGTGGCCGAGAAACGGGCCACGCTGAACCGCTGAGTCCTCCGGATATCTCAGGAGGACCCAGCGCTCAGAACGTACTGCCGAGCAGGCTGGCGCTTGGGAAGCCGATGCTCAGGAAGCCGATGCTCAGGATGCCGATGCTCAGGATGATTGGGTCGAGGTGTCGCCCGAGGCGCCCCAAGTAGCGCCGCTCCAGGTGGTGCCGCTCCAGGTGCCGCCCGACCACGTGCCACCGCTCCAGGTGCCACCGGACCAGGTGCCACCGGACCAAGTGCCACCCGACCAGGTACCACCGCTCCAGGTGCCACCGGACCACGTGCCACCGGACCACGTGCCACCCGACCAGGTACCACCGCTCCAGGTGCCACCGGACCACGTGCCACTCGACCAGGTACCGCTACTCCAGGACTCGCCCGCGTCGACCTTGGCAACCCAGACAGCGGAGTCCCAATCGGTTCCAAAGGCGGTTACTTCGCCGGTCAGGTCCGAGACGTGCTGGGTGCCCCGAGCATCCTCGAGAAGACCGGTGCCCAGGGCTGGATCGTGATACTGCACCGCATCGCCAGCGGAACGTTCGGGCGCAGCGAACGCAAACCCGACATTGAGCAGGCCATGACCGGCGACCTGATCGCGGTTGTTCTTGGCGATGACCCGGTCCTTCTTGGACTGGGGGTGGATCTCTTGGGTGTTGTCGAGCAAGAGGCTCTTCACCTGGTCCGGGTTGAGATACGGGCGTTGCTCGAGCAGGAGCGCAGCCGCACCAGCGACAACCGCAGCGGATTGAGACGTACCCGAACCACGCAGCAGCGTGTGTTCGGTGAACATGCGAGCTTCGGCCGGCGATGCGTCGTAGAGAGCGGAACCGGGTACGCCACCGGCGAAGACACACTCGCCCGGGGCGACCAGGTCAGGATTGCGTGCGCCATCGCCCAGCGTGGTCCAGTCCGTGGCTTCCCAGCCCGAGTTGGTGATGCTCGACCGGCCTGCTCCGCCGACCGCGATCACGGTCGGGTTGAACGCGGGGTTCGACAAGCCCATCTCTGACCGGGTCTCGTTGCCCGCCGCAGCGACAACAACGATCCCGTTGTCCCAAGCGTTCTCTACGGCATAGGACAGTGGATCGAATCGATAGTCCGACTCGGCGTCGGTACCGAACGACAGGTTGATCACACGAATGTTCATGCCGTTCGCGTTGCGGTTCTCGACAACCCAGTCGATCGCAGCGATCACCTGCGAGACGTCGACCGCTCCGTCACCGGCGCCGACCTTGACGTTCACGATGCGAGCGCCGGGGGCCATGCCGTCATCGCTCGCCGCCACCGTGGCCATGTGGGTGCCGTGGCCGTACATGTCGTGATGACGCAGGTTCTGGCGCTCGCCATCAAAGGACAGGTCCGGGCCCTGCACCAGGCGGTTCTCGAGTCCCATCACGCCCATCACGCCGGTGTCGATGACGGCAATGTCGACGCCGCTGCCGGTGATGCCCTGGGCGTGTGCCTGGTCAGCTCCGGTCGCGACGACGATGTCATTCAGCGTCGTGGTCGTGAAGTCATCGCAGACCACAACGCCAGTGGGGAGCGGGTCATAGGCCTCTTCCTTGTGGCGGGGGCCGGCGAAAGCGGGCGTCGCGGTTGCCGCCAACAGCGCGACAACGGCGATCGTCGCCATCGCAGCCATGGCAAAGAGCTGACGGCTCACCGCCGACGGCGCCAACCAGGTTGTGCCGTCGTAGCGGCTGGGCGCCAGCCACGTCGTGCCGTCATAACGGCTGGGAGCCAACCAGGTCGTGCCGAAGCGTGACGTGGCAGAGGATGGGGTTCGATCTCGAGAAGACATCAATCGAACGTTCGGCTCTCTTGATCCGCAGTTGAGACGGCCCGCTCGGTATCACCGGATCGGGTTAGACCGATCGGCCGGTGCCCATGGCTCGACCGCCCTGAGCTAAAGGACGTCCCCAAAATGTCGCGACTAGGGGATCAACTCATTGCGGCGAGTTGGTCTCGAACCCGCACGCCGAGGGCATTCGCCGGCATTGGCCGATCGAGCAGGTAGCCCTGGCCCATCTCGCAGCCGAGTGCCTGCAACTCATTGAGCTGGGTCAGCTGTTCGATGCCTTCGGCAATGACCTCGAGTCCGAGGGTCTGTCCCAGGTTGATCATCGCTCGGATGAACGTCTCGCCGCCGGAGACCCCGACGTCGGCCACGAAGGGCTGCGCAACCTTGAGATAGTGGACCGGTAGTCGGCGAAGATGATTGATCGACGAGAAGCCGGTGCCGAAATCGTCGAGAGCGATCACAAACCCTGCACTGGCAAGACGCTCGAGCTTCTCGACGTTCGCGTCGATGTCGGTCATCGCTGCGGTTTCGGTCACTTCGAGCACGACCCGCGACGGACGAACGCTCGAACGCTCGGTCGCCTCGATCAGGAACTCGACGATGTCGTCTTCTTGCAAGGTGCGAGCGGAAATGTTGCACGAGTGCCAGACCCGGTGGTCCTCGATGAGGGCAAGATCCTCGAGGACGGTCTCGAAGACCCAGCGATCGATATCGCTCACGAATCCGCTCTCTTCGGCGAC
The DNA here is from genome assembly GCA_938015575.1 of uncultured Acidimicrobiales bacterium. Lineage (GTDB taxonomy): Bacteria > Actinomycetota > Acidimicrobiia > Acidimicrobiales > UBA10347 > UBA10347. Next base: position 7,671 of record CALLPT010000078.1, read on the forward strand.
GGAGAGGAACGACTCGGCCGAACGAAGGCCCTCGTCGCTGTTCCAGCGAATGAGTGCTTCGGCGCCGACAACGCTCAGCGAGTCGAGTCCATAAATCGGTTGGTAGTGCACGCACAGTTCGTCGGACTTCATCGCTTGGCGCACCCGCTGTTGCAAGCGTTGGTGCGCGGCGAGCTCCTCGCCGAGGTCCGGCGTGTAATGAGCGATGCGTCCCTTGCCCGCGTTCTTGGCCGCGTACATGGCGACGTCGGCGTGGCGAAGCAGGTACGACCCGGCTTGGCTCCCGGCCGGTGAGGCAACACCAACGGAACATCCGATCGTCAACATGTTGCCGTCGAGTTGCATTGGAGCGGCAACAGCGCTGATCACTCGTTCGGCAACGGACTGGGCGCGACCTTCAGGGTGCACGACGATGGCGAACTCGTCGCCACCGAGGCGAGCCACGATGTCGGTGGAACGCAAGCATGCCCGGATTCGACTGCCCACTTCGACCAAGAGGTCATCGCCGGTGCTGTGCCCAAACGTGTCGTTGACGAGCTTGAAGTCGTCGAGGTCGACGAACATGAGCTCAATACTGTTTTGGCCGGCCGCCGCAAGCTCTTCGAGGTGGCGACCCAGCTGGAGGCGATTGGGCAGACCGGTCAGCGCGTCGTGGGTCGCTTGGTGCGAAAGTTCGCGTTCGAGCAGACGAAGCTGAGCGAGCGCTTGACCCAAGCGGTCATTCTCGAGCGCCGTCGAGGCGTGATAGACGAGCGTTTCGAAGAGGCGCAGATCCTCTGGGCCGAACTGGCCGACGGTGCCAACCCGATCAGAGACAGACAGCACACCGATCACTTTTTCCTCGCCGACGAGCGTGGCGATCATCGCGTCGCCGACGGACCAGGTATCGAGCAAATCCCGGACCGGGCCTTCGGCATCGACGAGAACGAGCTGCGCGTCGGGCAACACGGCAGCGGCCGATCGAGCCAGGTCGAGGTCGGGCGAGTTGTCGCGTTGGACCTCGCTGGCCATACCCGTGATCCAATAGTGGACCCCGACATCTTCACCTTCAGCCGAAGGGAACAACAACAGTTGGACATCCGATGCACGAAACATCGCGGCTGCCTCGCGAACGAGGGTCTTGATGCCGTCCGACTGCTGCTCATTCGTCTGGAGCGACTTGGTGGCTGCGTACAGAAACTCGACCTGCTCGCGCTGTGTCCGCTCGCTCACGAGCGCTCGATAGGAGAAGAACAGCACGCCGAGCGGAAGTGCAAGCAGCGTGATCCCCCATGCTGCGCCACGAGCAAGAACGACGGCAATGAGCCCCAGGCTGGTGTTTGCGACCGCAACGATCATCGCGACACCAACGGTGTTCATGAAGCGCTTGCGGTCGAACTGGCCCTCGCTGACCTGAATCACGGTGGCCAACGCGGCCGCGTTGACCGTCGACGAGACAAGCGTGGCAAGGAGCGCGGCCATCGCGATCTGCGGAACGAGTGGATCCGAGCCGGAGCCGAGCGCATCGAAGAGCAAGACAGCCAGGGCAGCCTGCAGCGCAAGATTGGCGGTGTTGAAGACGAGCTTTACGGCCGCCTGGGACCGCACCACGATGAGGGTGACGACCGCGCCGGCAACGATCGAGAGCACAACCGCGGCACCCGAGGTGTAGAAGAGCCCGACCACAAGCGGAATCTCGAGCATCGAGAAGCTGGCGGACTCACTGCGAAACTGCAGATGCACCGGAAACGCCTCGACGAGCGCGAAACCGGCAACGAGTAACGGAACAATGAATCGGGCTTCGTTTCCGCCCGGAACCAGCGGCCAAGCCGTGATCGCGGCGGCGATCGCCAAAAGGCCAAGGAGGAGCACGAACGCCCAAACGGCCAATCCTCCTGCAAAGGTCCGCCGGAACCACGCAGCGATGCCGTCGAGCGGCGCCGTCGAGGCGACGACAGAGGCGTCGCGTTCAGACGGCTGGTGATTCTGGTTCACCTACCCGCTGTCGGCGCCGTTTCGGTGAGATTGAGGCCCGGGTTCCGCCCGCGAATGTCCGGTGGCCCGTTCGGCCCCATTCTTCGTACCCGATTACTCGATCTCGACTAATCCGAACGCATCACGCGGCGGAACCGAATCTGCGCTGGAGCTAGAAGAGCCGGGGGTTGACCGGCTCGATCCCGCGCAGTTCGTCGTAGTCCACGACCTGCCACTCGATCTCGCGGTCGGTGGCCAAGACCTTGGCCTGCGGCTTGATCTCTTGGGCTACGAACATGCCGCGAACAGGCTTGAGTTGCGGATCTCGGTTCAAGAACTCGAGGTACCTCGTCAACTGCTCGACACCATCGATCTCGCCTCGGCGCTTGATTTCGACCGCGATCGTGGCCCCATTCGCGTCTTTGCACAACAGGTCGACCGGGCCGATGTCCGTCGGGAACTCACGGCGCACCAACCGGACTCCTTCGCCGAGTGTTTCGGGCGCAGCGGCCAGCAGTTCCTGCAGGTGTGCCTCGACGCCGTCCTTTTGGAGGCCAGGGTCGATGCCCATCTCGTGCTCGGTGTCGCTCAGGACCTCGTGAATGTGGATCCGCAGTGTCTCGCCCTTGGGACTGGTGACGGTCCAGCCGTCGTCGTCGAAGGTCAGCCGATTGGGCGCGTTCATCCAGTTCAACGGCTTGTACGCCCCACCATCGGCATGGATGGCGACGCAACCGTCGGCCTTGACCATGATCAGGCGAACAGCTTCGGGTAGGTGAGCGGTAAGCCGACCGTCGTAGTCGACGGTGCAGCGGGCAATGACCAGTCGCATCGGCTCGGACGTTACAAGTCGCTTCGGTCGCGCGGGCGGATCGATGCGAACTGTTCGGCTCGGACTAGGTTGTGCGCCCGATGGCGCAACCGACTCCCACGGCGACGATCAAGAACATTCAACGAGACGGCCGGCTGGTCATCCGACTGAGCAAACTGTTCTGCAAGCTCGACCTCCCCGAACATCTTGAATTCAACGCCGACCGACCCACCCTCGCCTGCGGCAATCATCGCAGCCTCTTCGATGTGTTCCTGTCCGCCGCCTTCTGCGCGTCGGCCGACGTTGGCTGTCGATTCCTGGTCAACGCCAAGTACTTCTCGAACCCCGTCGCTGGCCGATGGCTGCGACGCATCGGCTGCATTCCGCTCAATGCCGAGACCAAAGAAGAAGCTTTCCGCGAGGCGATTCGCTCACTCGACCGCCACGAATTGATCGGCATCATGCCCGAGGGGCGACTCGTGCCGGCTAAGGACCGCGTTGACCACCAGGTCGGACGCGCCCGGCCCGGGGCCGCTGAACTCGCCAACGAAGCTGGCGCGCTCCTTCGCCCGATCGTCTTCCATAACTCTGGTCGGGTGTGGCCTCGGGGGAAATGGCCGATCCCGCGCCTGTGGAAGCGCCCGACGGTGACGATGAAGCTCGGCGACGTCGAGTTCGAGCCCACCAATGATCCACAGGCCGACATGGACAAGGTGATGGCTGAGCTGAGCCGGATGCTGGACGAGCTCGACGCCGTCGATCCGCGTCCGGCCAAGGCAGGCTGAGCTGGGGAACGCTCCCTAGCGACTTCTTGGCGGCTGACGATTTGGCGCCACGGCCACCATCTACAGTCGACCAGACCGTGGGCGATCCTGATCCGACTTCTGTGCTGCCACGCGTGGTCGAACCTCGTGGCAGACCTCAGCGACCTCGTCGGTCGTCTGGCTGGACGCGCCGTCGTCTTGCGCTCGCGGCGTTGCCGCTGTTCTTGCTCGCCGCGGCCTACATCGTGGCCACGGTGGACATTCGAAGCCACGACGGGCGTGTTGCGAGAAGCGTCGAGCTTGCCGGTGTCGACGTCGGCGGGCTGAACAGCGCCGAGCTCGACGCCGAGATGGAACGCATCAACAGTTTCGTCGTCACCGCGCCGGTGTACATCGAGACCCCCGAGGCCGCGTATCAGATCGATGCAGAACGGCTTGGCCTGCAGCTCGATCGGACCGCGACTCGCGCCGCCACGCTGGCGGCCGGCCGCGAGGGCAGCTCGGCGTTGCGGCCATTCTCGTGGTTCGCCTCTCTGTTCTCACCGCGCGAAGTCGACGCTGTTCTTCGACTCGATGGCGACGCAGCCGAAGCTGGGCTCGCGGCCGTTTCCAAGACGATCAGTGTCGAACCGGGTGAGCCGTCGCTGGTGCTCGTCAACGGACGACTTGAACTCGAACCGGGAACGCCCGGCAGCATCCTCGATGTGTCGCGACTCTTGCGAGACCTGAGCGCCTCGCTTCCCTCCGAACCTGGTGCGCCCATCAACGTGCAGGCGTTCACCACGACCGACGCGATGATCGACGTGGACATCCAGGGTCTGGTCGACCGTTTGAACGGCCAATCGGTCCAACCGATCGCCCTGATGATCGACGGCCGATTGGTACCCATGCCAAGTGCCGACTTCCGCGGCCTGGTCGAGCTCGTGAACGACGGCCCCGAGCCCCAAGCGCGGCTCAACTCGCCCGCACTCTTCGCATGGATCAATGCCGCAACGGGCATCGCAGAACCTTCGATCGACACGACCACGTTGATCGTCGAAGGAAGTCAGGTGCGCCTGCCAGCCTCCAACGCCGCCCTGTGCTGCCAGGTCGACACGGCTGATCGGCTTCTTGCGGCGGTGTTGGCGGGTGACCAGCCGATCGAGATCGAGCTGATTCGTGACGATGTCACCCCGCTCGTTGAACTCGGCATCGCTGAACTGATGGCCGAGTTCACGACGAATCATCCGGCGGGCCAAGCCCGAGTGACCAACATCCAACGAATGGCTGACCTTGTGCGCGGCGCGGTGATCGAGCCGGGCGGAGAGTTCTCACTCAACAACTTTGTGGGCGAGCGCACGACGGCAAAAGGCTTTGTGCCCGCGGGCGTCATCTACAACGGCGTGTTCGCCGAAGATGTCGGCGGTGGCGTCAGCCAATTCGCCACGACCTTGTTCAACGCCGCGTTCTTCGCCGGGCTCGACATCAACGCGTATCAGTCGCACAGCATCTATATCGACCGCTATCCGTACGGCCGCGAAGCAACCGTGAACTGGCCCGGGGTCGACCTGCGGATCGGCAACCCAACCGAGTTTCCGGTACTGATCTGGCCCGAATACACCGCCAGCTCGATCACGGTGAAGCTGTTCGGCACCGCCGTCGTGATCGGCGAACAGACGGGTCAGGTCGAAGAGGCCGTCGGCGAGTGCACCCGGGTGCGCACCGAGCGCACCCGCACGTGGGTCGACGGGCGGGTCGACGTCGATACGGTCACTGCGCTGTATCAGCCCGAAGAGGGGTTGGACTGCGAAGGCCAGCCCACGTTGGCCCCACCGGAGTGCGGCGATGGCGAAGCGCTCGTCGATACGACCGAGAACGGGTTCGGCGACACGTGTGCGCCGCTGAGCGTGATTTGTCCCGAGAACACCGTGCCGATCATCGATGAAACCGGCACGATCGACTTCTGTGATGCCCGCGTGTGCCCGGCCGACATGACGCCGACCGACACCGATGGTGATGGTGCGGTCGACCAGTGCATCGCTTCGTTGGCCGAGCCAACGCCGACACCGGAATCGACACCCGAGCCATCTCCTGAACCCACGCCCGAGCCGGAACCGACCGAGGACGGCACCGACGGCTGAGGCCGGGCGCACGAGTTTTGTCTGGGTTCCAGTTGACCAGCGGCGACGGCGCTTCCACACTTGGGCCGTGACCGCCACCGAGCCCGGGCCTGACACGGACAACACCTCTCGGCTCGACGACGCCGATGCGCTGATCTGGGCCGTCGAACGGGACCCGACGTTGGCCAGCACCGTGAGCAGCTTGTCGCTGTTCGATTCGACGGTGGATCCCGACGCCTTTCGTGTCCGTCTCGAGCGCGCGACCCGTTTGGTTCCGCGCATGCGCCAACGGGTCGTGGGCAACCCGCTCTCGCTGTCCCCTCCCCGATGGGAGTTGGATCCCGAGTTCAAGTTGGACAATCACCTGACGATCATCGATTGTCCCGGCGAGGCCACGCTTCGCGACGCTCTCGATGCTGCCGCGCCATTCAACGCTGCCCCATTCGACAAGGAGCGGCCCCTCTTCGACGTGCTGTTGATCCAAGGCATCGACGGCGGCCGCAGTGGGCTCGTCATGAAAGCCCATCACGCCATCGCCGACGGCATGGGCATGCTCCAGATCCAGCTCGAGTTGTTCGACTTCGAGCCCGACACCGAGAATCCGGAGTTGCCGCCGGAGCCGCGGGCGGAGCCGTTGTCGGCCGGTGAACGACTGAACAACGCGATCGAGTTCGAACGAGGCCGAGCACGTACGTCGTTGCGCGACCTCGGCACGGCCGTGCTGAAGAACCTGACCAGCGGCGACGGCGACGCCATGGACCAAGCACTCGACACGGTCGCCGCTGGTTTGCGCTCGATCGTGCCGGCCCCACCGATGAGCCCGGTGCTCAAGGAGCGTTCAGCCGATACCTGGCACGACACGATGAGCGTGCCGGTCGCAGACCTCAAGGCTGCGGGCAAGCGAGCCGGTACCCGGATGAACGCGGCGTTCGTGGCCGCCGTGGCCCGCGGACTCGGCCTGTTTCACGAGCAGGCCAACGAAGCGTGCCCCCTGCTCCGTATGGGCATGCCGGTCAGCGTGCGAGCCGCCGATGCCGAAGCGACCGGCAATCATTTACAGGCCATCCGGGTCGAGCTCCCCCTCGATGCCGAGGAGCCGAACCATCTCATCGAGATCTGTCAGGCCCTCATCGACTCGCATCGCGCGGACCCTGCTCAATCGATCATCGGCCCGGCCCAGCAGCTACTGGCGCACCTTCCCGCCCAGCTCAGCGGGCTGGCATTCGCCCAGGTGTTGCGGGGCAGCGACTTCCTGACCAGCAACTTGCCCGGCAGTCCGGTACCCGTCTACCTCGGGTCGGCGGAAATGCTGGCCCAATATCCGTTTGGGCCTACCAGTGCCGCTGCGGTCAACGTGACCCTCCTGAGCTACCAGGACACGGCGAACATCGGGATCTCGGTTGATCCCGCGGCGACCAACGAGCCACAGCGAGTCGCCGACTGCATTCGCGAGGGTTTCGATTGGATTCTGACCGGTTGAAGCCAGACGCCGAGCGGCACAGACACTTCGTATGATCTCCCGACGCGACTTCGTAAAGATCGCTGGCTTGCTCGGCGTCGGTGGCTTCGCCGCCGCAGCGTGTGGCGCTCGTGTCACCACCGCTGGCAGGCAGAACACGACGATTGGTTCGGTGATCATCGTCGGAGCCGGTCCGGCGGGGATGAGTGCGGCGCACCTGCTTGGTCAGCGCGGCATCGACTTCACGATCCTCGAGGCCAAGGACACGTACGGCGGCCGCATCAAGACCGCCCACGACTTCGTCGACTTCCCCATCCCGCTCGGCGGCGAGTGGATCCATGTCGACCCCGAGGTCCTCGACGTCATCGTCAATGACGACTCGGTCGAACTCACCACCAAGCTCAGCTTCTACGACGATCGGGACTCGGCCGCGGTCTGGGACGGCACCACGCTTCGCGCCGGTGAGGCGGGCGAGAACGCCGATGTGAAGTTCGTCGGCGACACCTGGCTTACCTTCTTCGAGCACTACGTGGTGCCGGGTATCGAGTCGGAGCTCCGACTGAGCACACCGGTCGAAGCCATCGACTACTCGGGCGACGAGGTCAACGTGATGGTCGCTGGTGGCGAGGTCTTCACGGCCGACGCGGTAATCGTGACCGTGCCGGTAATGCAGCTGCGCAAACGGGCGATCGACTTCGAGCCCCCGTTACCCGACGACAAGCTCGAAGCAATCGACGAGGTCCAGCTCTGGACGGGCATGAAGGTCTTCCTGGAGTTCAGCGAGCCGTGGTATCCGACCTTCCTCGAGATCGCCGGGAGCGACTCAGCAGCAGGCCAGAAGCTCTACTACGACGCCGCCTACGGCCAGGACGCCAACGCCCACGTGCTCGGTCTGTTCACCGTCGGGGACCAGTCGTGGCCGTATCAACGGCGTGATGGTCAGGAGCTGGTCGACTACATCTTGGCCGAACTCGACGAGATGTATGACGGCGCCCCGTCGCGAACCTTCGTGCAGCACATCGCCCAGAACTGGGAAGTCGAGCCGTACATCGAGCAGGCCTACATCGCCGACAACGCCGACTGGCGGCTACCGCCGAAGATGCAGCGGCCCGTGCAGAGCCGGGTGTTCTTTGCCGGCGACGCCTATACCGACGGCGAGGACTGGAGCTCGGTCCACATGGCCGCCGCCTCGGCGGCCGAAGCGGTCGAGGCACTGCTGCGTTAGCGACCCGTAGCCGAGCCGGGCATTGACGGCGAGTTAGCCGGACTCGGGGAACCAGACGACCGGCTGCGGTTCGGAATCTTCGCCAGGATCCTCGAGACGCCGAGCCGGCTCCTCGGCGTCGGGCGGGCCAGCGACAGCGGGCTCGTCATCGTCGGGCCGCCAAACAAGCACCGAGGCGCCTTCGGGCTCGGTCAGATCAACCACGGCCGGCGGGGGTTCCTCTCCAGCCGCCAGGGGCGCAGGTGATGATGGAGGCCGAGAAGGCGGAGGAGGAGGCGGCGGCGGCAGGTGCGAATAGTCATCAGCCTGAGGGAGTGCACCCGGAGGGAGTGCAGCCTCAGGGAGCCCAGGCTCAAGGGGTGCAGGAGCCGCAGAGCCGGCGGGCTCCTTGACCGCGTCGACCCACATCTCGTGCTGGATGTGGTCGGTCAATTGCGCGCAGCTCCGGGCGAACAGGCTGCGACGCAAATACCGGTCGTCGCCGCCGATGTTGACGGCCGTCGCCGCTCGCTGATCGATCGGCAAGACATGCACGACCGGCACGTCGAGCGCCTCGGTCACTTGTTGGGCGTTGTAGGGCACCTCGCCAACGAGCACGACACCGACCTTGTCCGGTTGGGCGGTCTCGGCCAACCGGTGCTTGAG
>CALLPT010000079.1 GCA_938015575.1 uncultured Acidimicrobiales bacterium
CGCTGGGCAAGCGCAAACGAGCGGATGTGGCGGTGGGCTTCGGCGATGTCGTCGAGCAAGGTCGGGGCGAGCGATCGGCGAGCCTCGTCGATGGCACTCCGCTCGACCACGATCGGGCCCCGCCAGCCGTCGAACGATTGCGCCAATGCGCGGGCCGCGTCCTCGCCGCCGGTGCGCAGCGTCGCCAGCATCGATGCCACTGTTTCGGCGACATCAGCGGTGGCGCTGGCCGCGGCGCCACTGCGCTGTTTGAGATAGCGGACGCTCATGGCTGCCCGGCCGCGACGAGTTCGTCGCCGTACTGCGAGACCCGGTCGAGCATGGCATCGACGTCGCTGGGCGCGACCTCGGGATTCATGAACAACAAGCGGAAGGTGTTGAGCCCTTCGATGGGTTGGAACCCCATCATCGCGGTGCCTTCGGTCTGCATCCGACCCTTGATCCTCGGCGCCAACGTGTGGAGCGCGTCGTGTACCTCGGGCGTGAGCTGGCCGATGGAAGCCGGTGACAGGTCCAGGGGGCGCAACGCGGGCGGGACCCAGCCGAAGACGACGTTGGTGAACGTGCCGGTTACCCGCACGAACTCGCCGTCAGAAGCCTGGATGCGGCGGGCTGCGTGTTCGGCCATGGCGACGGCATGGTCGATCCGCGCCGCAAACCCGGCATCGCCGTGGTGCTTCCACGCCAACCACAGCTTCAGCACATCGATGCGACGAGCGCACTGAAACGTGCGATCCCCAGAGTCGTACTCGGCATGCAGCTTGTCGGGCTGAAACAGGTAGTCAGCTCGGAGCGCAAAGCAGTCGGCCAACAGCGCCGGCTCGCGGACGAGCAACGCCGTGCACTGCTGGGTCATCCCCATCATCTTGTGGAGGTTCCACACGAATGAGTCCGACCGCTCGACCCCGTCGAGGTGATGCCGGTGGGTTGGCGAGAACAGCGCGGAACCGCCGTAGCAACCGTCGACGTGGAGCCAGAGCCCGTGCGCCTCGCTGATATCGCCAAGCGCGTTGAGGTCGTCGAATGCCGAGGTGACCGTCGTGCCCGATGTGGCGATCACGGCAAAAGGCACCTGGCCGTCGGCTTTGGAAGCACAGATCGCTGCGTCGAGCGCGTCGGGAATCATGGCGCCTCGTTCATCAGCGGCGACCTTGACCACCGCGTTCGTGCCGAGACCCAACAGCGCTGCTGACTTGGTCGCCGCGTAGTGGCCCGCCGCGGACACAAACAAGGTGAACTGCTCCCCTGTCGCACCGCTCACCTTGATGTCGGGGCGGAGCCGATGGCGAGCCAGCTGGAGCGCGTACAACGTTGCCGTCGAGCCGCCGGGGCAGAACAGGCCCGGGGGCAGCGTCGGGATTTGCTCCGAGCCTGGGCCGACATAGCCGGCAAAACGCCCCAGTTTGGACAACACCGCGCTTTCCATGAGCGTGAACACCGGAGCCGCTTCGAACGTGGCGCCGGTGGTGTTCAGGGCGGCGCCGAGCCAGTCGCCGACCACCGAGACCGGATCGGGGCCGGCAAAGTTCTGGTTGATGAAGCGCGGATGGCTCGTGTGCACCGAGTGTTTGATCACCAGGTCGACCGCATCGACCATCGTGTCGTCGTCGACGGGGAGCGATTCATCGGCGAACGCCAGCGAGCCAGCCTGATCGAAGATTGCCTGCAGCTCGGCCGGACTTGCCAGATCGACGACGGGGTCAAGTGCCCGAGGAGGCTCGACGACATAGCGCAACGCTCGAGCGGCGATGCGTTCTTCGAGTGAGTCACCCATTGGTCTCCTCTGACGGGCGATCTAGTCGTTCGCCCGGGGCAAGTCGTGATCGGGGTCGTACATCGGCTCGGTGCCAACCGTTGCCTCGCACCGTTGCCCGATCACCTCGAGAGTGAGCCGGGTCCCGGGTTCGGCGTAGGCGGGGTCAACGTAGCCCATGGCAATGTTCGTTTCGGTGTAGTGGCCATAGGCCCCGCTCGTCACGACACCCACGAGATCCTCGCCGACCAGAATCGGATCACCCGTGTGGGCGGCCGCGACGTCGTTGTCGATGGTCATGGCCACGAAGACCCGCCGATGACCGGCCGCGCGTTGCGCCAGGATCGCGTCGCGTCCTTGGAAAGGCTTGTCGAGATTGACAAAGCGGTCGAGGCCGGCCTCGAGCACCGTGAACTCGGTATGCAGGTCGCTCTTCCACGCCCGATAGTTCTTCTCGAGCCGCATCGATTCGGTCGCGAGCAGCCCGAAGTCGATGAGTCCGTGCGCCTCGCCCGCCGCGTGGATGGCCTCGTAGACCGGGAGCGACGCGGCCATCGGCATGTGCAGCTCCCAGCCCAATTCGCCGGTGAAGCCAAGCCGCAACGCCACGATCTCGTGTCCGGCGATCTGGATCGATCGCGAGGCCAGCCACGGGAATGACGCGTTGTCGAGTGGCGCCTCGGTGACCTGGGCCAGCACCGTGCGAGCGTTGGGGCCGGCGACCATCAGCGCGTTGTGGGTGTGGGTGAGGTTCGTAATCGTCACGCTGTCCGGCGGGTTGGCATCGGTCAAGACATCGAGGTCGTGCCATTCCGCGGCCGCCGCGCTCAAGAGCCAGAAGCTGTCGTCGGTCAATCTGGTCATCGTGAACTCGGACAGGAACCGGCCCTGCTCATCGCTGACATAGGCCAATGCCGTGCGTCCGACCGA
>CALLPT010000080.1 GCA_938015575.1 uncultured Acidimicrobiales bacterium
TTCGTTCTTTCCCCTACCCGCCTCGGTCTTCGGTCGGTTTCCACGCTGCTCGGGTTGCCCCTCGCTTCGCTTCTCCAGTCCTGCGCTGCTTCCCTCGGGTTGCCCCTTGGTCCGCTTCGCTGGCCCGTTTCCGTCCGCTCCGTTTGCGGTGTGTGAGCACTATGCACGAGACGTGGATCGGCGGTCAAGCGGATACGCGAAATCCCCAGACTTGTCCACTTCAGGGGAAGGAAATCCCCAGGGCCGACCGGGTTATCCACCGCCTGGTGGTGAGTTCCCCACAGGTCCGGCACAACCGGGAGGCGCCGCGGCCTCGAGCGATTTGGGCGGTTCCGAGGCACCGATTTGGTAACGATGAAGCACCTCGGAACCGCACGGAGAGTGTTGCCCGCCTCGCCGTCCCTATCGCGGATGGTGACGTTTTTCACAACGTGCGCCCCTCACTCGGTGGATCACACCGCTCCGCATCCATGCAGAGCGGGTCTGGCCCAGCCGGTCCGCCGTGACCTCGCCGCGCCGTTCGCGTCTAGGTTCGAGGGATGAGTCGAGATGGCAGCCGGGTAGTCGGTGCGCTGTTCGCGGCTGCAGCGGTGCTGGTCGTCGGCGTGTGGATCATGACCGTCATCGGCGCCGATGACTCGGACGGGGGGTTTGGCCCATCGAGGGCGTGCGGCGGCGAGGTCGTCGATGGGTGGCTGACGTTCGCCCGAGAGGTCGACCTGGCCGAGGTCATCGAGGGCGTCGATCGGCCAGAGGACTGGTATTGGATGTGGGTGCTGGTCGACGCGCACGACGAGCGAGGCAAGCTCGGCGAGGGCGAGACAAAGCTTGTTCTTGGCCAGGGCTCCTGGGAACGGCCCGGTCAACTGCCGGTAGAGATCTCGGTCGAGCTCGATCGTGCTCAGGAGGGTGAGCTCGAATGTCGCGCTCGCGCCGTGCTCCAGGACCCGGATCGCTGCTTCCGCTGGCGTTGTACCAGTCCCCGCTAAAACACGGCGGTCGGCGGCTGAAGAGCGGAAGGTCGGTGCGGCGGCTCAGAGCCTTCCTTCGGTCAAAGCGACGGTGATCTCGGCGCCGCGTTCGCGGACGCCGTCGAGGTCGGCGAGCTTGCGCATCGCGCCGAGTTGGCGACCCATGCGATGGTTGCTGCGCAGCGCTTCCTCGTTGCCGGCAAGAAAATCCCAGTAGAGCGTGGAGAACGGACAGGCGTCGTCGCCGGTGCGCTTCTTGGGGTCGAACCTGCATCCCTTGCAGTAGTTCGACATGCGGTTGATGTACGCGCCACCGGCGGCATACGGCTTGGTGGCCATCCGGCCGCCGTCGGCGTGGAGCGCCATGCCGATCAGGTTTGGGAGCATCACCCACTCAGCACCGTCGACATAGCTTCGCCACATCCAGTCGACTGCGGCACGCGGGTCGACGCCGGCGGTGAGCAACAGATTGCCGATCACCATCAACCGTTCGATGTGATGGTTCCAGCCGTTGCGTTCGAGGTTCCCGAGCACGCCGCCCAGACACGCCATCGAGGTAGACGCCTGGCCCTCGAAGACCGGCGGCAGCGAGCGAGTGGCGGCGAGCCTGTTCTCATCGCGGTAGTCGGGCATCCAGAGCCAGTAGACGCCGAGTACGTACTCGCGCCAGCCGATCACCTGACGCACGAACCCTTCGACCGAATTGATCGGCGCGTGGCTGTCTTGGTAGGCGTCGACAGCGGCGGCAACGACTTCACCGGGCAAAAGCAGGCCCGTGTTGAGCGCCGACGAAAGCAGGCTGTGCGACATCGACCACTCGGCGTCGAGCATGGCATCTTGATGAGCGCCGAACGTCGGCAATGCGTGCTCGACGAAATCGCCAAGCCGGAGCAGGGCGTCGGCCCGGTTCGTCGGCCACCAGCCCACCGGCGGCTCACCCCACACGTCGTAGCCCTCGATCTCGGCGATCACGGCCTCGTCGATGTCGGTCAAGGCGAAGCGTCGGACCTCGGGCCATCCGCGGCCGTCCTTGGGAGGCGGTTCGCGATTGTCCTTGTCGAAGTTCCAGGCGCCGCCGGTCGGCTGTCCGTCGTCGATGAGGATGTCCAGGCGACGCCGTTGCCAGCGGTAGAAGTCCTCCATCGTGAGCCGTGCATGCGACGCCAAGTGTTCGTCGGCCCACTGGGCGAAGGCCTCGGGGGAGCAGAGGAACTGGTCGTTCGGGCTGATCGTCACGTCGAGTCGTTCGAGAAGTTGGCGCCCGTCCCAATTGAGCGGTGCCATCACGACCACCTCGCTCGGCGCGTACACAGACTGGTGGTGCGCCAGGCCGTCGGCCATCGTGGTCGCCCGGCGGTAGTCGACGTCGAAGCCCTCGGTCTCGAGCTCCGCAGCAAAGTGCCGCATCGACGCCAGGATCAGGTGCAGCCGCTGGCGGTGCCATCGCTTGCTGCGGATCTTGTCGGCGGCTTCGACCAAGAGCACACGATCTCGACCGGGTGTGGCGTTGGCGAGTGGGCCCACGCGGCGGCTGAGTTGGTCGCCGAGGACCCAGATCGTGCGCATCTACTCAGTGTCGATCATGAGGACCTCGAACGCCGAGTCGGGCGAGCTGGTGGGCGAGAGCGCGGGTGGCCCGTCGATAGCCTCACAGGATGGCTGAGATGCTCGAATCATTGACCGCCGGTATGGCCATTCCCTTTGGCGGGAATCAGGTCACGACCGTGCCACCGGAGCTGGCCGATGCGTTCCGGGCCGGCGACCGACTCGTCGTGGTGCAAGACACGGGCGCGTTGCTGCATGTTCCGGCCGCCGAAGCGGCAATTGCCGAGGAAGCCGTCTCCGCCGCCGTGCGTGCCTTCGGTGCACTTGGCAGCGTGAGCGACGACGCGATCACCGCGTTCTACCAGGCGTTCGCCGAACGGCTTGGCGACGACGAGAGCTTTGGCGCGATCGCAGCTGCCAACGCGGCCGATGTCGAGTCGGCCCGGGCGCGAGGACGTACGACGACCCGTCTTGAGCTGTCCGAAACAATGCGCTCGGACATGATCGCTGGTCTCACTACGTGGGCGACCACGGCGTCGTTGCGCAATCAGGTCGACGAGACGATCGAGCATGACGGCTGGCGCGTCGACCAGGTCCGCTCAGGGCTTGGCGTGGTCGGGTTCGTTTTCGAGGGTCGCCCGAACGTGTTCGCCGACGCGACCGGCGTACTGCGATCGGGCAACACCGTGGTGTTTCGTATCGGCTCCGACGCGTTAGGCACGGCTCGCGCGATCGTCGAGCACGCACTCAACCCGGCGCTGGAGGTCAGCGGGTTGCCGGCGGGAGCCGTGTCGCTGGTTGCCAGCGCTGCCCGTTCGGCGGGCTACGCACTGTTCAGCGATCCGCGGCTGGCGCTCGCTGTTGCTCGAGGTTCCGGCGCCGCGGTCGCCCAGCTCGGTTCGGTCGCCCGTCAGGCCGGGGTCCCCGTGAGCCTGCACGGAACCGGAGGCGCCTGGATTGTCGCGGCCGCCGATGCCGATGCCGACCGATTCGCCGAGGTCGTGTATCACTCGCTCGACCGCAAGGTGTGCAACACGCTCAATACGTGCTGCATCGTCGCCGAGCGCTCTGATGAATTGTTGCCAGTTTTCCTCGGGGCGCTCACTCGGGCAGGGGAGCGGCGCAACACCGTGACCAAGTTGCATGTCGTCGCCGATCAGATCGATCGCATTCCTGATGCCTGGAAGCAGACCGTCACCATTGACCGGTCCGAGGGCGGTGTCGAAGAGCCGCAGACCTCACCGGTGAGCTGGGATCA
>CALLPT010000081.1 GCA_938015575.1 uncultured Acidimicrobiales bacterium
CTCGCTGCGCTCGTCACTTACCGAGTTTCTCCCTGCGCTCGAAACATCGAGGCACGTCGTCTTGTCGCTGCGCTCGTCAACATCGAGGTACGTCGTTTTGTCGGTGGGGGCGAGCAGCGACAGGTTGCGTCGGTGCGGTAGCGTTAGTGACCGTGATCGAGCCCACCTTCGAGGTTGCCCGTTATGGCGCGTGGGCCGTGATGCGGGTCAGCGGCGAAATCGACATGGCCACGGCTCCCAAGCTCCGCCAGCATGTGCAGAACGTGACTGCTCGCGGCCCCGACGGCTTGGTGCTCGACCTCGACCGCGTCGACTTCATCGACAGCACTGGCCTAGGCGTCATGGTGGGGGCGGCGAAGCGCATGCGCATGGCCGAGGGCGTGCTGCGGATCGTCTGCTCGCAACGCCACCTCGTCGAGTTGTTTGAACTGACCCGCCTCAACGAGGTCTTCGACCTGTTCGAGACGCTCGACGACGCGTTGGCCGACGTTCCCTCTGGGGAAGCTCCGTGAGCAACTTCGAGATCGAGATCGAGCCCAAGTTCGACCACTTGGCGATGGTGCGCTCTGTGCTGTCGCACGCGTTGGCTGCCGAACCGGTGCTCAAGCAAGAGCGCATGCAGGATCTGCGTCTCGCGGTGAGCGAAGCCACGACCAACGCCATCGAGGCACACCGCGACAATGGGGTCGATGCCGCGGTGAAGATCAGCATCTCGATCGACGATGAGCAGGTGACCGTGGTCATTGTCGACCGCGGACCCGGCTTCGATCCAAGCCAACTCAAGCCGCACCCCCCGGTCACCGACCCCGAGCGGCTCGAGTACGAGCGCGGCCTGGGCGTCACCTTGATGCGTCGCCTGACCGACGACTGTGTCATCGCCCCGTCGCCGACCGGTACCACCGTCACGCTCCGGATGCTGCGCTGATCGACATCGGGCTGATCGGCATCGGGCTGCCGTTTACCGGTCCCGCAGCGTCGATTAACCGAAACGCAACGAACCCTCGGTCGACCTGAGGGCTGGAGCGGCCGGAGCCCCGGTATCCTCGGGCGGCGATGGCCGGAAACACCAACTTCTCGGACCTCACGTTTATTGGGCAGGACTCGTTCTTCGCTCGAAGGTTCGCGCGGCCCTTCGCCCGCTTCCTTGCGGTCGAAGCTGCCGGCGGCATTTTGTTGCTCATTGCCACTGCCGCGGCGCTCATCTGGGTGAACTCTCCGTGGGGTGACAGCTACGACGCCTTCTGGGGTTCGTCGGTCGACTTGTCGGTGAACGGGATCGAGATCTTCGCCGGTCACTCGCTTTCGGACTTCGTCAACGACGCGTTGATGGCGGTTTTCTTCTTCGTCGTCGGGCTCGAGATCAAGCGAGAGCTGGTCGATGGTCAGCTCCGCAACCCACGCGATGCCGCCTTGCCCGCGTTTGCCGCCATCGGCGGCATGGTCGTCCCCGCGGCGTTGTATCTCGTCTTCAATGCGGGAGGCCCTGGCCAGGATGGCTGGGGTATCCCCATGGCGACCGACATTGCGTTTGCCGTCGGCATCGTGTCACTGCTCGGCGATCGCGTGCCCCGCAAACTCAAGGTGTTCTTGCTGTCGCTCGCGATTGTCGACGACATCGGCGCCATCATCGTGATTGCGCTGTTCTACTCGTCAGGGATCAGCACCGGATGGCTCATCGCCTCGGGCGCCATGATCATCGTCATTCTGCTGATGCGACAGCTGCGAGTCTGGTACATCCCGCTCTACATCTTCCTTGGCGCCATCTTCTGGTGGACCACCTTCCGCAGCGGAGTGCACGCCACGATCGCCGGCGTGATCCTTGGCCTGATCACCCCGGCCAAGCCGTTGCAGTCCGAAGACGACACCCGCACGATTGCCCGGTGGCTGCGCGACAAGCCAGAAGTGTTCCCCGTCGATGTTCGCTATGCGAGCTTCCGGATACGCGAGTCGGTGTCGGTCGCTGAACGGCTCGAGTCATCGATTCACCCGATCAGCAGCTACGCGATCATCCCGATCTTTGCGCTGGCCAACGCCGGCGTGCGTATCAACGGCGACATCTTGTCGGCCGCATTCAGGTCACCGGTGATGTGGGGCATCATCGTTGGTCTCGTCGTCGGCAAGACCGTCGGCATCACCTTGTTGAGCTGGGGTGCCGCTCGGCTCGGGATCGCCACGATGCCCCGAGAAATGACAATGCGCCATCTTGTCGGCTTGGCGATGATTGCCGGTATCGGCTTCACCGTCTCGCTGTTTGTCAGCAACTTGGCCTTTACCGGTGACGACCACAGCAGTGACGAGACGGCCTTTGTGGTGGAGGCCCACGGTGCTTCAACCCACGCGGTCGATGACGCCGCGGTCGGTCGCGACGGCGAACCGGTGGTGCTCGCGTTTGCGGAAGAGCCAGGAGCGTCGTCGCCCATCGAGGACAACGCGAAGATCGGCATTCTGTTGGCTTCGATTCTGGCATCGATCGGCGGCCTGCTGATCTTGTCGGGCGCTGGCGTCGACGACGAAGAAGACGAATGACCCAGGAATCGCGCCGATCGTGCGGTCTTCGGGTCCTCGCTCGTCTACATTCCTAGTGATTCTTCGTGCGCATGCGTTTCTGCGCGCGTCTACTTCCTTGCAAGGTTCGGTTCTGTGAGCATCTCTCCCAAGCGTCGACTGTCGATTGCCGCCTGGTTCTGTGTCGTTGCTGGCATGGTCCTTGGCACGTTGACCTTGACCGCGGATTCCGTGGGCGCCCAGGATCCAAGCGCCGGTGTCCTGACCGAGGATTACGTCGTCACCGACGCGGGTGTCACCACCCAGATCGTGACCATCTTCCTCGAGCCGATGGGCAACAGCGTCGCGGCCGCAACCGTGCTGCTGAGTTACGACCCGGCAATCATTCAGCCCCAAATCAATCCGGCTAACGGACAACCCATCTGCACCCCGCAGAACGGCTTTGGCGGTGCCTGCGGGCCCCAGAATCCCGTCGATCAAATCACGGTGGCGTTGTTCAACTTCGGCGGCGTCACCAGCGACGTCGAACTGGTACAGATTCCCTTCGACATCGTCGGTGCGGGTGTCTCGCCGCTCGACATCGAGATCGAAACGTTGGCCGATGTCAACAGTGTCGCGCTGACCCCGATTATTACCGATGGTTCGGTGACGACCCCTGGTGGCGTCCCGACCGCTACGCCAACGCCAGTGCCGCCAACGGCGACACCGACCCCGATTCCGCCGACCGCCACGCCGATTCCGCCGACGGCGACGCCGATCCCGCCGACGGCGACGCCGATCCCACCGACCGCGACGCCGATCCCGCCGACAGCCACACCCGTCGCTCCGACCGCGACACCTGCCGCGCCCACCTCAACCCCGACGCCGACGGCCACGCCGACCGCTACCGCGACACCTGGCCCAACGAGCACGCCGGCCCCAACCAGTACTCCAGGACCTACCTCGACGCCGGCACCAACGAGCACGGCCTCGCCGACGGTGGTCGCCGAAGCACTTCCTGACCCGGGCCGGTTCTCGACGGCCCCCGATGTTCTGTCCTTGTCCGGCACCGAAGCTGCGTTTGTCGTTCCCGACGCCGCGCCTGGCGCACTTGGCACCGGTGGTGGCGACGCTACGACCGACGCCACATCTGGCGGAAGTGACGCCGGTGACGGTGCGGGCGCCGCGGCTGGCAATCAAGGCCCAGGACTCGCGGCGACGGGTATCGAAGCGCCTGTGCTGGCCACCGCGTCGATCGGTCTGCTCGTCTTGGGCGGCCTCCTGATGGTGGGCGCACGTCGCCAAGACGACGACTGAACTTCGCGTCGCAATCGGCGCGCTGATCGAGCTGCGGGGATGCCGTAGTTCGACGCGCTCCGGCAACGCCGTTGAGGCCGCTCAACCGGGCCAAAAGTCGGTGCGTGACAAGTGGCGGGTGCAAAACCACCACTCACTGTGCTTACCCTGGCGCTCGTGGGACACGCACTAGTGATTGTCGAGAGCCCGGCCAAGGCTCGAAAGATCGGCGAATATCTCGGCGACGGCTACCTGGTTGAGTCGTCGATTGGGCATATTCGGGATCTGCCGCGCAACGCCGCAGATGTCCCCAAGGCCTACAAGGGCGAGAAATGGGCCAAGCTCGGCATCGATGTCGACAACGACTTCAAGCCGCTCTATGTGATCAATGCCGACAAGAAGGATCACATCAAGAAGCTCAAGTCGATGATGAAAGACGCCGACGAGCTGTACCTCGCGACGGATAAGGACCGCGAGGGCGAAGCCATCGCGTGGCACCTGCTCGAAGTCCTGTCACCGCCGACCTCGGTCGAGGTCAAGCGCATGGTCTTCACCGAGATCACGCCCAAAGCGATCCAAGCGGCACTCGACGATCCCCGCGAACTCGACCGCAAGATGGTCGACGCCCAAGAGGCTCGCCGCATGCTCGACCGCCTCTACGGCTACGAGGTCTCACCGGTGCTCTGGCGCAAGATCGCGCAGGGCACGAGTGCCGGGCGTGTCCAGAGCGTCGCCACCCGGATCGTCGTCGAGCGTGAACGCGAGCGCATGGCATTCGTGTCGGCCAACTATTGGGATCTCGAAGCGACGTTTGCGCTCACCCGTGACCCCGCCCCTGGCGAGCCAAAGGACTTCACCGCCAAGCTGCTCGAGGTCGATGGCAACCGCATCGCCCAGGGCCGTGACTTCGCCCAGAGCGGCGAGCTGACTTCCGACGCCGTGGTGATTGACGAAGCCCGAGCGAACCAGCTGGTGGCCGAACTCCAAGGCCAGCCTTCCGAGGTTCGCTCGGTCGAAGCCAAGCCGTACCGTCGCCGCCCTGCCGCACCGTTCATCACTTCGACGCTGCAGCAAGAGGCCGGTCGCAAGCTCGGCCTGTCCGCATCGATGGCCATGCGTGCCGCCCAGGGCCTGTACGAAAAGGGTCTGATCACCTACATGCGTACGGACAGCACGACGCTGTCCGCCGACGCACTCGAAGCCGCTCGCAACGTCATCACCGAGAAATACGGCAAGCAGTATCTGCCCGACGAGGTCCGTACCTACGACAAGAAGGCCAAAGGCGCCCAAGAGGCCCACGAAGCCATCCGCCCAGCCGGCAGCGAGTTCCGTACCCCCGAGAGCGTCGCCGACGAGTGCGTCAAGAGCGAAGCCCAGGTGTACGAGCTGATCTGGAAGCGCACGGTTGCTTCGCAGATGACCGACGCGACCGGCGAG
>CALLPT010000082.1 GCA_938015575.1 uncultured Acidimicrobiales bacterium
GAGCCGAGTCGCCGACGCCAGCATCTTGTCGACCACCGCATGGACAGCGTCGAGCAGGTGTTCACAGTTGTCCAGCACAAGCAGCATCGTGCGACCGCCGAGCTGCTCGGCAAGATCGCCGATGCCGGCGACTCGCAACCCGAGCACATCAGCGATGGACCGCAAGATGTCGGACTCGTTCTCGCAATCGATCAGTTCGACGACCCAAACGCCATCGGAGTACAGCCCGACCTGGCCGCCAGCGACCTTGAGCGCAAGCCGGGTTTTCCCGACCCCTCCGGGGCCCAGCAGCGTGACCAACGGAGCGTCGCTCAACGCATGAGCGATCTCGGCGACAACCTCGGTTCGTCCGAAGAACTCGTTGGGAACCGCGGGCAGATTGGTGAGCGACGCCATGTCTTCGACGACGGCTTTCGGGCGGATGCCGCCACCGTCACGCCCCAGGGCCGGCTCGGTCGGCAGATCGCCCATCGCAATCGTGTTCTCGAGCTCGCGGATGGCATCGCCGGGATCAACGCCAACCTCTTCGATGAGGTGGGCTCGATAGGCCTGGAAGACCCGCAGCGCTTCTACCTGGCGACCCGAGCGAGCCAGCGCTTCCATCATGAGTTCGCGGGGCCGATCGCGGAAGGGGAACTGTTCGATGTGCGGATGCAAGAGGTCGATCGCGGCGTCGTGCTCACCCTGTTCGATCCGTGCTCCGATGAGGTCCTCGACGACCGCGGCCCGGAGCTCGTTCAGGCGGGCGACTTCGGCGATCGCCCACGGCTCGTCGGCGAACTCGTCGAGGGCAGGGCCGGCGAAGAGTTCCAGCGCAGCGGTCAGATGGATGCTTGCTTCGCCGGGCGGCAGCGAGCGGGCTTCGGTCACGGCGCTCTGGAAGCGGCCCGCGTCGGTTTCGGCACTGAGCACATAGCCCGCCGAGGTCGTCGTCAGTACCTCGTCGCCACCCAGCTGCTTGCGCAACCGCGAGATCGAAGTACGCACAGCACCTGGCGTCAGGTCAAAGAGGTCACAGAGCGTTTCGCCGGTGACGGGCCGGCCCGCTCGCATCGCGAGCAGAGCCAACAGGCGACGTTGAGGCCCCGACGGAGGGTCAAACCGCGTGCCGTCGGCATGATCCGCTCCAATTCGACCAAGAACCCGAATCAACATTGCACCCGACCTTCCCCCAGATCGTAGCGACCGTGCGGGGCACCAGAGCGAAGCAAGCCGCCACGGGTCGCGACCGAGTACGGTTTACCCGATTGCGGGGAAGAGCGACGAGCGGGAGCGCGTGCAATGACGTTGAACGAGGCCGAGACTTTTGCACGGGAACGGGCCAAGGCAGTCAACCGATCCATCTACGAATGGGATCGCCTGCCCGGGCTCCCTTCCTTTGTCAAAGGCATGCCCAAGGTCGAAGAGATGGGCCGGCTCGAGACCGAGCGGTTCATGTTCGATCTCGGCACCAGCGTCTTCGAGGCGCTCATGGCCAAGGTCGGCTTCGCCAAACGCCTCAAGTCCAAAGGCAAGCTTGCCGCCTATGACTATCTGCGGCCCTATGGCAAGAAGCCAAGCGTCGCCGAGGTCTGGCAGCGCGACAGCGAGTTCGCACGCCAACGACTGAACGGTGTAAACCCGCTTCAGATTCGTCGCCTCGACTCGATGCCGTCTCATCTTCGAGTAACCCAGGCGCGTGTCGCCGACGTGTTGCCGTCGGGCACCACGCTCGAACAGATGCTCGCCGACGGGCGTCTATGGCTGTGCGACTGGCCCGGCTTGGTCGGTGCGCCGGTGCGGCTCGGACGCTTCCTGTCCGCCCCGTCAGCACTCTTCTTCACCGACGACCACGGCGAACTGCACCCACTCGCCATCCAACTCGACCGCGAGTCGACGTACCGGCCCGAGTCCGACACGACCGTCGACCCGATCGTGTTCACGCCGACTGATGAGCGCTGGCTCTGGCTCACCGCCCGGACCCACGTGCAAACCGCGGATGCGGCCTGGCACGAGATGGTCGTCCACCTGTTTCGCACACACTTGCTGATGGAGACCGTGTGGGTCGCCGCCAACCGGGGGCTCTCGCCGCAGCATCCAATCCATCGGCTGCTGACACCCCACTTCGTCGGAACGATCGCGATCAATTACAAGGCCCGCAACGAGCTGATCGTCCCCGGCGGCCCCATCGATACGTCGATCTCGGTCGGCACCGAGGGCGCGTACTGGCTGATCAGCCAGGCGCTCGAGACGTTCGAGTGGAGCGACCTCGACCCGGAACGAGATCTCGCCGACCGAGGTGTCGATGATCGCGACGCCCTCGCCGGCTACTACTACCGCGACGATGCGCTGGTGCTGTGGCGCGAGATCGGCACCTTCACCGAGGAACTGCTGCGGGCGTTCTACCCCGACGACACCTCGGTCGCCGAAGACGCAGAACTCGCCGACTGGGCCCACGAGCTCGCCGACCCGGCCTGCGGCAATCTGTCAGGGCTTCCCCTCAAGAACGGTCGTTTCGAGCGGTTCGAAGACCTGCACGCGGTGATCCGACAGATCGTGTTCAACGTCTCGTGCGAACATTCGGCGGTCAACAACGGCCAGTACGACATCTTTGGCTGGATTCCGAACTCACCCGGCGCCTGGTTCTTGCCACCGCCGACTTCGCTCGCAGCGAGCTCCGAAGGTGAGTTCACCTACGGCCTTCCGCCATTCAAGATCGCCGAAGAACAGATCACCCTCGTCCACCTGCTCTCCCAGCCAACGACCCAACATCTTGGCGACTATCCACCGGACTTCTTCCACGAAGTCGGCGCTGTGCGTATTGCCGTGGACCGATTCCGAGCACGGCTCGACCAGGTCATCACCGATATCCGACAGCGGAACCAGACCCTCGAGATGCCCTACACCTACCTTGACCCAACTGGGGTAGCTGCGTCGATCGACGTCTAACCAGCGCCGTCCAAACGCACGCGTAACCGTGCGCGTCATGACGGTTCCAGCCGCGCGTCGCCCCGTTTTGGTGACGCGTACGCATCTGACGCGCCGTAACAGCCGATGACGCGCGGCTGTAACACCACCCGTGGATAGTGGTTTCACAAGGCAGCGGGAACCAGGACGGCAATCGGCCGGGCTCTCCCCGGCGCTCGGTCGATTGCACCCTGGCCCCTACGACTCGCTCCTTACGCACCATGATCACCACCTCAATCTCGACCTCTTCACCCACCGCCGAAACCCATCGGCCCGGCCTCGACGGCTGGGCCCCACTCGGCTTCCACTCCAATGTCCTCGCTGGAGCCGAGACCCAACGGATGGCACTGAGCCAGGCCATCCGAGAGAGCGCGGATCCCAGGCTTGGGTCGCCCGCCCGCAACGATGCGTGGGCGGGCGACCACTGGGATTCGGTGGACCTCCACCACGATGGGCGCCTCACCTGGCTCTGTCGTTCACTGTCGCAGGAAGCGTGGCGCTACCTGGAGGCCCTCGGGCATGATCCCGAGGGCCTCGAGCTCCACATCGCCCGAGCTTGGGGCGTGATCAGCCAGCCGGGACAATCGGTGCCCGCTCACGCACATCACGAGTCCGACCTGACCGCCGTCTACTACGTCGAGGTCCCCGATCGAAGCGGAGCGCTCCGCTTCCTCAATACCGCCAGCGGCGGTCAGACGATCGTCGAGCCGCAGAACGGCCAGCTGGTGATCTTCCCCTCGAAGCAACGCCACGAAGTCTTGAAGAACGCCGCGGAACTCGACCGCTTGTCGATCTCGTTCGAACTCACGATCAGCCGCTGTGACGAAGGTTGCACCTGCGATCGGGCGACCATGCGTTCGGGCCCGCTCGCTCGGCGCTTGACCCGTGAGACGCCGCGGCCACGGGCCTATGGCGCCGACGGATCGGTCTCGTGTGGACTGCCGGCCGAGCAGCACCTGACCCTGTCGATGGCGACGGCCGTGGCGGAACTGCGTGAGCGCGTCGAGGAGATCGGGATCGATCCCGACCTGGTCGAACTGACCCAGCCCAGCCGGTCGTGGCGCCGAGAAGACAAGCGGAGCCTGTTCGGCAAGCCGACCACGGATCTCACTCTTTACGTGCGCATCGATGGCGGCAGCGAGGAATGTGCCGTCGAGTACGAAGGCGAACCCGTTCCGCTCGCCCTTGACCACGACGAGCTGGTCATCGTCAACGGCACCCGTCGCCACCGCATCATCGGTGACGGCATCGTTGTTCGCATCGGCTGCGACCTGCCGCCGGCATCGCTGCTGCCGCTGGATCGCAGCGAGGTTGTTGCGCTACTGAGTCTGGATCTGGCGGGGGTTGTCGTCGGCGGGACGAGGACCGGGCGGGATGGGCATCGGCGGGATCTGTTCCCAATCGGGTGACCACCGGGTGTCCGGAAACTTCTCGGGCATACCGCGAAGTTTGTAGGACAACAGCCGTGCCTTTCCCGCCCACTTTCCTGCTTGTCGCAGGCTGTTCAGCGAGTGCGGGTCATCGATCGACTTGCCGGTAGGTACTGGCAACGACGGCGGATGGAAGCCGAGGTCGAACCACGTCAACATGGCCTCGGTGTAGTCGAGTGCCTCGTCGATCGTCACGACGGCCAGATCGTGCCAGGGCGTGACCTCTTCGAACCATTCGTACTCAGCAGTAACCCACTTGGGTTCGTGATCGTGCGGGGGTTTGCGTAGCTGAATCTGGAACCGGTACTCGACGGTGCCGTCACCTTCGAGGCGCGAGATGTATTCGTCCTTGAGATAGTTCCGGCTGCGTTCTTCGTCGGGGAACGGGTTCTGGAGCCAGTTGTGGTCCCGCCACCATTCGGGCAGCGCACCCGAGTCGGTTCCTTCCCAGTCGTCGATGGGGATCAATCGATACCGGCAGTAGTAGAACTCACCGCTCGTGTCGACGAAGGCGTAACACGTCTGGGTGTGGAAGCTCATCTCACCGAATGACACGGGGTTCCGCCGGCTGCTGTCCCCGCCTCCGTAGAGCGACTGGGGGTACTTGGCCAGGTACTTCACGAAGAATTTGCCGTGCTTGCCCGTCATCATGCCGAAGTCCCAGAAGGTTCGGGCGTTCCAGAACAAGCCGACCCGCCCGGTGTTCATCAGCATGTCGAAGGGCGACTCGAAGCGATCGTCGGCGAACTTCAGCGATGCCCCCCGGACGGTCATCTTGGCGTCGTCTTTGAACAACACCGTCGCATGGCGGATGCGACACGGCCATTCACGACCGGCCTGGAAGAAGTCGTGTTCCGGGAACGTCGGGTTGTCGACCACCCGGACCCGGCCTTTGGCCGTGATCCCGTTCTCGTGGGACATGCGTCGCTGTTTCACGAACGATGTCATGGTGATGATCACCGTCATGATGGCGACGACCAGCCGAAGCTGAAGTCGAAGTAGTGCTGCATGGACCTTGTTGATGAACACGCCTTTTCCCCGCTGAAGTTCCCGTCGCCCATTGAGGGTAGAGGACAACCGGTCTCGTTAGCTGTGTTCGATCGGTTGCTGGCTTCCGTCGGTCGCCGCGCTCACGACGGCCGCGTCGAGCACCCGCTGCACGGCGAGGCCATCGTCGAAGTTCGGGATCGCCTGCTCACCCCCGGCAATTGCCGTGATCCAGCCACGGGTCATCGCATCGGTGGTCCTGAAGACGTCGCGGTAGGTGTCGTGGACGACGTCGCGACGGATATCGCCCCAGATCTCGTCGGGAATGGGTAACGGCTGGCGCCCCTCGCTGTCTCCACGGCGAAGTCCGTCGACCCGCTGCACCCGATCCCAGTCACAGGACGCGTAGATCGTGCCTCGGTCCCCGTGGATCTCAAGGTGGTGAGTCTGACCGAACGGTGTTCCCTCGTGACAGACGGCGCTGGTTTGTAGCAACCCGTAGGCGCCCGAGGCATAACTCACGGTCAACGCCGCGCTGTCTTCGGTCTGGTCGTAAGGCGTGCCATCGGGACGCGGTTCGCGTTCGACGAAGTTGCGGGTGAGCGCGCTGACGCTCACTTCGGTGTCGTCGATGAGCCAGCGCGCCAGGTCGACCCAGTGCGAGGCGAGGTCGCCGATGATCCCCGAGCCTGCAATCTCGCGGTCGAAGCGCCAGCTGTAACTCGGGTCGAAACCGAAGTCGGTGTAGTAACGAGCGTTGATGTGGAGCGGGCGGCCGACATAGCCATTGCCGACGAGTTCACGCACCCAACGGTTCATCGGCATGAAGCGATACGTGAGCGGCACCATGGTGATCGCGCCGGTCTCGCGGGCCTTGAGCGCCATCGCTTCGGCTTGCGCGACGTCGAGGCCAAGCGGCTTCTCGCACAGCACATGCAGTCCGGCATCGAGCGCTGCCATCGTCAGCGGGTAATGGGTGTCGTTGGAGGTCGCGACGATGACGGCGTCGAGGTCGGCGGTGCGGAGCATGTCGTCGGGGTCGGTGAAGACGCCCGGAATCTTCCAAGTGTTCGCGAACGCTTGCGCTCGCTCTCGATTGCGACCACAGCAGGCGACGACGTCAGCGTGTTCGTGCGCGTCGAGCCCAGGGAGATAAATGGTGTCGGCCCACCAGCTGGTGCCGAAGATGCCGACGCGCACTCGATTGTTCTTGGTCATCCGCGCGGGTGGTTCTCGGTCTCTTTGCCAGCGGTGATGAACACTGCGCTGCACGGGCCGGAGTCGTTGGCGCTGTGCCAGACACCGGGCTCATTGATCGCGTACTCACCGGGCGTCAGCACGGTGATGACTTCTTCGTCGTCGATTCGTTGGACGAGTTCCAGGGTGCCGGCGGTGCACAAGACGACTTCGGTGCCGTGTGGATGGACTTCCCAGACATCCCAGGCGCCGTCGAAGGAGTGCCACGAGACCAGGCGACCGTCGACATCGTCGGCGGCGGTCGCCATGCCGTAGTTCATGTACCACTCGCCAGTGCCGTCGAAGTCAGGCAGCACCTCGGCGGTCGCGCCGAGACCGAGATGGACTGGGTTGCGATTCAGGTTGTTCGCGCTCATCGGTTCATGTTGGCACGCCGTCGGTCATGAGCGCGGCGAACCGGGCGAGGTCGACATTGCCGCCCGAGATGGTGACGCCAACGGTGCGGTCCTTGGCGCTGACGTGGCCGGCGAGTAGCGAGGCGAGGGCCGAGGCGCCGCTCGGCTCGGCGACGATCTTGCAGGTTTCGAACAGGAACCGCATCGTGTCGACGATCTCACTATCGGTGACGGCGGTGAATTCGGTGACGAGCCGGTCGGTGATGGGCCAGGTCAGCTCGCCGGGCGCCTGCGTTTGTTGCCCGTCGGCGATCGTGACCGGTACATCGATCGTGATCCGCTCGCCTGCGGCACGAGAGCGTCGGTGATCGTCACCGGCTTCGGGTTCGACGCCGTAGATCTCGATACCGGGCCGCATCGCCGACGCGATCGTGGCGCACCCGGACAACAGGCCACCGCCACCCAGACACACGACCAGCGTGTCCACGTCGGGATGGTCTTCCAGCAGCTCGAGCGCGGCGGTGCCTTGGCCGGCCATGACGGCCGGGTAGTCGTATGGCTTGATGAGGGTGCGGCCTTCGCGTTCGCTGAGCTCAGCCCCGATCGCCTCGCGGGATTCGGTGTAGCGGTCGTAGGTGATGACCTTCGCTCCGTAGCCACGGGTGGCAGCGAGCTTGTTGGCGGGCGCAT
This sequence comes from uncultured Acidimicrobiales bacterium, assembly GCA_938015575.1. GTDB lineage: Bacteria > Actinomycetota > Acidimicrobiia > Acidimicrobiales > UBA10347 > UBA10347. Next base: position 7,646 of record CALLPT010000082.1, read on the forward strand.
CGGTTGGCATGACGATGGTTGCGCCGACACCGTGGAGTTGGGCGCCGAGTGCAACACCTTGGGCGTGGTTGCCGGAACTGAACGCGACGACGCCGCGCTGCTTCTCGTCATCGCTCAGCGACGCGACTGCGTTGAAGCCTCCCCGGAACTTGAACGATCCGGTGCGTTGGAAGTTCTCGCACTTGAGCAGGACCCGCCCTCCGACACGTTCATTCAGGCGCCGCGACTCGATCGCGGGAGTGCGATGCACAACGCCCTGGAGTCGTCGTGCTGCCGCCCAAACGTCGTCAGCGTCGATCGCCGGTGGAGGTCCAAGGTCTGCAGACACCGCCGCAGCCTACGCGACCCCGCCACTCCCCCTCCGCCCACTTTCCCGCCCCCCGCCTTCTCACCGATCTACTTCCCGCCCCCGTCTTCTCACCGATCTACTTCCCGCTTCAGCGTTCTCACCGACTCAGGACCCGGAAACCGGGATGTGAGTCGGTGAGAAGGCGGAAGGGCGTTGGCTGTCACACGGCTCGGGCAAGATCGAACTGTCGGCTTCCCCCTCGAACGGCAGAAGGGAAGCCGACATGTCCATCGCCCACCAACATTCCGAGTTCTTCGCACGACACCACGGCGTGATCGCGGCCCGAGAAGCGGAACAACTCGGCATGAGTACGAGCGCGATTGGCCGACGACTCCACGCCGGTCACTGGGTTCGTATGCATCGCGGCGTCTACCGCATCCGCTCCGCGCCCCTCACCTGGGAAGCAAAGGCTCGCGCCGCATCGCTGAGCACGAACGGGGCCGTCAGCCACCGCGCTGCGGCCCGGCTTTGGGGACTCGACGGGTATGAGCGGGCCCGAGTCGAAGTCGTCGTTCCCGAAGGTCGCCAGCGCCGAAGCACCGACTTCCTCCTCCATCAGAGCCGCCAATACGACCTGGCGGCCGTTCGACAACGCGATGCGATCGATGTCACCGGCATCGAGCGAACGATGCTGGACCTGGGCGCGGTCGTGTCGCCGACTCGTCTCGGCACAACGCTCGACGACGTCCTTCGCCGCCAGCTCACGACCTGGGAGCGCATCGCAGCCGCGCTCGCCGCGCATAGTCAACGAGGACGCAATGGTTGCGGTCCACTCCGTCGCCTGCTCGACGAGCGCTACGGAAGCACCACTCCCGACTCGAGATGGAATCGCCTGTGTGGTGAGCTGCTTCGCATCAACGGACTCGGCGAACCCCACTTCGAGTACGAGGTCGACTTCGGCGGTCACCGGGCAAGAATCGACATTGCGTATCCACGGGATCGCGTCGCTATCGAATGCGACAGCCGTCGCTACCACGACAACGATGCATCGTTTGAGCGCGATCGCCACCGCCACAATCGGTTGGTCGCCGCGGGATGGCGCGTCGTGATGGTGACCTGGAAGATGTTCACCGACAACCCGGATCACGTCGTTCGAGAAGTCCGCGATGCACTGCGAGCTGCCCGATCTCCCATCTCACCGACTCACATCCCAGTTTCCGGGTTCTGAGTCGGTGAGAAGCTCCAAGCGGGTTCTGAGTCGGTGAGAACGTCCAAGCGGGAAGCAGGTCGGTGAGAAGCTCCAAGCGGGAACCAGATCGGTGAGAAGGCGAGGGCGGATGGAAGGGCGGGAACCAGATCGGTGAGAACGCTGAAGCCGGGGCGGAAAACGGGGGCGGAGAAACGGCGAGGGCCGCCGGGGAGAT
>CALLPT010000083.1 GCA_938015575.1 uncultured Acidimicrobiales bacterium
AAATTCGACCCGGCGCAGACGACCAATCTCTTCAGCCGAAGTGAGTGCGGCACGATCAAGCGCCGATCGCCACCGTCCGCAGGCACCTCCGCTCCTACGTGTGGATCGTGAGATCCGCCGGTCGTGAGTTCTGGAATGCGAGCCGGGCGTTCGGCAGGTCGTTCTGCTGAGCTCGATGGTTCGCCTCGCCGCCATCGAAGCCGAGCCGATGCCAACGCTCGTGAATGCGTCGCTCGACCGTGGCGAGGTCGGTGGTCACGAACACGGTCAGATCGAACCGCGGTGCCAACTCGGTCCACGGATCGTCGTCGAGGAGAAGCCAGTTGCCTTCGGTCACGATGATCCGATGCTGCGGCTCGGCGATCTCGGCTGCAGCTCGGGTGAGCTCGAGTCTGCGGTCGAAGACCGGCAGCGCCACCGCCTCGGTCGGCGTCGCCCGCAAGCGGTCGAGCATCGCGGCGTAGCCGGCGACGTCGTAGGTGTGTGGTGCACCCTTGTGGGGACGGTCACCGCGAACCTCGAGCACGGCGTCGTCGTAGTGAAAGGCGTCGAGGCCGAGCACGGCTGCACGCCCCTCGAGCTGGCGCACGATCGCTTCTGCGAGTGTCGACTTGCCGGCGGTGGGCGGCCCGGCGAGCGCAACGACCAGACGTCGGCCATCGGCGGGGGGAGCGGGCAACGCGGCCAGCACCTGCGCAACGGGTGACTCGGGCACGAGTGCAGTTGATCACACCATGGCCTGGCGCGCAGAGCCGGTGGCTACGGTCGCGTGGTCGCTCCTCTCGCCTCGCCTCCGAACGTAACGACGCCCCCAGCCTCGTTCGCTGACGACCAGAGGTATCAACGCGTCCTCTTGGGCGTCGTGATGCTGGCCGTCACGGCGTTCGGCACGCTCATGACGCTGGTGACGGTGTCGCTCGACACGATGGCCGACGACCTCGGCACTGGTCGCGCCACTATCACCTGGACCATCACCGGCCTCATGCTCACCATGGCGCTACTCACCCCGCTCGCAGGCACGCTCGGCGACATTCACGGCCACCGCAAGATGCTTCTCGGCGGGTTGCTCGGGGGAGCCATCGCAACGATTCTGTGTGGGCTTGCCTGGGACGCCCCGTCGCTCATTGCGTTTCGCGTGCTGTTCGGCGTCTTCGGCGCCGCGGTCAATCCAAACGCCATGTCGCTGATGATGCACGCCTATGGACCCGAACGCCGGTCGACGGCGGTCGGGTGGTTCACGTTCGCGACCACGGGCGCGCCCACACTCGGCCTGATTGTCGGGGGCCCGCTCATCGACTGGGCCGGCTGGCGGTCGGTGTTCTTCTTGTTCGGCACGGTCAGCGCTTTGGCGTGTGTCGTCGGCTTCCTCACGGTCCGGGCGATCCCGCGAGCCGAAGGCCGACCGCTCGACCTGGCCGGCGCCTTTACGCTCGGCTTCGGTGTGCTCGGCGTCCTGGTCTCGATCACCAGTTTCGCGACGGCGGCCCAAGGGGGCGGAGTCACCGGGGCGCTCACCGACCCGGTCACGCTGGCTGCGGTTGCGTTCGGTGTCGTGTTCCTCCTTTGGTTCGTGCGCATCGAACGACGCGTCGCGGTGCCGATGCTCAAGCTTGACTATTTCAAGCGGCGCAACTTCAGCCTGCCGCTGTTGTCCGGCGCAGCCATCCAGTTCGCGTACATGGGTGGCTTCGTCATCACGCCGTCACTGCTGCAGAACCGTTACGGCTGGTCGATCGGCGCGAGCGCGCTGCTGATGATGCCGCGACCGGGGATCTTCAGCCTCGCATCGCCCTTGGGCGGGTGGCTGCCGAGTCGGGTCGGCTACCGCTGGCCCGTCGTCGCTGGTGCCATTTCGATGATCGTTTCCATGACGGTGTTCGCCGTGGCCGCGTTGCGCGACGACGGCATTGGTATCGCGATGATCGTCACCGCGCTCTGTCTGACGGGGCTGGCTGCCGGCATCTCGCAGCCGGCCATTGGTGCGCTCACCGTGGACTCGGTCGACGAGCACGACATGGGTGTCGCGAACGGCATGAACCAGCAGACGATGTTCGTCGGCATCGTCGCCGGCATCCAGATCATGAGCGTGGTCCTCGGCGATGTCGTCGAACCGGGCCGCTACGCGATGACGTTCCTGATCGGACTCGGCGCCGCCGGCGTCGGACTGGTCGCCGCGCTCGCGATCCAGTCGCTGCGGCCCCAGCGCTAACCCCGCAGTAGCTTCGCGATCATGGGATCGCCGCTCGAACATGTCGACGTCGTCATCGTGGGAAGCGGCAGCGCGGCCCTCTGTGCGGGCATCGCCGCCCGAGCAGCTGGCGCCGAAACGCTCATGGTCGAAGCCGCTCCGTGGGAGATGGCCGGAGGCAACAGTCGGTACACGGCCGGCGCCATGCGCTTCGCCTATGACGACGTCGACGACCTGCGGCCGCTCTTGGCCAACCCCGACGACCCCCGCATCGCAACCGCCGACTTTGGCAGCTACACGACCGATCAGTTCTCGATCGACCTCCACGGCTTCAACGAGGGACGTGACCTGTCCGTCGAGCAGCGGGCCTTGATCGATGAGTCGCTTCCGACCATGCAGTGGCTCGCCGAAATGGGCGTGCGATTCGAACCGATATGGGAACGGCAATCGTTCGTGCAAGATGGTCGCCACGTCTTCTGGGGTGGGCTCACCTTGGCGGCCGCGGGCGAGGGGCCGGGCCTGGTCGACGCGGAACTCGCCGTCTACGAAGAACTCGGCGGGCGTATTCGTTATCTCTCGCCCGTCGTCGACCTCGTCGTGGCCGACGACGATGGCCGGGTGGTCGGCGTTGAACTCGCGGGCGGTGAGCGCATCTCAGCGAGTTCGGTCGTGCTGGCATGCGGGGGATTCGAGGCGAATCGCGACCTGCGGGTCGAGCATCTCGGCGACGAGTGGGCGCATGCCAAGGTCCGGGGCACGCCGTACAACATCGGCACCGGGTTGCGCCTGGCGTGGGCCCAAGGCGCCGCCCGCCACGGTGTGTACGAGAACTGCCACGCCACGCCGATGGATCGCGACATGGCGGACTTCGGCAACCTCGATCTGCCGCACCTCGAGCGAAAGCACTACCGCAAGATCTGCTACTTCCTCGGGGTGATGGTGAACGCCGACGGCGACCGGTTCGTCGACGAAGGGGCGAACTTCCGCAACTACACCTATGCCCAATTCGGTCGCGCGGTGCTCGAACAACCCGGTCATGTCGCGTGGCAGTTCTTCGACGCCAAGGTCGCCGACTTGCTCTATGGCGAGTACCGATTCCACGACGCTTCGTTCATCGAAGCCGACACGCTCGAGGCGCTCGTGGCCTCGATCGACGGGATCGATCAGGCGGCGACCCTGGCGACGTTGGTCGAGTTCAACGCAGCCGTCGATGACTCGGTGCCGTTCGATCCCACGGTGCTCGATGGTCGGGGAGCGCCGGGCCTGAACCCGCCGCGTTCGAATTGGGCGCAACGCCTCGATACGCCACCGTTTCGCGCCTATCCGGTCACCGGCGGCATCACGTTTACCTACGGGGGTCTGCGCGTCGACGAAGCGGGGGCGGTGCAACGAGGCGATGGCTCAGTGGTCGACGGGCTGTTTGCCTGCGGCGAGCTGGTCGGCGGCGTGTTCTTCGGCGGCTATCCGGGCGGAAGTGGCCTGACCAGCGGCGCCGTCTTCGGCCGCCGAGCCGGCGCAGGAGCCGCCGCGTTTGCCAGCTAGCGGGGACGAAGTTCGCCGGAGCCGCGCTCTACCAGATCGACAGGAACGACGATCCGCTGTGCCTCGTTGGCATTGCCGCCGATACGAGCGAACAGCAGCTCGGCTGCGCGACGGCCGACCTCGTCGGCATTCTGGGGAACGGTGGTGATGCCAGGCTCGACGATGTCGGCGATCTCAATGTGGTCGAACGCGACCAAGGCAATCTCGTGCTGGAGTCCGAGCTGGTGAAGCGCCCGAACCGCGCCAGTCGCGGCCAGGTTCTGGGCCGCGAAAAGGGCGGTCGGTGCGGCGCCGCGGTCGGCGAACAATTCGTGCACGGCCCGCTCTGCCACCGCAACCGAGGTGAGATCGGTGCGCACGGTGGAGATTGCGCCATCAACACTCCGCATGGCCTCGTCGAAGCCGCGCCGCCGTTGCTGCACCGACACGGTTTGCTCGCGCGAGCCAAGGAAGCCGATCCGGGTGTGTCCATGCGCCAGCAAGTGGCTGGTTGCCGAGCGGGCGCCGTCGCGATGGTCGCTGAGCACCAGGTCGGCGCGCACCCCGGGGTCGCGGTCGATGAAGACGATCGGGGTGCCCCGCTGAAGCTCCTGCCGCAAGGCCGGTCCCGGCTCATCGCCGCTGGGTATCACGGCGAGGCCATCGACTCGGCGGGCGACGAACGCCTCGACCAGCCGGTCTTGTTGTTCGACATCCTCGGTGGTGGAACCGCTCAGCAACAAGGTGTCATGGTCGCGGGCGTACCGCTCGATTGCCTGGTGCACGGCCGCGGCGAATGGGTTGGCGATATCTGCGTGGACGACGCCGATCGTGCCAAGCCGTTGACCGGACTTCCGCAAGGCTTGGGCGCTGTGGTTACGGCGATACCCGAGGGTGTCTACGGCTTCTTGGACCTTGGCATGCATGGCCGGCGACACGCCGTTCTCGCCGTTGACAACGCGTGACACGGTCTTGAAGCTGACGCCAGCGAGTTCGGCGACGTCTTTAAGCGTGGGGCGAGTTTGCATGGCCGCGAGATCATGTTGACAACGTTGTCACCGACAGGATACCCTGTCCTCTGACAACGTTGTCAACCCCCAATCGCTGCCACTCGACAGCGAGACCCGCCGAGCGAACCCCTTCGGACCGTCATGAGCGCACCCACCATCGCCGCCGTCGAGGCGGGCGGAACCAAGTTCCGAGCCGCCATCTATGGCGGCGACATCGCGGTCGTTCCCCACAGCCCATCGCCAATTGCCGAAGTCCGGGTCGACACCACCAACCCGGCCGAGACGCTCGAAGCAGTTGGTGGCTTTCTCGAGTCCCACGACGTCAACGCGCTCGGCATCGCCTCGTTCGGACCGCTGATCGTCGATCGGGCGTCATCGGACTACGGATCAGTGGCCCCGACCCCCAAGCCCGGCTGGACTGGCGCCCCAATTCTGGCCGAGCTGCGCGACCGCCTCGGCGTCCCCGCCGATATCCAAACCGATGTCGAGGCTGCTGCGGTTGCCGAGCAACGTTTTGGCGCCGGGCAGGGTTGCGATGCCGTTGCGTACGTGACGGTGGGAACCGGTATCGGCGTCGGCCTCGTTCGCAACGGCCAGGTGTACCGAGGCCGTGACCATCTCGAAATCGGACACATACCGGTGAAGCGTTTCGAGGGTCACGACTTCGCAGGCGTCTGCCCATTTCACGGGGACTGCCTGGAAGGCCTCGTCTCCGGGCCTGCGATCCATCAGTCGGCCGGAGCGCCGGCCGAATCGCTCGCCGACGATCATCCTGCATGGGACGTCGTCGTCGATCATCTCGCGCAACTCGCGACCGTGATCACGTGGGCGTTCTCGCCCGACCGCATTCTCTTCAGTGGCGGGGTGGGTGCCAATGCCCACCTCGAGTCCCGTCTCCAAGCTGCAACGGCGCAGCGCCTGGGCGGGTACTCGGTGAGCCACGCCACCAACGGCGACCTCGTCGCCACCGCAGGGCTCGGCAACGACGCCGGGCTCGTCGGAGCCGCGCTACTCGGAGCATCCCTGCTCCTCTGAGCAGAAGCGTCGAGCGCAGCTCACCGCCAGCAAACATCACAAGACACAACTGCAGAATCCGTCGCCAACGTCGTCGACATCCGCACCCCCCCGCCGTAGTTCGGCATCTAGCCCCGGAGAAACGACACATGACCGTACGTATTGCCATCAATGGATTCGGCCGCATCGGCCGCAACTTCGTCCGCTCGCTCATCGACCGCCAGCGCGCCGGTGAGCTCGACCAGCCCGTCGAGGTCGTCGCCGTCAACGACCTCGGCGACCTTGAAACCCTTGCGCATCTACTCCGCTACGACAGCGTCCACGGTTCACCCGCATGGACGGTCGAGACCAACGACAGCGGCCTGGAGCTGGACGGCAACAAGGTCCAGGTCTTCAGCGAACGGAACCCCGCCGACCTGCCTTGGGGCGAGCTCGGCATCGATGTTGTCATCGAGTCGACCGGCGTCTTCACCAAGCGCGACGGCGCTTCGCTCCACCTCGATGCTGGTGCTCGCCGCGTCGTGATCTCGGCCCCGTCAGGTGACTGCGACGCAACGTTCGTGATCGGCGTGAACGACGAGCTCTACAACCCGGCCACCGACCTCATCGTGTCGAACGCATCGTGTACGACCAACTGCTTGGCCCCGATGGTCAAGGTCCTCGACGATGCCTTTGGCGTCGACAGCGGCATGATCACCACGGTCCACGCCTACACCGGCGACCAGGCGATCGTCGACGCTCCGCACCGCGACCTGCGCCGGGCCCGCGCCGCCGCCGTCAACGTCGTGCCGACCTCGACCGGCGCCGCCCGTGCCATCAGCCTCGTGATGCCCCATCTGGCGGGCAAGCTCGACGGCATGGCCATGCGCGTGCCGATCCCGAACGGTTCGATCACCGACTTCGTCGCCCAGGTCCGTGAACCCGTCACCGTCGAAGCGGTCAACGCGGCCTTCGAAGCGGCCGCAAGCCAGGGGCCGCTCGCTTCCGTACTCGACTACAGCACCGCACCGCTGGTCTCCAGCGACATCGTCGGCACTGCCGCCTCGTGCACGTTCGACAGCGGCTTGACGATGGTCCTGGGCGGAAGTGGGGCGATGGGCAACACCGTCAAGATCGCCGGCTGGTACGACAACGAGTGGGGCTACTCCAACCGCCTCGTCGATCTCGTCGCCCGCATCGCCGACTGATGGCTTCGGACCGCCCACCACTCGCTGAGCAAACCGAGAGCGCCCCGATGCGCCTCGGCGTGCTCACCGGTGGCGGTGACTGCCCCGGCCTCAACGCCGTGATCCGGGCCGTCGTACGCCGCGAAATCAAGGACTACGGCGGCGAAGTCTTCGGCTTCCACGACGGCTGGCGCGGCGTCATCGAGAACCGCGGCGAAGAGCTGTCGGTACTTCGACTCCGCGGCACGCTGCCTCGTGGCGGCACGATCCTCGGTACCTCGCGCGAGACCCCGTACATGGTCGAAGGCGGTTGCGAACGTGTCGCCGAGACAATGGCCGACCGCGAACTCGACGGTCTCATCGTGATCGGGGGCGAGGGCACGCTCTCGTGTGCCCGTTCGATCAACGACGAAGGCTTCGCCAAGGTCGTCGGTGTACCCAAGACGATCGACAATGACATCGGCGGCACCGAGCGCACCTTTGGCTTTGACACCGCGGTCTCGATCGCAACCGAAGCCATCGACCGGCTCCACACGACGGCCGAGTCGCACGACCGGATCATGGTCGTCGAAGTCATGGGTCGCCACGTTGGCCACATCGCAACGTGGGCTGGTCTCGCTGGTGGCGCCACGATGACCTTGATCCCCGAACAACCCTTCGACATTGTCGAGGTTTGCGACGCGCTCGCGAAGCGCCACGCGGCTGGCAAGTACGCATCGATCGTCGTCGTCGCCGAAGGCGCCCTGCCGATTCCGGGCACGCTCGAGGTGAGCGAGCCGGCCGTGGACCGCTACGGCCACAAGGTCCTTGGTGGTATTGCGCACGTCGTCGCGGGCGAGATCGAGCAACGCACCGGCTTCGAGACGCGGGTGACGATCCTGGGTCACACCCAACGAGGCGGCACACCAACCGCCTTCGATCGCGTGCTGTGCACCCGGTTCGGTGTCGGTGCCGTCGACGCCGCCCACAGCGGCAACTTCGGCCACATGGTGGCCATCAATGCCAATCAAATCTCTTCAATCCCACTCGCCGACGCCGTCGGCGAAGGACTCAAGTTCGTCCCGGAGCAGCTCTGGGAAACCGCCAACGTCTTCTTTCCCTGAGCGAGGAACCATGACCATCGACACCGCAGAGCGGCGCGCCCAACAACGCGAACGAATCATCAACGGACAGGGCTTCATCGCCGCTCTCGACCAAAGTGGTGGGAGTACCCCAAAGGCACTCGCCGCCTACGGCGTCGACGAATCCGCCTGGGGCACGGTCGACGAGATGTTCGACCTCGTGCACGCCATGCGAGCACGTCTCATCACGAGCCAGGCATTTGCCGGCGGTCGCATCATCGGAGCGATCCTGTTCGAGCAAACCATGGACCGCCTCGTCGACTCGATGCCGACCGCCCAGTACCTGTGGGAACAGGTCGGGATCGTGCCATTCGTGAAATGCGATGCCGGCCTTGCGGAGCGAAATGACGGCGTCCAGCTCCTGGCGCCCAACCCGGGCCTGTTCGACCTGCTCGACCGTGCCAACGAGGCTGGTGTCTATGGCACCAAGATGCGATCGGTCATCCACGAAGCCAATGCCGCTGGTATCGAAGCGATCGTCGCCCAGCAATTCGAAGTCGGCTCGGCGATCCTCGATGCGGGGCTTGTGCCGATCATCGAGCCCGAGGTTTCGATCGACGCACCCGACAAGGCCGAGGCCGAGCTGTTGCTTGCCGACTCGCTGCATCGTCACCTCGACGACCTGGGCGAGCGGTCGGTCATGTTCAAGCTGACGCTTCCTGAACAGCCCGACCTGTACCACCGATTCACCGAGCATCCGCGGGTCGATCGGGTGGTCGCGTTGTCCGGCGGCTACGACTTGGTCGAAAGCTGTCGCCGTTTTCGCCATGCTGTTGGTATGACTGCCAGCTTCTCCCGTGTCCTCATGACCGGGTTGACCGCCGACCTCGACGATCCCGCGTTCGAAGCGCGCCTTTCCGAGACGGTCGCTGCTATCCACGATGCATCCACCAACAAGGGTGAGATCCAAGGAGCCCGAGCATGAACCGTCGCACCAAGATCGTCGCGACGATCGGCCCAGCATCAGACTCGCCCGAGGTGCTCGATCGTTTGATCACCGCCGGCGTCAACGTCTTCCGATTGGGCACCGCACACGATCCGGTCGAACGGGTCCTCGAGCGGGTTGCGACGATCCGCAAGGTTTCGGAGAACCATGCTGACCCGGTGGCCATCTTGGTCGACTTGGCCGGCCCCAAAGTTCGTGCCGCGTTCGGCGACACGCCGGTCGAGCTGGTCACGGGCAGTACCGTCCACATTCGATCAGGCGAGGACCAGTCCAGCTCGACGGAGATCTACGTCAACGTCACCGACATTGCCCAGAGCCTCGAGGTCGGTGACCGTCTCCACATGGGTGACGGTTCGGCGACGATCGTGGTAACCCAGGTCGGCCCCGAGTTCGCAACCGGCACCGTCGAGCGGGGTGGGTTCCAACGCGGTCGTCCCGGTGTGCACGTGCCTTCGAGCCGTCTCACGACCTCCTCGCCCACCTCCGAAGACCTCAAGTACTTCGACGCCGTGGTGGCCGCCGATGTCGACCTGGTGGCCGTGTCCTTTGTCAAGACCGGCCGAGACATGCGGGCGCTGCACAGCGAGAAGCCGCCGCATGGCCCGATGCTGGTGGCCAAGATCGAAACCCAGGCCGCGATCGACAATCTCGATTCGATTCTCGAGCACAGCGATGCGGTCATGGTCGCCCGTGGCGACCTCGGCCTCGAGTGCTCGCTGCCCGGCCTGCCTGCGCTGCAGAAGAAGATCATTGCGGCCACGGTCGCCGCCGGTAAGCCCGTCATCACGGCGACGCAGATGCTCGAGTCGATGACCTCGGCGCCGCAGCCGACCCGCGCCGAAGTCACCGACGTTGCCAACGCGGTGTTCGATGGCACCTCGGCCGTGATGCTGTCGGGTGAGACCGCAGTTGGTCATGACCCGGTGCTGGTCGTCGAGACGATGGCCGAGATCCTGGTCGAGGCGGAGCAGAACTTCGACCACGACGGTTGGGGCGATCGGATGGAGAGCGTGACCGTGCTCTCCAGCGATCATGAAAGCGACACTCGCCGAGTCGCTGGCGCCATGCGTGGCGCCGCGAACCAGGCAGCCGCGGCGCTCGGAAGCCGCGTGCTCGTGACGGTCACGGGCACGGGCCGCACCGCACGCGAGATTTCCCGGTATCGCCCACGCGCCGAGATCGTGGCCGTTACGCCGACCGAACGCGTCGCTCGCCAGCTCAGCTTGAGCTGGGGTGTCGTGCCATTGGTCGGCAACGCCGACGGAACCGGCACCAAACGAGTCATGGCGATTCTTTCCCGTATTCGCGATGCCGGCTACCTCAAGCCCGGCGAGCTCGTGCCCATCGTCTTGGGTAACTCGAACAGCGCGCTCGTGAGCAACGTGATGCGCATCGAGAACGTCCCCAGCTGACCTCGGTCACATCTTGGCGAAGCTGCGGTGTAAGACACCGCAGCTTTGGCGCGTCCCGTTAGCCTTTGGACGTTCGTTGGTCCGAAGTCCGGTGTGAATCCGGCGCTGTCCCGCAACGGTGATGTTCTCGGTGGTTTCGGCCGCCGGGAGACAAGTCCGGTCGCGTCCACCGCACGTCTCAGAGACCACTATCCCTCGAGGAAGGGGCTGGTCCGACCGGAACTCCTGGTGCGGATCGGCGACAGGAGAACCTCATGAAGTTCCGCCCATTGCTGCTCATCTTTGCAGCGCTCGCCCTCTTTGCCGCGGCGTGCGGCAGTGACGACGCTGTCGAAGCCGCGACAGAGGCCGTAACCGACGCTGCCATGGAAGACGACGCGGCCGAAGCAGACGCCATGAGCGAGGCGCCCCAGCGCATCGTGTCGCTGAATCCGACCGGGACCGAGATGTTGTTCGCCATCGGTGCCGGCGACCAGGTCATTGCGGTCGACAACTTCTCGTACTACCCACCCGAGGCACCGGTCATCGACGATCTTTCGGCATGGTCGCCATCGGTTGAAGCCATCGCCGGCTTCGAACCCGACCTGATCGTGAGTCAGGGGCCGATCGAAGGCATCGAAGCACTCGATGTCGAGGTGCTCGTGCTTCCCGCCGCGGTCACCTTCGACGACGTGTACAGCCAGATCGAACAGCTGGGCGCAGTTACCGGCCACGTGGGCGAGGCCGCCGAGCTCGTGCTGCAGATGCAGACCGACATCGACGCCGTGCTTGCCGAGGTGCCGGCCCGCGAAACGCCATTGACCTATTACCACGAGCTGGACAACACACTGTTCAGCGTCACGTCGTCGACCTTCGTCGGCGAGGTGTACAAGCTCTTCGGGCTCGAGAACGTCGCCGACGCCGCCGACCCGGACGGCGAAGCGTTCGGCTACCCGCAGCTCAACAGCGAGTTCTTGCTGACCGCCGATCCCGATCTTGTGTTCTTGGCCGACACCATCTGCTGCGAGCAGACCGCCGAGACGGTCGCGGCCCGCGAAGGCTGGAGCGAACTTCGTGCCGTGCAGAACGGCAACGTGGTTGAGCTCAACGACGACATCGTGAGCCGGTGGGGTCCGCGTCTCGTCGACTTCGTCCGTGCCGTGGGCGAGGCCGTCGCTGCCGTCGAGACGGCCGCCGCAGGCTGAGTCCACTCCGTCCCATGAATGTGCGCCCCGTTGGTTGCCGGCCGAGCTGGCTGATCGGCGGGGCGCTATTCGTTGTCGCGAGCTGTGTCCTGGTCCTCGTCCTTGGCCAGGCGAACATCCCGCGCGGCGCGGTCCTGGTCGAGGCGTTCGACCGGCTCACCCCTGGCACGGTCGAGAGCGGCCTCAACCCGATTCAGAAGTCGATCGTGTGGAGCCTGCGGATGCCGCGCATCGTGCTCGGGCTGCTGGTCGGCGCCGCGCTCGCGACGGCAGGCGCGACCTATCAGGGAGTCTTCCGCAATCCGCTGGCCGACCCGTACCTCCTCGGTGTCGCTGCCGGCGGTGGCTTCGGCGCCACGATCGCATTCGTCAACGATTGGGGCGATGGCCGGGGCATTTTCGACGGCGTGCAACTCGCTGCCTTTGTCGGTGCGCTCGCGTCGGTCGCCCTCACCTGGTTCATGGGTTTCGTCGGCAGTCGCGAACGCGGGGCGACCACGCTGATCCTGGCCGGCGTTGCGGTCGCCGCGTTCTTCACGGCGCTCCAGACCTATCTGCAACAACGCAACACCGAGGACATTCGCGAGATCTACGTCTGGTTCCTTGGTGGTCTCACGACCGAGGGCTGGGGCGAAGTGCTCCTGGCGTTGCCGCTCACCGTTGTCTGCATCGCTGCCCTCGCCCTGAGCGGGCGGACGCTCGATGTGTTGACCGTCGGCGACGACGAAGCCCGGATGCTCGGCATGCCGGTCGGCATCGCCCGGTTGCTGCTCGTGGTGCTGGCGTCGCTGCTCACGGCGACCGCGGTTGCGGTCAGTGGACTGATCAGCTTCGTCGGGCTGATCGTCCCCCACACCGTTCGGATGCTGTTCGGCTCGAGCTATCGAATCGTTGTGCCGATGTCGATCATCTTCGGAGGTGCGTTTCTGGTGTTGTGCGACCTGGCGGCGCGCACACTCGGTACGGCGAGCGAAATCCCGATCGGCGTCGTCACCGCCTTCTTTGGCGCGCCGTTCTTCGTCATGATCCTGCGAACGACGGCCACCCGATGAGCCTGGCACTTTCGCTCCGAGGCGTCGGCGTCAGCGTCAAAGGAGCGCGACTGCTCAGCGATGTCGACCTCGAGATAAGCCAGGGAGAGTGGTTGTCGATCGTTGGTCCGAACGGTGCCGGGAAGTCGACCTTGCTGCGAGCCATCGCGGGCGTCGTTGGATCGGTCGGATCAATCGAGCTCGGCGGTCAGTCGGTGGCGGCGATGTCGGTGCGCGATCGCGCCCGGCGCGTGTCGTGGGTGCCCCAAACGCCCATCGTGCCGCCGGGAATCACGGTGTTCGACTATGTGCTGCTCGGTCGCACGCCGCATCTGCATCCGTTGGCCCGCGAAGGCCGCCGCGACCACGAAATCGTGACCGAGGTACTGGACGAACTCGATCTCGGTCGTCTCGCCGGTCGGATGGTCGAGACCCTGTCGGGCGGCGAGTTGCAGCGAGCCGTCATCGGTCGCGCCCTTGCGCAGCAGGCGCCGGTCATCCTGCTCGATGAGCCGACGTCGGCGCTCGACCTTGGACACCAACAAGAGGTGCTTTCCCTGCTCGAACGGCTGAGGCAGTCGGGTGAACGGACCATCGTCACGACGATGCATGACTTGACCCTCGCAGGAGCGTTCGCTGATCGCTTGGTCATGTTGGCGTGTGGCGAGATCGTTGTCGAGGGCCGTGCGGCCGACGTTCTGACCGAGGACAACCTGCAGAAGTTCTATGGCGCCCGGGTGCGCGTCAGCCGCGAGCACGGCCAGGTACTCGTGACGCCGAAGCTCGATGTGGCACCTCGGCCAACGGATCCGATCCAGCCATGAGTCGGGTCGGACCTGGGGTCACGCTGTTCATCGGCGGTGCTCGCAGTGGCAAGAGTGACCTGGTCGTCAGGTTGGGGCAAGCGTGGGAAGGCGACGTTGTCTTCGTTGCAACCGCGACCGCTGGCGACGATGACATGGCCGAGCGGATTCATCGTCACCAACTCGATCGCCCTGATCACTGGCGACTCGTCGAAGATCCCCACGCGGGCCCGGCGACGCTCGCTGCGGTCGCAGACCATGCCCTCGTGATCATCGACTGCCTGACGCTGCTGGTGGCGAACCTCTTCTTCGCCGAAGTAGCCGACGATGACGTCGTTGAACACGTCGGCGCACTGATGGCGGCGGCTGTGGACCGCAACGGCCCAACGCTCGTGGTGACCAACGAAGTCGGGATGGGTCTGCACCCCGAAACCGATCTCGGGCGTCGCTACCGTGACCTGCTCGGTCGGGTGAACCGCCGAGCCGCCGACCTGGCTGAGAAGTCACTGTTCGTTGTGGCCGGTCGCGCCCTGGAACTCAACGAGATCGAGACGACATGGTGAACCAATGGCTGGAGTGTGCGACATGATCTCTGCCGACGAGCTGCGACGCGAGTTTGCCTCGATGTCGCCGCCCTCTGAAGAAGCGGCTGCGGCGGCGACACAGCGAGCGGCTTCGGTGCTTCGCCCCGCGGGTGCGCTCGCTCAACTCGACGAGCTCGCGGTCTGGGTCGCGGGGTGGCAGGGAACGGGCGAGCCAATCATCGAAGAGCCGGCCGTGCTCGTTTTCGCCGGCGACCACGGAGTCGCCGTCGAGGGTGTTTCCGCCTATCCGTCTGACATCACCGCGGCGATGTTGGCCGCGGTCGAACGTGGCCAGGCGTCGATCAATGCGCTCGCGGGCGCGGTTGGTGCGAGCGTGCGCGTCATTGACGTGGGTGTCGGTTCGCCCACCGGCAACCTTCGAGTCGAGCCAGCGCTCACGCCCGAACGGTTTGCCGTGGCCTTCGAGGCGGGCCGAGACGCGGTGCGCGGAACCGACACCGACCTGCTCGTGCTGGGGGAGCTCGGCATCGCCAACACGACCGCGGCCGCGGCGGTGACGGCGGCGATCATCGGCGGCGATGTCACCGGCTTCGTCGGACGCGGCACCGGCATCGACGACGCTGGTCTTGCGACCAAGGTCGCGGTGGTCCAAGACGCCCTCGATCGCGTGGCCGACGTCAGCGATCCTTTGGAACTGTTCCGAGAGCTGGGCGGTACCGAACTCGTGGCCATGGCGGGCGCCATGGTCGAAGCCCGTTCACGCTCGATCCCCATCGTGCTCGACGGCTACATCGCCACGGCTCCCGCACTTGTGTTGCACGCGGTGGAGCCCGGGTTGGTCGCCAACATCCGTGCTGGGCATCGCTCCGCCGAACCTGGGCATGGGTTGGCGCTCGAACGGCTCGGACTCGACCCGATGCTGTCGATGGAGTTCCGACTTGGTGAAGGATCGGGCGCAATGGCGGCGGTTCCACTGGTAATCCTCGGCTGCGAGGTCGTCAGCAATGTGGCGACGTTCGACGAGTTCTTTGGAGACGCGCCCGGTGTCACCGATTCGTGATCTCCGCGTCGCGGCCGGGTTCCTAACTCGTGTTCCGGTCGGCGATGTGAGCGCCCGTGGTGCGTCGCCGGTTCACCTTGCGAACGCAGTGCCCTGGTTTCCGGTGATCGGCGCTGGCGTCGGGCTCGTCCACGCCGGGGTGTGGCGAGGGTCGGTCGAGGTGCTGTCGCCGTTGGTCGCCGCATCGCTCGCCACCGCCGTCGCGCTCCTGGTGACCGGCGCCTTTCACCACGATGGCCTGGCGGATATTGCCGATGCATTTGGTGGGGGCTGGAACGTCGAGCAGAGGTTCGAGATCCTCAAAGATTCGCGGCTCGGCACGTATGGAACCGCGGCACTGGCCATGGCCCTCATCACCGAGGTCGCGACCGTCGCGTCGTTCGAACCATCGGTTGGCTTCCGAGCACTCATCGTCGCTCATGCGGTGAGCCGCGCCGCTGCCCTCGCGGCGATGGTGCTCGCTCCGATGGCCGGCGACGGTCTCGGGGCGTCGTATGCCCAGGATCTCTCGGTGGTTCGCGTCGGGTTCGGCATCGCGGTCGGTGTCGTCCTGGCTGTCGTCCTCTCGCCCGTGCTGTTTGTCTGGCCGCTCGTCGGTGCCGCAGTTGCAGCGTTGGCGGTCGTCGCCCTTGCGGTACGCAAGATCGGTGGTGTCACCGGTGACGTGCTCGGGGCGGTCACCGTCTGTGCCGGTGTCGCTGCGCTCGTCGCCACTGCGGCCACGGTCTAGAGCGCCGGTAGCGTCTCAGGATGCGTGATGGAGTCGATCCTGCAACCTGGCTGATCGCTGGCGGGCGTAACCGTGCCCCGGGCGAACCGCTCAATGTGGCGCCGCAGCTGGCATCGAACTTCTATCTGCCGGCGGACCGCGACTACAGCCGGGCCAAGGGCACCGCGACGACCGAAGCGTTCGAGACACTGCTCGGCGGCCTCGAGGGCGGCCGAGCGTTGGCGTTCGCGTCGGGCATGGGCGCAGCCGCGGCGGTGCTGAATCGCCTCGCGGTCGGCGACACGCTCGTGATGCCGCTCGATCCGTATCACGGCGTGAAGGGTCTGGCCGAAGAAGCCGAGGCTCAAGGCCGCTGGAACGTGGTTCGGCTCGACTTGGCCGACACCGAAGCGTGGATCGAAGCCGCCTCGGTCGCCGACCTGCTGTGGCTCGAAACACCCGCCAACCCGCTGATGACGGTGGCGGATCTGCCCGCGATCTGTGGTGCGCCTCGCAAGGATGGAGCCATCGTTGCCGTCGACAGCACCTTTGGCACTTCGTTCTGTCAACGGCCGCTTGATCTCGGTGCCGACATCGTCATGCATTCGGCGACCAAATTCATCGGCGGCCACTCGGACCTCCTCGCTGGCTTGTTGGTCACGACCGACGACGGGCTCTACGACGAACTCCATACGCGGCGGCTGCTTCACGGCGCATCGATCGGTGCGATGGAGGCCTTTCTCGCGATCCGCGGTGCACGCACCATGTCGCTGCGCATGGAACGGGCTCAGGCCAATGCGATGGAACTCGCGCAGCGCCTCGAGGCCAGCGACGACGTGGCGACGGTGCGTTATCCCGGTCTCGAGACCCATCCGACGCACGCCAATGCCGCGAAATTCATGACCGGTTGGGGCGCGATGATTTCGTTCGAGACCGTCGGAAGCGCCGAACGCGCTGCGGCGATCTGTGAGCGCATCGAGATCATCAATCATGCAACGAGCTTGGGCGGTATCGAGTCGACGATGGAGCGTCGGGCCGCCGTAGCGGGCCAAGAAGATATTCCCCCGACGCTGATCCGGCTGTCGGTCGGCTGCGAGGACATCGAGGACCTGAGCGACGATCTCGCCAACGCGTTCGCCGCAACCCGCGACCTCTAACACCTACCGCGATGTTGTGAGCGCAGCGAGCAACTCGGTAAGCGAGCGCAGCGAGCGCAGCGAGCGACAGCGACAGTTAGCGAACGCTGATGGTGACGAGGTCGGTGGTGGCTTCGAGTTCGACGTCGGGGAGCGGTGCGATGGTGCGTCGGCGGCCGACGACCTGCGCCGTCCACGTCGCGCCCTCAGGGTCGACGAAGACCGCCTTGGCTCGCATGACCGAGTCGTCGAGCGAGTCAAGCAGCGCCTCGACCTCGCGGACGGTGATCGGCTGATCCAACGGGATGCGCCCGATCTCATGACGGTCGAACAGGGTCGACTCGGGCACGTCGGTCACGCCGCCCGGGCGGCGGCCCCCGATACGCAGCAGCGTCGTGATCAGCGACCCATCTGCGGCGTCGATGATCGGCACGTCGCTGCTGATCGAACCGAGTCCTGATCGAATCGTGGCTTCGGACTGGTCCGGGCCCGATGCGAGGTCCAGCTTGGTGATGGCAACCATGTCTGCCGCACCCACCTGGGCTCGGACCATCTCACCGATATCGGGCCGCTCCACCAAGCCCAGGATCTGGTCGGCGGCGACCAGAGTCAGCACGCCGTCGAGTTTGAAGCCGGCCGTGCGTCCCCAAGGAAGCACCCGCGCGGGATCAGCCACGCCGCTGAGCTCAACGACGAGATGATCGGGTGGGATCTCGCGCGCCCGGATCTGATCGAACGCCGCGCCAAACCCATCGACCAGCGAGCAGCACACGCATCCGTCGTTCAACTCGATCGTGTCGCCCGAGTGGCGCTTGATCAGCTTGGCGTCGACATTGATCTCGCCGACGTCGTTCACCAGCACGGCAATTGGTCGGTCGGTCACGGCGAGCACATTGTTGATGAGCGTGGTCTTGCCCGCTCCGAGATAGCCCGAGACGAACGTCAGTGGCACCCGCCGACCATCCCACGGCAGGAACTCGGGCTCCTGATAACGCATCGCCGTCACCCTATTGGCTTGGCCAGCGTCGTTGGCGGCGAGGGATCCGAGCTCGCCATGTGCCAGCATTTCGCCATGATCGATCTCAGTGGCAAGACCTTCATCGTGACCGGCGGCAACGGAGGCATCGGCCTCGGCATGGCCGAAGGCATCGTCATGGCCGGCGGTTCCGTTGTCGTGTGGGGACGCAACGAGGACAAGAACGCGGCCGCGGTCGACACGTTGCACGCACTTGGCGGGCAGGCGACCGCTCATGTTTGCGATGTCAGCGACGAAGAGCAGGTGGTGGAAACCATGCGGCGATCCGTCGAAGACTTCGGCCGCCTCGATGGGCTCTTCGCCAATGCTGGACGCGGCGGTACGGGTACGCCGTTCCTGGAGCTTCCCCTGGAGGAGTGGCGAGCCGTCATGGACGTCAATCTCGACGGTGTCTTCTTGCAACTTCGTGAAGCCGGCAAGGTGCTGGTCGAACAAGGCCACGGCGGCAGCCTGGTTGCGGTCTCATCGACCTCGGCGATCCACGGAGCTGCTGGCAACGAGGCCTATGGCACCGCCAAGACGGCGTTGAACGGCTTGGTGCGGGCCCTGGCCGTCGGCTTCGCCCGCTACGGGATCCGGGTGAACTCGCTGCTGCCCGGTTGGACGATCACCGAACTGGCGTCGGGCGGCTACGAGAACGACAAGTTTCGCGACGCGACGGTGCGGCGAACCCCAGTACGGCGTTGGGCCGAGCCGTCAGAGTTCCGCGCCGTCGGCGCATTTCTGGCTGATCCGTCGCAGACCTATCACACTGGCCAAGAGATCTGCGTCGACGGTGGTTACACCGTCTTCTGATCGCCGCGGTAGCTGTCGATCCAGTCGCCGAGCTCGGCCGGCATCGGCGCGTTGCAGTCGGCGCCAAGCGCCAAGTCACAACGACACTTGAGGTGATGGAGCTCGGCCCAATGCACGAGCAACGCAGCACGCAGCGCGGTGACTTCATCGGTCGGGTGCGAGCGTTGCTCGATGCCCGCCAGGGCCGCCCAGATCAAGGTCTCGCGACCAGATCCGCGCAAACGCGGCGCAGGCCGGAGCTCGTCCAGGTGAATGACGGATGCAAGTTGGGTCTCCACTACGGCTCACGATGACGAGTACCGGTACCGCGGGCGTACCACCGGGAACCCGGTCGTAGCGCCGATTTGACCCCCAAATGGGTGGAGATCGCACGCAGCGACACAGATCGACCACACTGGGTGCATGGTTGCGAAAAGTTCTGACGCGTTCCGGCTCGACGACCGGGTCGCGGTCGTGATCGGCGGCACAGGTGTGCTGTGCGGAAGAATGGCAGCCGCGCTGGCCGACGCGGGCGCGACCGTGGCAATCGTGGGCCGCGACCGCACCAAGGGCGAGGAGGCCGCCTCGACGCTTCGGGCTGAGGCGGCGGCTCGTTCTGTCGAATTCATTGCGTGCGATGTCGCGGCGCGCGACGACATTGCCCAGCTGGCTTCGACGGTTCTGGAGCGTCATGGGCAGGTCGACGTGCTCGTGAATGGGGCCGGGGTGAACGCGGCGACACCGTTCCTCGATATTGCTGACGACGAGCTCGAACGCATCGTTGCCATCAACCAACTAGCGGTCGTTCGAGCGTGCCAAGAGTTCGGCCGCCATCTCGTGGCTCGGGCTGAATCCGAGGGCATCGGTGCCAGCATCATCAATGTCGGGAGCGCATCGGGACTGCGCCCGCTGTCTCGCGTCTTCACGTATTCGATGACCAAGGCAGCGGTGCACAACCTGACAAAGAACCTCGCTCGTGAATGGGGCCCGCTTGGGATTCGCGCCAACGTGTTGGTGCCGGGCTTCTTCCCGGCGGAGCAGAACCGCAAGATTCTCAGCCCGGATCGCGTCGACTCGATCCTTGGGCACACGCCGCTTGGCCGGTTCGGCGAAGCCGACGAGTTGGCAGGCGCAACGCTGTTGTTGGCGAGCGACGCGGGCCGGTTCATCACCGGAGCCGAACTGGTCGTCGACGGCGGGTTCGACGCCGTCACGATCTAGGTCGCGTCGATGCCGGACTTCCTCAGCGACCGATTCCTGCTCACCACCGACACTGCGGTTGAGCTGTACCGCGTGGCAAAGACACAACCGATCGTCGATGTCCACAACCATCTCGTGCCGGCCGATATCGCCGAGAACCGGACGTGGGAGACCATTACCGGATTGTGGCTCGACGATGATCACTACAAGTGGCGGGCGATGCGCCTGGCTGGGGTCGACGAGTCGTTGATCACCGGCGATGCTGATCCGGCTGATCGGTTCAGCGCATGGGCCGCCACGCTGCCGCGGCTCATCGGCAATCCGCTGTATGTGTGGACCCACCTTGAGCTGCGTCGTGTCTTCGGCATCACCGAGACGCTCGGACCAGCGACGGCTGACTATGTGTACGCCAAGGCCAACGAGCAGCTCGGAGAGTGGCCGGCGCAGCGCATGCTCAATCACTTTGGCGTCGAGTTCGTTGCCACGACCGACTCGCCGATCGATGACCTTGCCCATCATGGCTTGCATCGCGCCAGCGGCGCCGCGCCGACGATGGCGCCCACGTTTCGTCCCGACGCCGCGCACAGTCTGCTCAACGATCCGGAACGGTGGAACGCGTGGGTCGATGCTCTCGCCGCGGTCGAAGACACAACGATCGATGACCTCGACTCGCTGGTGAGCGCGTTGCGCTCGGCGCATGGCCGCTTTCGGGCTGCCGGTTGCAGGGCGAGCGATCATGGGCTGGCCGCCGTGCCGAATCAGCCGCGCGACACAGAAGCCGCAGACGGGGTCGTGCGTCGTGCCCGCTGGGGCGAACCGATCAGCGAAGCCGAGGCCGACCTCGTCTTGCTCGAGGTACTGCATGTGACCGCCGAGCTGGCCGTCCAGCACGACCTCGTCATGCAGCTGCACCTTGGTCCGCTTCGCAATGTGTCGCCGACCCTGTTCACCAGAGTCGGGCCCGATGCAGGCGCCGACGTCATGGGCGACCGCCCCCAGGCCGAAGGGCTGGCCCGATTCCTGGGAGAACTCGATGCGGCCGGGTCGCTGCCGCGACTGGTTCTCTACAACCTGAATCCGTCTGACAACGAGCTGTTTGTCACCATGGCGGGCGCCTTTGGTCGCGGCGGAAGCGAGTCGCACGTGCAGTGGGGACCGCCGTGGTGGTTCAACGATCACGAAGAAGGCATGCGACGTCAACTCGATGTGCTCGCACAGATCGGGCAGCTCGCAGGGTTCATCGGCATGCTCACCGACTCGCGATCGATTCTGTCGATGACGCGACACGAACTCTTCCGGCGAGTGCTGTGCGCCAAGATCGGCGACCAGGTGGAAGCCGGCTTGTTCCCCGCTGACATGCACCATCTGGGCGAGCTGGTCGCCGACATCTGTTGTGCCAACGCAAAACGGTTCTTCGGCCTGTCATGACGGCCGCTCGTATCGTCGTCATGGGAGTTGCCGCCAGCGGCAAGACCACGCTCGGTCGAGCCCTCGCCGACGCGCTCGGTGTCGGGTTCCTCGATGCCGACGATGCGCATCCCCAGGCCAACATCGACAAGATGTCCGCCGGCGTGCCGCTCGTCGACGATGACCGATGGCCATGGCTTGCTCGTTTGACCCGGGCGTTGGCGGACACCTCCGACGGTCTGGTCGTCACCTGTTCCGCACTCAAGCGTCGCTACCGAGATCAGCTGCGCTGGGCGGGCGACGTGCGGTTCGTGTTTGTGGATCCGACTCGAGACGAGATCGAGCAGCGCATCAGGGCGCGCCAGGGTCACTTCATGGGACCCGACATGGTGGCCTCGCAGTTTGCGGCGCTGGAGCGTCCGGATTCCGACGAGGCCGATGTCGTGACCATCGCTGGCGCGACGCAGATCGATGCCGCCGTCGCGCAGGCTCGCTCGTTCGTGGCAGACGCCGTCTCGTCACCGAAACCGCTGCTTGAGGTCGGTGGCCCTGCCCACGAAATCGATGCAGCGGAACTCGCACACCACGTTGCATGGATCGGGGACAACCTGGTCGATCCCAACACCGGTCGGGTCTTGCTGGTTCCTCCTGACCACACTCGCCTGTATTCGGGCGCCGGGATCATCACGGCGCAGCTGTTCGAGCAGCTGTCGTCCGACGGACGCCAGGTTCGGGTTCTTCCCGCGCTCGGGACCCACGCTGCCATGACGGCCGAGCAGCGGACGATGATGTTCGGGGATCAGATCCCCGACGGTGCCTATCTGGTGCACGACTGGCGTGACGGCTTGGTCGACGTCGGTGAGATTTCGAGCGACGAAGTTGCAGCCGCGAGCGGAGGTCGCTTTGATCAGCCGATCCCGATCCAGGTGTCGCGCCACCTCTTCGACGGGTACGACTCGATCATCTCGATCGGCCAGGTCGTGCCCCACGAGGTCATCGGGCTCGCCAACTACACCAAGAACATCATCATCGGGTTGGGCGGCGCGCCCACCATCCATCGCAGCCACCAACTCGGTGCACTGTGCGACATGGAGTCGATCATGGGTCGGGTGACTTCGCCTGTCCGTCAGGTCATCGACACTGCGTTTGACCGGTTTCTCGCGGGGCTCCCCATCTCGTTCGTGCTGACGGTGATGGAAGAAACGGCTGATGGCATCCGCCATCGCGGGCTCACGGCAGGTGCTGGCGGCGGCGCCGGCTCTGCTGGTGCAGCCTTTCAAGCTGCTGCCGCTCTGGCCCAGTCGGTCAACACGACCGTCGTGTCCTCGCGGTGGCAGCGAGTCTCTTGTTGGCTCGACCCGAACGAGTTCCACAGCACCTGGCTGGGCAACAAGGCCGTGTATCGCACCCGCATGGCGATTGCCGATGGTGGTGAGTTGATCGTGCTCGCGCCCGGAGTTCGACGGTTCGGCGAGGACGACCAGATCGACGCACTGATTCGGCGCCATGGGTACCGGGGCACGCCAGCGACCCGGGCTGCCCTCGATCACGACCCGGAGCTCGCGTCGAACTTGAGTGCTGCCGCGCACCTGATCCATGGCAGCAGCGAGGGTCGCTTCCGGATCGTGTATTGCACCGACCCGGATCACGGAGGGCTGACCCAGGCCGAGGTCGAGTCCGTCGGGTTCGAGTGGCGACCGTTGACCGAAGAGCTCGCCGCGCTCGGGGTCGACGGTTCGACCCCGACCGGCTCGCGGACCGACATCCACGGTGGCGCGTTCGAACACGTAGCCAATCCGGCGCTCGGGTTGTGGACGGCGAGCTCGCTGTAGCCCGCGCTGCCTGTCGGGGCTAGGGCAGCGGGCGAGGGCAGACGATGCCGGACACGTCGGTTTCGACAAACGTGTTGTTCTGCCAGATCCAGCCGGCGATGCCGCGATCCGCGGTCGAGCTGACGAGCTCGTTCAGGTTTGCATTGTCGCCGCCGGACAGGAACGGACAGATGCCGGTACCTGCGTCGATGGCCATTTGGTCAGTGCCGACGTGCAATGACCAGACATCGATGATGCGCCACAGATCACCCGTCTGTTCCGACAGGACGAAGTCGATGCTGCGGTACTCGTCTCTCGGGATCCGATGTAACACCGGAGCGTCTGGATCCGTGAAGTCGGTCCTCGACGTGCCCGCACCGGGGCGTAGCCGATCACCAGTCCCAAGTACGTTGAGAAGCGAGTCCGGACCGTCATCGTCGAACGGATCCGTATGCAGTGCTCCCAGGAACGGGACAAGGTCGGCGGGCTGGTGCACCATGCGAGGGAGCGGACCGGTGCGATCGGCAACCGGCGCCGACCGGAGCGACTCGGCGAGCGCCCACCCTGACCGCAGCAAGGGGTCGCGTCCCTCGGTCAGGTGCACCCACAGGGAACCATCGGGATGCACGAACGGCTCGCCCAACACGCCGGCGGTGACGCCGCCCGAGAGGTCGATCGACCGGATGAGGGGCGCGTCGGGTGCCGGCGACTCACGCAACGCGACTCGCCCGTCGGTCGTCACGTGATCGGTGAAGGTGATTTCGGCGGTGGTCGACGCCGTGCCAAAGAACTCGATCACGTCGCCGAAGTCGGCCACGGAACCGTCGGCGTTGCGCTCCACAAGCTGGCGGGTGCAGAAGTTGTGCACCGCGCACCGCACCGCATGCCCGTCGGCGTCGTCGTAGAGATAGATGAAACGATCCGAGTCGAGACCCCAGGAGTCGACCGGGAACGGCGAGGAGAACAGCCAACCATCACCGAGGAACACCGGCCCATGTCCCAGCCGGTCGACTTCGCTCAGGCTGATCATCGCCG
>CALLPT010000084.1 GCA_938015575.1 uncultured Acidimicrobiales bacterium
AGCGGTGTCTTGCTCGGCATGGGCCTGACCGAGAAGCAAGGCGGGAGCGACGTGCGGGCAAACACGTCCGCGGCGGTGCCAGTTGATGGGGGAGGGCCTGGTGGCGAGTATCGGATCACGGGTCACAAGTGGTTCACGTCGGCGCCGATGTCCGACGCCTTCTTGATGTTGGCGCAGGCACCCGGCGGTATCTCTTGCTTCCTCGTGCCGCGGATTCTGCCCGACGGCTCCCGCAACTCGTTGCATCTGATGCGGCTCAAGGACAAGCTCGGCAACCGGTCGAATGCGTCGAGCGAGCTGGAATACACGAATGCCGCTGGTTGGCTGGTGGGCGAAGAGGGCCGCGGCATCAACGTCATCATCAAGATGGTGAACGGGACCCGGATCGACGTCACGAACTGGTCCGTCGCTCTGATGCGCCAGGCGGTCAGTCAGGCGGCATGGCACCTCAGCCAGCGCGAGGCGTTCGGCGATCTGTTGATCGACAAACCGCTCATGCAGAACGTGCTCGCCGATCTGGAGCTCGAGACCGAGGTCGCCACAATGATGGTCATGCGACTTGCCGGGGCCTATGAGCGGGCGCCGATTGACGAGAGTGAACGGCAGTTCCTGCGGTTGGCGTCGGCGGTCGCCAAATACTGGCTGACGAAGCGGTCGACGCCGGTCGTGCGCGAGGCCCTCGAGTGCGTTGGCGGCAACGGTTATGTCGAGGAGTCGATCTTGCCCCGGCTGTATCGAGAGGCCCCGTTGAACTCGATCTGGGAAGGCGCGGGCAACGTGATCGCCCTCGACGTGCTGCGTGCGTTGCAGCGCGCTCCCGTCGCGGGCGAGGCGTTCATTGCCGAGTTGGCGGCCGCAGCGGGGACCGACCGTGTCTTCGATCGCGAGCTCGAGGTCGCCAAGCGGTCACTCGCCTCGACTGACGACGAGGCCGGGGCGAGGCGCTTGGTTGAGCAACTGGCGACCACCTGGGGCGCGTCGCTGTGCTTGCGTCATGAGCCAGCGATCGCTGATGCCTATGTCCGCTCTCGACTCGACGGTGATCACGGTGCCGAGCTCGGCACGCTTGGATCCGCCGTCGATGTCGCCACGATCGCCCGCCGAGCGCTACCCCTCTAGTCCGTTTCACGGGTCGCACCCAAGGCGTTTCCCAGCTGCGGGTGTCAGACACCCGCAGTTAGGCGAGGAGGGGTTCGCAGCCGGTGCCGGCGAGGGTGGCGTCGACTCGTGCCTTGTCGTCGTTGCTGAGCGCGGCGTAGGCCTCGCGGAGCCACTGCAGGCATTTGCCCTGATAACCGAACGGTCCCTGTCGATACGTCGTCGTCGACTGACCATCGACGCTTGGGACCTCACACACGACTTCGGTCGCCCCGGATTGCAGGGCCTGCGCGTTGGCGACCATGAACGGTGCATACGTACGACCGATCTCATGAAGCAGGCCGATCGTGGCCGGATCGAGCGCCTCGAGTTCCACCCAGCCACGCCCAGCAGCATCGTCGACCGGAAGCCACCCAAGGTCGTCGACGCGATCAACCCAGTTCAGCACCTTGGGCGCCCGATCAGTCGCCACCGCCATCGGCGTCGGGTCCCAACGGACCAACTGAGTGAGTTGGCCATAGAGCCCGAAGTCGCCCCGGCCTGGTCGGTCGCCAAGGAAGAAGTCACGCACCGCGAACTGGGCCTGCATCAGGTCGAGGACCCGCTTGTAGGAGTCCTCGATGATCGGTGTGTTGAGCTCAGTCGAGCCCACGAGCTCGCGACGGCCGATCTGGCGCTGCGTGATGTACTCGTACATCTGTTGTCCCTGGTCTGAATCCAACTGCAGGTTTCGCGATATCGGAAGCAGCTTGCCGGCCTTGTCGATGTCGGCCTGGTACGCCCAGCGGTAGTGGTACATCGCCTTGGTCAGCCACTCGTCGGCGAAGTCTTCGACCAACATGTCGATGAACGCGAGGGCAGGATCGGTCGGGACCACGCTTCGCTCGGTGTACTCGCTCTCGAGTCGCAGAATCTGGGGTGACGAGTCGACCGTGATGTCGCCGTAGCCGCCGTCGCCGTCGGGATAGGCGATCACCGGGATGATCGGGACCGGTGGTGCGGGGAGGTCATCCCACTTGGAGTCGCGCAGCATCCAGCGGAATGGGATCTGGCGATATCGCAGGACGGCGCGCATCTTGAGTGTGTACGGCGAGCCGTACTGTCCAGCCAGGACGAGCGGGTGTGCAGCGGTCATGGGGCGAGACTACGCCGCTCGAGTACTGCCAGTTCAACGAGCGAATGGTCTGCGCGTGATCGCATGATTGGTACGGTCAGCATCCGTGACCGGTCTCGACCAACAGGTAGGCGCCGAAGATGGAGCAGGCGAGCCACCGGCGGTAGCACCCGCCGATGGGCGAAATGCTCGTCGGGAGCGCAACATCGAGCACGTGCTCGACGCGGTCATGGAGATGTTTGCCGAAGACGCGCTGTTCCCGACGATGGAGCAAGTCGCGGCCCGTTCGGGCTTGTCGCTGCGATCGCTGTACCGCTATTTCGCCGACCCATCAGCGTTGGTGCACGCGGCGATCGAACGTCACCAGTCGCGCACCAACGAGGCCGCACGGCTGTCATCGATCGGCGAAGGCCCGCTGGCGGCACGTATCGACGACTTCGCCGCGATGCGGGTCCGGCTGTATGAAGAGTTTGCACCGACGTTTCGGGCGACGCTGGCGAATGCCCATCGACACGAGTTGGTGGCCGGCGTGTTGCTCGATCGTCGCCAGGCCATGCGGGCCCAATTCGAGCAACAGTTCGCACCCGAGCTGACCGGCCCAAAGCCCCAACGACACGCCATCGTGTGCGCCGGCGATGCGCTCACCCAGTTCGACACCATGCACCTCATGGCATCGCAGGGTGCTTCGAGCAAACAGATTCGGGCCGCGATCGTGTGCGGCCTCCGAGGTTTGCTCGACGGGCCATACCAGGCCTAGGTGCGCGCCCTGTCGGTGGCGGACTTCGACGTTGCACCGCCAACGTCTCGCCTCTGGTGAGTTGAGCGAACCGGCGTCCGGCGTGGGTGCAGCGCCTGGATGAGTGACGGGTGGACGAGTGGCAGGTTGGACCCGGAGCGCCGGTGCGCGTACATTGTGGCACAATAACTGGCACTTGCTCGGATCGAGGA
>CALLPT010000085.1 GCA_938015575.1 uncultured Acidimicrobiales bacterium
ACGGTGTCACGAGGAACCTCGACATCGACCTGGGCATGGGCGAGCTCACCCTCATCCTGCCCGACGATGTCGGCGGCACACTCGACCTCGACAGCAAGGCCGGCGAAGTGATCATCGACCTGCCGGGTTCGTCCTTCGACCTCTCGATCGAGGGCATCAACAACCTGACGGACACCGTGACATTGCCCGGCGATCGCGGCGCTTTGAGACTCGACATCGAGGTCGGTCTCGGGGTCGTCGAGGTACGGGGCAACTGATGCGACTCGCACCGATCATCGTTGGCGTCGCGCTGATCTTCATCGGCAGCTTTGCCATTGCAGGGCAAGGCGACGGAGGCGCCGTCTGGTGGCTCGTCGCTGGTCTCGCCGGTGCGGCTGGTTGCGCCGGACTCCTCAGCGCAGTTCGGCCCGAGCGTCAACCTGAATGAACCTCGGCACCCGAGGGTGCCGTCTCACCAGGCCTGTCAGTTGCCGGAGATGTCCGGCTGCTGGCGGGCTTTGTAGTTTTTGGCGACTGCCCGGCCTTCACGCACCAAGAGTTGTGCATCGCCAGCGGCCCGCTTCGCTCGGGCAACGGCTTGCTCTCGAACCCCGCCTGGGGTGAAGCGGCGGAGTTGTTCCTGGACACGACGGCGCGCCCAAACCGTGCCGGCAGCGCCGGTGGCGGCACCGCTACTGAACCAGAAGAGTCGCTTGAACACAGTGCCTCAACCCTAGAGCAAATTGCGATCGCTACTCGTCCTGCTCGGCGGGCACGGGGTCCGCGAGTTGATGGCGCCACCGATGGATCTGATTCATGCGATCCGCGATTTCGGACTCGTCGCCGAGACGCTTCGGTTCATAAAAACGCCGGCCCGCGACCTCGGGAGGAAGGTACTGCTGGTCGACCCAACCACGAGGATCATCATGGGGATAGCGATACCCCTCGCCATGGCCCAACGACGCGGCGCCTTGATAGTGGGCGTCACGCAGGTGGGTGCCGACCTCGCCCCCGGCAGTGCGCGCCGCCTCTTGTGCCTTGTTGATCGCCATGTAGGCCCGGTTCGACTTGGGGGCCGTCGCCAAGTACACCGTCGCGTGCGACAGGTTGATCCGGGCTTCGGGCAGCCCAACGAACTCGACTGCGTGGGCTGCGGCCGACGCCACCAACAGCGCCTGGGAGTCCGCCATCCCGATGTCCTCGCTCGCGTGCACCATGAGCCGCCGGGCGATGAAACGCGGATCCTCGCCGGCTTCGAGCATGCGGGCGAGCCAGTACACGGCAGCATCAGGATCACTGCCGCGAATCGACTTGATAAAGGCCGAGATCGTGTCGTAGTGCTCGTCGCGTCCGTAGCGGAACGCCTTGACGTTGAGCGCTGCCTCGACGTCTTCGTTCTCGACATGAATTGGCCCGCCATCAACGCGGGCAGCGGCGAGAGCGACGGCGACCTCGAGCGCAGTGAGCGACTGACGACCATCGCCGCCGACGCGAGCGATCAGGTGGTCCATCGCGTCGGGATCAGCGGTGGCACCCTCGACCTCGAGACCGCGGGCAAGCAGTTGACCGATCGCCTCGTCGTCGAGCGGTTCGAGACGAAACAGTGTGGACCTCGACAGCAATGGCGCATTCACTTCGAAGTAGGGGTTCTCCGTCGTCGCTCCGATGAGCGTGATGAGCCCGTTCTCGACCGCAGGCAGCAGCGAATCCTGTTGGGCCTTGTTGAAGCGGTGGACCTCGTCGAGGAACAGGATGGTCGGCTGGCCCCGCTCCCCCAGCCGCTGGCGCGCCTTGGCGATCTCTTCGCGCACATCTTTGACCGTCGCCGTCACGGCGCTCAGCTGCACGAACTGTTTGGAGGTCGAGCGGGCGACGACACGAGCCAGGGTCGTCTTGCCGGTTCCTGCAGGCCCCCACAACACAACCGAGGACAGCCGATCAGCCTCGATCAGGCTGCGCAGCGGCTTGCCGGGACCGAGCAGGTGTTTCTGACCGACAATGTCGTCGAGGCGGATCGGCCGCATGCGAGCCGCGAGCGGTTGGCGGCGCTCAAGCCGTTCCTCGGCGGCGGCTGCGAAGAGATCACTCACCCGCTCATTCTGACCGATGGGTGCGACACGTCAGCCCATGGGCCAGGTGTCGCCGATCCGATAGCCAAGCGGCCACGGGTCTGTCGGATCGAGTTCGTAGATGTAGCGGCCCGTGCGCCAGGCCGTGCCCGAGATCGTCGGCACGATCGCCGCCAGGTCGCCAACGGTTGTTTCTTCGTGGATCTCGCCGACGAACTCACTGTCGATAATCGATCGCATGCGCAATCGGTCGCCGACGCTGGCGACTCCTTGTGCGTGTAACAGGGCGAGCCGGGCGGAAACGCCAGTGCCGGTTGGCGACCGGTCGAGCTTGCCCGGGTCGATCACGACGGTGTTGCGCATCGAATACTCGCCCGGGCCGCTCCGTTCGAGCGGTCCGGCGATCTGGCAGAACGAGAACTGTGGCCAGTCGATCGCTGGGTGCTCGAACCGCAGCTGCTCGTTTGCAGCGGTTCGGATCCGCTGGCCGACATCGGCCAGCACGGCCCCAGCTTCGGGCCGGATCTCAAGGTCGAGTTCGGCGGCATCGACCATCACGAAGCTGTCCCCACCCCAAGCCGTATCCACCCGCAGCGTGCCGATGCCGTCGACGTCGAGTTCCACGTCCCGTTCCGCCGCGAACGACGCGACGTTGCGGACCGTGACCTGCTCGACCTTTCCGTTGCGACAACGAGCGCGCGCATAGACCAGCCCGGCGGGAGCTTCGAGCACGACGGTCGTTTCCGGCTCGACCATCTCGACCAGGCCCGTCTCGAGCACGACCGTGGCGACACAAATCGAGTTCGATCCCGACATCGGCGGCGTGAACATCGGCTCCATGATGATGAAGCCGATGTCGGCATCGGGGTGCGTCGGTGGCACGAGCAGGTTGACATGTTTGAACACGCCGCCACGCGGTTCGTTGAGCAGGAATCGACGCAACGTCTGGTCCTGGTCGATCCAGCGCGACTGTTCCCAGACCGAAGCGCCTGGCGGTGCCGCGATGCCGCCGACGACTACGTCGCCGATCTCGCCGGCAGCATGGCAGCCGATTACCTCGACCGGACCCGTTGGCGCGCCGGTCACAGCGAAAGGGTGAAGAACCGGCTGAACGGGTCTTCGCGGTAGTCGCCAAATGGGCCACACGGCTCGAAGCCGAACGACCGGTAGAGGTGCAGGGCAGCGTCGAAGGCTGGCGATGAACCTGTCTCGAGGCTCACCCGCTCATAGCCGCGGCCCCTTGCTTCGCTGACGATGAAGCCCAACAACGCCCGGCCGACTCCGCGGCCGAGATGGTCAGGAGCGGTACGCATTGACTTGAGCTCTCCATGGGTCGGGCCGATCTCGCGAAGCGCTCCGCAGCCGGCGAGGTCGGTGTTGTCCCACACCGACCAAAACGTCACGTCCGTGCGACGGAGTCCGTCGACATCCAAGAAGTGTGTGCTGCCCTCGGGCGAGTTCGCCAGCATCGACTGCATGTGCAGCTCGAGCAAGCTGCGGATCTCCGTTCCGCTGAGGTCGTCCTCAACGATGCGCCACTCCGTCACATGCCCATCATGGCTCGCCGGTAACGTCAGGGAGTGCCTTCGTTACTGCTGCTGGGGCGAGACCACCAGCGTTACGGGTCGTTTGCTTCGTACTCGATCACCGATGGGGTCGCCGCAGCGATCAGCATTGGCGGCGACCCGACCTCACCCAGCCTGGCCTTCAAAGACGACCCCGAGTCACTCAACGAAGACGCATTGTGTGTGGCCGTCGACGGGCCTCGTACCGGGGTGGCGATTGCCGATGCGCACTACGGACCCGAGTCGAGCCATGTGCTGGTTGCACAGCTTCATGAGCATTTTGTCGATGGCGTGCCTCGCGACCTCGATGCGCTCGCCGGTGTGGTCGACGCCCTCGGGGTGAGCGCGACCACAGACTCCGAAACGGCGCTACTTGTTGCTGTCCACGATGCGACATCGGGCAAGGGATTCGGGCTCTCCATCGGTGACACGTCGCTCGTGATCATCGGCGCCGAGCGTCAAGGCCGACCCGAGAACCCCCGGAACCATCGCTATGTCTCCGCTTTTGGCGACGATGCCGAACCGGTCACGTTCTCCTTTCGCACTCGCCCAGGCGACGTTGTGTTGGTCTTCACCGACGGGAT
>CALLPT010000086.1 GCA_938015575.1 uncultured Acidimicrobiales bacterium
ATCCAAGCGAGCTGGGGCATGGCCCGGCTCGGCGCCGACCCAGCCGAGTGGTCCCAGGTTGACTTCGATCCGGCCGACGCCGAGCGGCAGCTTCGACTCAACGAGAACACCTGCCATGTGTGGAACAGCGACGGTTCTCAGATCGCGCTCTTGCGAAAAGGCCAGAAGCCGGTCCGCCCTATGTGGGAAACGGACCGGCTCGTGAAGCTGGGTTTGATCGATCGACCGGCGGAGGGGGACTCGGCCTGACCGGGCTGGGCCCAGCTACGTAGGGCGCTGATCAGTCCTCGTCGAGGCCCTCGTCAAACTCGTCCGCTTCCGGCAAGTCGCAATCGAGCTCATCCATGTCGAACTCGTCCATGTCGAAGTCTTCGGACAGGTTCTCGAGGATCGGGTCGCACGCTTCGAACGCCGCGTCGAGTCCGGCCTCGGCCTCGAACACCGCGATGTCCGCGTCGTCGTCGAGCTCATCGAACTGAGCCTCGAGCTCGTCGAAGTCGACGCCGTTGTCAACCAGACACTGGTCGTATTGCTCGAAAACGGCCTCGTCGGCTTCGGAGATGTCGTGGAACTCGAAGTCCTCGCTGAGTCCGTCCAGCAACGTCTCGCACGACTCGAACGCTGCGTCCAGCGCATCGAAGTCAATCGCTGATTCGTCGCCCGACTCCTCGGCAGCATCGAGTGCCTCGAAGTCGACACCCGCATCGCTCAGACACTGGTCGAACTGGTCCCAGATCGCCTCGTCTTCGGCCGAAACCTCGAAGTCGACGTCGCCTTCGTCGTCGACCTGCATCACCCGAACTTGGGCGTTGGGTCGGTCGACTTCGGTGAGCACCGTCGTGCCTGGGGTCTGGGCCCCGGCCACGCCGCCGATCGCGGCAGCGATCAGTCCGGCGAGCAGACCGGCGCCGGCGACGACGCCCAAGCGGCGGCGTGGCGACACCGTCACCGGGCCGGTCGAAGTCGGTTCGTTTGAGCTGGGATCGGGAGTTGGTCCCGTCGGGATTGATGTATGCATGGTTCCTTCCAAGGTGCGCATGACTCCTCCGGCGATCGGAGGTAGCTGCACGATGACGGAACGAACCTGAGAGAACGATTGGAAGACGCTCGACCCATCTTCATCAAATTCCAATGATGGGAAGGCCACACTGTTGTTGTCATGCGCGTGCTACTGGTCGAAGACGAAGAACGGCTTGCGCGCATCGTCGCGGATGGGCTGCACGACGAAGGCATCGACGTCGAAGTCGAGCACGAAGGCGAGTCAGGTCTGTGGCGGGCACTCGAGGGCAGCTACGACGCGATCATCCTCGACATCATGTTGCCGAAGAAGAACGGCTACGAGGTCTGCCGCGACCTGCGCGCCGCCGAGTGCTGGACGCCGGTCCTCATGCTCACGGCCAAAGACGGCGAATACGACGAAGCCGAAGCGCTCGACATCGGTGCCGACGACTTCCTCCGCAAGCCGTTCTCGTTCGTCGTGTTGCTTGCCCGCCTACGCGCCCTCG
The DNA here is from genome assembly GCA_938015575.1 of uncultured Acidimicrobiales bacterium. Classification (GTDB taxonomy): domain Bacteria; phylum Actinomycetota; class Acidimicrobiia; order Acidimicrobiales; family UBA10347; genus UBA10347. The sequence continues at coordinate 1,506 of CALLPT010000086.1, forward strand.
TGCGCCGCGGCACGCCTGCCCGCCCCGCAGTGCTCGAGATCGGCTCGCTGTCCCTCGATCCGGCCGCCGGGTCCGTCGCCCGGGCGGGGACCACGATCGACCTGACCCGCCGCGAGTTCGCCGTGCTCGAGATGCTGATGCGCGCCGACGGCGACCCAGTTCGACGCAGCGACATGCTCGACCGCGTCTGGGGGTTCGACGCCGAACCCGCGTCGAACGTCGTCGAGGTCTACATCCGGTACCTGCGCCGCAAGATCGACGAACCGTTCGCGACCCCCATGATCGAGACCGTGCGTGGCGTCGGCTACCGCATTGCCTCGGACTCCAGCGACCGCGACGGTGATGACGAGTCGGCGAAAAGCCATGCGTAGTTCGGTCCGCACCCGCATCACGCTGGTCGCCACCGCGATGGTCGCCGTTGCGCTCGTGTTCGCCGCATGGCTGATCCTGCAAATGGTCGAACGCGACTTTGTCGAAACAACCGAACGGGCACTCGAAGCCGAACTCGAACTCGAAGCCGCACAATTCGGAGCGACCGGGTTCGGGCCCGAAGAGGTCTTCTTCTTTGACTTCGTGGTGCAGGACCGGCCGCTCAGCCTCGGCCTGTTCACAATCGCCGAAGAGGGCATCGCGTTCGGGGAGCTCTACGAGCAAGGCTTCTTGGTCGGCGATGTGTTCATCGACCTCGACGAGGTTGCCGTGATCGAAATCGTCGACCCGTTGAGCGGCCTGCCGATCCAGGACCCCGAGCTCGTCGAAGAACTCGAGGCTGCCGCTTTTGAGGTTCGGGAGATCGAGAGCGAAGCAGCCGAAGTCGGCGAGGCGCTCATCGTTGGTGCCGTGGCGCGAGACGAGGTCAATGAGTCGCTCCAGGCAGTCCGCGAGGCACTCACCTTGATCGTGCCTGCACTGGTCGTCGTGATGGGGTTCCTGATCTGGTTCCTCGTGGGTCGAGCGCTGCGCCCGGTTGGCGCAATGTCTGAGCGAGTCGAGGCCATCACGACAACTCGCCTCGATCAGCGGGTGCCGGTCCCCTCTGGCCGCGACGAGGTCGCCAACCTGGCGACCGTCATGAATGGCATGCTCGACCGGCTACAGCGCGGGGATCACCGCCAACGCCAGTTCGCCGCCGACGCATCACACGAACTACGCAGCCCGCTGTCGACGGTGCGGGCTGCAGCCGAGATGATCGAACACAACCCTGCGTCCGAGCGCACCGAGTCGCTGGCGAGCGACATCGTGCACGAAGCCGATCGCATGGACCGGCTCATCGGCGACTTGTTGCACCTGTCGCGGGTCGACGAAGACCGAAGCAGTGAGTTCTTCGAGCCGATCGACCTCGGCCAGCTCGTCGCCGATTGTGCTGGTGGTGTCGACGTGACCACCGAGCCCGGCCTCGTCGTGCTCGGTGCGCAAGATCAGCTACGACGCGTCGTCGAGAATCTCGTTGCGAACGCGCAGCGTCACGCAAGCACCCAGGTGACGGTGCACGCAGTCCCGGCCGCGAACGGCCGTGTCGAACTCCGTGTCGACGACGACGGCGCCGGCGTGCCTGTCAATGACCGAGAGCGCATCTTCGAACGCTTCAGCCGTCTCGACGCGGCCCGGTCTCGAGATCGTGGGGGCGCCGGCCTCGGCCTTGCGCTGGTCAAGGCGATCGTCACCCGACACGGCGGGTGGGTCCATGCCGAGACGTCACCAACGCTCGGCGGCGCCTCGTTTGTCGTGCGACTTCCAAGGGCGCCGAATGGCACCCAGCAAGCCAAGCACTGAACCTCGAGCACCGGTGGCCAGCGTCGCGGTACGTTCGTGCGATGAGCGGTATCGAAGACGAGGAACTCCGGACATTCGCCCTTCGCTTTGCCGAACTCGCTGGCCAAGCACACCAACTGCTGATGGCGGGCGACGGTGCGACGATCTCGGAACGAGTGTTGGCGCATCTCGGTGTCGACAACGACGAGGTCGTGATCACCGGTCAGACCTTGCCCGTCGTTGAACGCCCCAACCTGCAACTCGCCATCGACGACCTGGTCGGGAACCAGGGTGAACTGCTCGGGCTTCCGGCCGAGCTTGCGCACTACGGCGGCTTCTCGGTCGCCTCGCTCGTCGGTGACACGTTCCGAGGTCCATCGCACCCAGCCCCACCGGTCACCGACGAGGTCCCAGCCGGCGTTGGCAGCGAGCTCGGCTGCGTTCGGGCCGGTATCTGGCTTTTCGACTTCGACAACACGCCGGTCGCTATTGCCGTGCACCCCGGCGAGCGCCACGGTCCGGGTCCGGGCGACATGCGTGTTGAGCTGCTCGCCACAACTGCGGCGATCGCCGACGGCGTCCGCGGCGCCCTCGACGAGCGGCGCCGCCACCACAACGTCTACCGCGGCCAGGTACTGGGCTTCACGTTCTCTGAGTACGGCGAGTTCGGCGTCCACTTCTTGCCTCGGCCTACGACCTTGGCAGACGAGGTCATCTTGCCGCCAGGTGTCCTGTCGTCGATTCAGCGCCACACCGTCGACATGGCTGACCATGGCGACGCACTACGCGCTGCCGGCCAGCACCTGACCCGCGGGCTGTTGTTGCACGGGCCGCCAGGCACGGGCAAGACCCACACGATCAGCCACCTTCTGGCCGCGATGCCGCAGCGAACGACCATCGTGCTCCAGGGCAACAGCCTGGGCGCCCTCGGCCACGCCGCCGCGATCGCCCGAAGCCTGCCACCATCGATGCTCGTCATCGAAGACGTGGACCTCATCGCGACGGAGCGTTCCATGCACCCGATGGGAGGGGGCGGGCTCTTGTTCCAGCTGCTCAATGAGATGGACGGTCTGGGCAAATCCGACGACGTGATCTTCGTGCTGACCACCAACCGGGTGGACCTGCTCGAACCGGCCCTCGCCGCTCGACCCGGACGCATCGACCACGCGGTCGAAATCGGGCTGCCCGATGCGGCGGCGAGAGATCGGTTGTTTGCGCTCTACTTCAGCGGCGTCGACACGACGATCTCCGATTTCGCCGAAGCGGTCGATCGCACCGAAGGCGCGACCGGAGCCTTCATCAAAGAGGTTGCTCGCCGCGCGGTCACCGCTTCGTTGCTTGCCGCGGCGACCCATGTCGACGACACGCATCTGCGCACAGCGGTCGACGAACTCCTGGCATCGGTGTCACCCATCCAGGCAGCCATGCTGGGTGGACCAGGCGCCCAAACAGATGCGGCGATGGAGCACGCTCCGATGCCGCCGCCGTTCATGTAGTCGAACGGGCGAACCCTCGGGTCAGAGCACCGCGGAGTAGTCGTGGGCGAACGCCGCGAATCCGCCACCGGTGTGCCAGAACACAACATGATCATCGGCGGCGAAACGACCCGCGTCGATTTCGCGTTTCAAGGCGTACAACGCCTTGCCGGTGTAGGTCGGGTCCCACACCTGACCAGTCAGTCGTGTCGCCTGCACCTGCACGGCGAGTTCCTCGTCGGTCGTCTTGCCGTAGCCCAAACCGACGTACTCGTCGAGAATCTCGTAAGGAGCATCGGCTGAGCCGGACTCGACCAACAGCTCATCGACCACTTCGTGGAGCTCGGCCCGCGTCTCGCCGACGCTCGACCCGACGATCGTCCAGTCGCGCCCCGAGCTCGCGGCACCCATCGCCAGTCCCGCGGTGGTTCCCCCAGACGAACTGGCGTGCCAGACCGTCACGGCACGGTCGGACCGGAGCCCGGCCGCGTCGGCCTGGTCGTCGAGCTCCCACAGCGCCGCCTCGAACGAAGCAACACCCAGTCGGTCCGAAGCGCCCGCCGGCATGATCCATCCGGAGCGACCAGCGTCGGCCAACTCGTCGGCCATCGCTTCCATCAGCTCGGCGCGTCGGTTCCAGCCATCACGATCGACGAAGCGGACCTCGGCACCGGCCAGACGCTGCAAGAAATGGTTGCCGACGACCTCGTCGGGTGCCATCCCTCGAGACGAGCGCAGAAGCAGCAATGCGTTGAGCCCGGCGCGAGCGGCAACGATCGCCGTGGCCCGGCAGTGATTGGACTGCACAGCGCCACAGGTCACCAACGTGTCACAGCCCGCCGCCTTGGCCGCCGCAACGTGGTACTCGAGCTTGCGCACCTTGTTGCCAGAAAGACCGAAGCCGGTGAGGTCATCGCGTTTAATCCAGACGCGCGGGCCGCCCCACGCGTCGGTCAAACGATCGGCGAACTCGAGTGGTGTCGGGAGTTGGGCAAGCGCCATGCGCTGTGGGGAGCCGTCACGACCGAGCTTGTTCATGTCGCCAGTATGGCCGCCGGCCCGCGGGCGACGGGCCTGCATTGCTCGCCTGGTCGGCGCGCCTGAGATGCTCGAAGGGTGCTGCTTGATCGAACAGACCGTCATCCCGGCTACTGGCCATCGCCCTGGCCGGTGGAGTGCGGCGGCAACCGTCGCCAAAAAGCGTCGCCGGGTCGTCTTGATGCCGGCTCGGGCACCGCCACCGTGACCGTCAATCGCAACGACCGTTGGAACGTGATGGTGATCGAACGCGAGCCGGGCCAGTGGTACGTGGGTGGCACCATGGCGGCGTTCAGCGGCCCGCCACCCTTCGGCTGGGTATGGCGCTTCGATCCCGACACGCTCGAACCGCTCGCTCAATCGCCGGAGCTCCCGTGCGGCGAGCATGTTTGGTGCGGGGCGATCCTGGCCCATGCCAACGGCTCCATTCACTCAGTGAACGGGAGCTACCTGCATCGCCTCGACCCCGACGACCTCTCGGTCGTCGCCGAGCGACAGCTTCCGGCCGATCGCGCACACAACGGTCTCCTCGCCCTGGCCGACGGCTCGCTGATCACCAAGGACCTGCGCCTCGAAGGACAAGGCGGCACCACGATCAGTCGACTCGATCCCGACACCCTCGAACTCGTCGAGGCACCGCTTACCTTGCCCGAAGGATCGATGGGGCGCATCGCCGCAGACACCACGGTCGACGCAGACCTCGTGTACGTGCCCGGCACCGAGCATCTCTGGCGGCTGCGGGTCGACGCGACCGGAACCTCGATCGACCAATGGCAGCCCCGCTACCGCCAAGCCAACGACCGATGGGGCCTGGCCTGGGACTCCTGCATCAGCGATGGGTATGCGTGGGTCATGGACTGCGGCGACATCGAGTCCGTCCGGATGATCCATCACACCGAACCGAACGGCCGCTACCAGGCACCGCCCGGACGAGCCATGTCGTGGCGACGCGACGCGCCCTGGGAAGGGGCCCAACGCCTGGTGCGCATCGACCTCGAGGACCCGACCAAGGTCGACACCATCGAACCCTTCGGCACCCCCGGCGGTGGGATCATCGCTCCCCCGGTCCATGTCCCCGAACACGGCATTGCGGTCGCCTGGGATTCGATCAACGGCGGGCTCGCCGGCATCGACACGACCAACGGCCTGGATGTCCGCTGGCAGCTCGACGCCCGACCATCGATGCAACCGGTTGTGTTCCCCGAGTCGGGCGAACTTGTCATCAACGACTTCACCGACGACGGCTCGGACGATGTCATCGTCATCGATCTCGCCACCGGCGAACTCATCGACCGGGTTGCGAGCGGGAGCCGGATCGCGAATGGGATGTTCTTGACCGCAGGCGGCGACCGCGACGTCTACTACTGCTCCACGCTGACGTTTAGTCGCATCGTGTGGTCCTGAGAAGCCAGGCGGGCGCGCCGGCGCTCAGCCCCAGACGATGCTCTGCGACACCTCGATGATCCAGGCCTCGTCGGCTTCGCGATTCGGATCCAGATCGAACTGGGCTTCGAGCAAGAGGCCGGTTTCGGTCGTGGTGTTCCGAACGGCGACGATCCAAGCGGCCGCTTCGCCACACGTGAACTCGATGGTCGTGATCTCGAGCTGATCACCGTTTGGTGCCGGCGCCGGCGACGTGTCTCGAGCGTCTTCGTCACAGCGGTTCGCGTCGGCCGATGCAATCGCGGATCGCCACACCGCCTCGTTGTCGTCGATCAGCGAGATCATGACACCGTCGATCGCCCACGTCTCGCTGAACGTGTCGATCCGCTCGGCCGCGATGAACTGGGCAGCACGGCCGGTGTCGATCTCGACGACTTCCCAGCCGGCGGGCAGGCCGACCATGACCCGACCCGACGAGTGCTCGAACTCGCCGAGCTCGCCGGGCTCGCCTTGGATCTGGTTGAAGTTGCCCTCACCGGGCAGCCGTTCACGGCCATCGAGGGGTAGCGAGCGTTCTTGGAGCAAGCCGGCTGTCGCCTGGGAGACAACGGCACCTTGGGTCAGCAGCTCCATTGAGTAGTACGAGGCATCGCCTCCGCTCGACGTCATGACCATCAGGTGCGACGAAGCACCAAGACGGTCGGTTTGCCAATAGATGCGTTCACCGTCGAGTGACCAGAACGGCCACGCGTCGGTCGATGGATGTTCCGTCAGGTTCCGAAGACCCGTGCCGTCGAGATTCACGACCCAGATGTCCTCGTTGCCGGAGCGTCCACTCGTGAACGCGATCCGGCTTCCGTCGGGAGCGATGCTCGGCTCAAAGTCGGATTGAGCTGGGTCGTCGGTGATTTGGCGTGATCCCCGGCCATCGAGCGCCATGACCCAGAGCTGCCCATCGGCGTTGTAGACCACGCCCGATTCATCGGGAAGCACGCGCGGCCAGCGATCGTCACCCGGGTTGTTGGTGAGCGGCGTAGGGGCTTCGCCCTCGGCAGACAGATAGATGTCCCAGTCATCGTCCTCAGAGGACCGAGCCGCGAACACGGTCGCCGAGGCGCCCACCACCAACTGCGCGTCGCTGACCTCCCAGCCTGCGAGCTCGCCGATGTTGATCGACGAGATCCTTGTCGGATCCGTGTAGTCGACCAGCCAAGGCACCGAGGCCTGCTCGGCACCATCGACCGCCAACGATCCGCTGAAGAGCAGGCCCGTCTCCAAGACCTGCGGTGGCGCGAGCGCGACTTCGTGGCTCCCTGACGTTATTCGGTACAGGATGTCGCGCTGACGGGTGAGGTAGAGATCGCTTGCACCATCGACGACCCCGCGAGCCACGACGGCATCGTCGGTAACGAGTCCGGCGCCTGCCGCAGTGCCGACCTTGAAGGACGGTTCGAGGCCGTCGGCCGAAGCACCGACCGTGCACACGACGGTGCGATCACCGGCGTTCCACTCTTCGACCGACGGATACCAGAGCCAGGTGCGGATGGGCAGTGTCTCGGTCGTCGCCCCGGCGAACTCGACGGTCGCTGGGGTGCACAGATCGTCGACCAGGCGGCGGGTCAGCTCGGTCTGGCCTGGGTAGAGCTCGTCGGGGCCCCACGGTGCAACGGACCGGGCGATCGTCTCGTGCATATGGCGGCCGTCGCACGGCACCACGATCGTTGTCGCCACGCCGGCCGCATCGAGCTCATCGTTCCAGCAGTCGCCAACCTTGATGGCGTTGAACCGGCTGACGCTCTCGCCATTGGTGCCTTGGGCATCGTCGGCGTCGGTGGGATCTTCGCTGTCGGACGGCGTCGTTGACAGCTCATTGTCGGGTGCTGGCTGCGCTGGTGCCCCGCTGCTGTCCACTGACTCTTCGACCACCGCCGTAGCCGCCGTGGCTGGCGTGACGTCGGGAGACGCGCTCGAGCACGCAGCCGCGAACGCGAGCGCGCCCAACGCCAGACCCGTGCGCAAGTTCGTCGTGCGCCCACCGAATCCCATCGGCGGCCGAATTCTCACCAAGAGATCAGCCTCGCGGCGAGATGTCGAGACCGAACAGCTCCTGGAAGCGAGCGGCGTAGGCGGCATCGTCTTCGATCGCGCCGAGCTCGACCCAGTCGGTGTCGGTCATGGCCGCCCGACCGGCGACCAGTTCCTCGCCGCCCCAGCCACAGGTCCAACGCAGTTGCGGTTCGTCGGTCGTCGCCGCTTGGTAGATGACCTCGCTGACCTCGCCGGGTTGGCCCGGTGTCGTCAAGCCAGCGGCATAGAAGGCGAACATGCGCTGATAGGCCCTGTCATAGGCGCCGGTGGCATTCGGAGCGGCCGTGTTCTTGGCCATGATCGCCGTCTTCACGATGCCGGGCTCGATCAACGCGACGCGGATTCCATGCGCGGCGACCTCTTGCGCGAGTCCTTCGGTCAAGCCCTCGACCGCCCATTTCGAGGCGACGTACGGACTCTGCGCGATCGCGGCGATCACGCCGGCGATCGACGAGACATTCAAGATGCAGCCGCTTTGCTGGGCGCGCATGTGGGGCAAGACGGCCTGACAGCAGCGGATGATGCCGTGGAGGTTGACGTCCATCACGGCCGCATACTCGTCGATCGTCGTTTCTTCGAGAACGCCATTGCCGCCAATGCCGGCATTGTTCACCAGCACGTCGATCCGACCGGCGTCGGCAATCACTTCGGCGACGGCGCGATTCACCGATTCGGTGTCGGTCACGTCGCACACGACCGGATGCACCGTCACGCCAGCTGCTTCGGCCAGCGCAGCGAGCTTCTCGCCCTTGTCCAAGCTCCGCATCGACCCGTACACCGTCCAGCCCCGAGCCGCGAGGTCAACAGCGGCCCCACGGCCGATTCCAGAGTTGGCACCAGTTATCAAAGCGACGGTCATGCCTCGACCGTACCTGGACAAACCGTCCCGGGTCTCATGTCGGGGTGTGACAGCGAGTGATCGAAACACGCTCGAAATACGCGTCTCATCTGAACGAAACGTGATGGTCACGACGACGCAACGGGCGAGACATAGCAGCGAAACACCGCCTTTCTAGCTTGCCTCCAGGCCCGCATCGGCCGGACCCCGAATCCCCGAATTGGAGCAACCCATGGTCAGAAAACTCGCATCGGCTGCGGTGACAGCGGCGGCACTCATCGTGCTGCTCGCCCTTCCCGCGTCGGCACAAGACACCGCCGCGCCGGCGACGCAGGTCGTACTCGACAACATCTTCATCTTCATCGCCGCGGTGCTGGTGTTGTTCATGCAGGCAGGGTTCGCCTTGGTCGAGGCTGGGTTCACCCAATCGAAGAACGCCGCCAACATCATGATGAAGAACCTGATGGATGCCTCGGTCGGCATTCTGGTGTTCGGCGCTGTCGGCTTTGCGATTGCGTATCCGGGCGATTTCAACGGCTGGTTGGGAAGCGCCGGGTTCGGCGTCGACGGATTCATGACAATCGACGCGGTCGAGGGTTTAGTGCCCTCGGTTGACTTCTTGTTCCAAGCTGCGTTTGCCGCAGCCGCGGCCACCATCGTGTCGGGCGCTGTCGCCGAGCGCACCCAGTTCAAGGCCTACATCATCTATTCGATCATCATCACCGGCCTGATGTACCCGGTCGTCGTCTCGTGGGGCTGGGGTGGCGGTTGGCTGTCCGAGATGGGCTTCGTCGACTTCGCCGGCAGCGGTCTGGTGCACATGGTCGGCGGCATCGCCGCACTGGTCGCGGCGTGGGTGATTGGTCCTCGCGCCGGCAAATACGCACCTGATGGCACACCTCGGGCCATTCCCGGTCACAGCATGCCGCTCGCCGTCCTCGGTGTCATGATCCTGTTCATCGGCTGGTTCGGATTCAATCCTGGCTCTGAGCTGGCAGCGGACCTCGCCGTGCCGGTCATCGCCGCTCTCACCGCATTCGCCGGAACTTCGGGTGCGGCCGCCGCAATGCTCACGAGTTGGGCGGTCCTGGGCAAGCCTGACCTATCCATGGCCGGCAACGGCATGCTCGCAGGCCTCGTTGCCATCTGTTCCGGCATCGGCGACATGAATGTGATCGGCACCCTGCTCACCGGCGCCATCGCCGGCGTGCTCGTGACCTTCTCGGTCCTGTTCATTGAGAAGATCGGCATCGACGACCCGGTCGGTGCATTCTCGGTCCATGGCCTGTGTGGCTTCTGGGGCCTGGTTGCCACGGGCCTCTTCGCCACCACGGCTGGCACCAACGGCGCGGTCGACGGCCTGTTCGCTGGCGGCGGTGCTGGCTTGCTGCTCGACCAGATCGTGGGCGGCCTCGCCATTGCCGCCTTTGTAGGCGCTGCCAGCCTGGTGCTCTTCGGGTCGCTCAAGGCTGCGGGGTTGCTCCGTGTCTCGCTCGAAGAGGAAATCGGTGGCCTTGACCTCAGCGAGCACGGCACCGCCGCCTACGGCTGGGACCTCGACGAGAGCACCGTGCGGAGCCGCAACGGCGGCGAGCTCATCACCCTCGACTGACCGTAACCCTCCAAGGCGCAGCGTCGAGGCGGCTGCGGCAACGTTCCCCTCCGAGTGGGCCTCCGACGATGATGTCGGGGGCCCGGTCGGCGTTTTCAGCCCCCGCCGATCCTGCAGAGATGACGCTGCTCAGAGATGGCGCTGGTCAGAGATGACGCTGGTCGGGCGACACATCGTCGCCGTCGAGTTCGAAGACCCCGCGCAGATAGTTCCAGATCGCCAAGCTCACCGGCCGCCATTCCTCGATCGCTCCACCGGGGCCCGTCGGCAGGTGACGCATCTCGTCGGGCGGCGCCATGTGATCGATCATGAAGCCAATGGCCATCAGGTGAGCAGCGCGAGCAATCTCGACCACCGCTTCTTCGGGGTCGCCGAGGGCCGGCACCGGGCGAAGCCCACAGAACTTCGCCAAACCTTTCATCAGCGAGATGTATCGCCGCATGGTCGTCTCGCGAAGGTCCGACATGAACTGGTACAGCTCGGCCCGTTCGCTCGAGAGCTTCTCTTGATCGAACGGCGCAAGGCTGAAGTGCAGCATCTGATAGGCGCGGACCTGGCTTCGTTCCGACAGTGTGACCGCGTCCCAGTTGGCGTTCTGGCTGAGCCGCATCAGCGACCGAGCCGCATCGCGGCGCCCGTCGGGCGTCGTCAGATCAGCGGCGCGCGCCGTCGCTGCCATGGGTTCTGCAAAGGTTCCCCACGCTTCTTCGCGCAGCCCGTCGAGGCTGGCTCGCAAGACGTCGAATTGGAACGCCTGTTGGCTCGGCCAGATTCGGTCGTGGACCGATGCGTGGGTCACGCGCACGCCCTGGGTCGCCTCGAGGTGGTCGAACACACGGGCGTAGTTGAGTTGCTCGTAACCAAGTGTGGGTTCTATCTCGCTCAGGACCTCTCGGCCAGCAGCGACGACAAGATCGCGAAGCTCCGATCGGCTGCGGCGCGTCTTGGGCGTTTCCACAAACGCGCAAGATACCAGCGATGCCTGTGGCGATTGCGCGGTTGCTCATCGTCGCTCCAAAGCGCCACCAGAAGGCCTGCAATTTCGCCACGCCGCGTGGTTCACGGAGTGCAACTTGTCACCCCGGCCGAGCTTGACCACTCGCCGGTTGCAAGCGATACTTGCAACCGCCTCCCATGCCCGTGAGGCCGCGGCCTAACTCGTCAGGGGTGCCTTCCGCTTACCCCGGCAGCACCCCTGACGGCCGCAAACCCCATCGGCACAATGGGACGAATTCCTGCGCCGTCTCCGACCGCACCGGCGAGATCGGTACGGTGCATGACCATGTCCAATGAGCGGGTCCCCGCCGACGTCAGCGGCGTGTTCGATATCCAGTCCCACGGCCCCGATGTTTGGGTCGGCGAGAGCCCCGCCTACCCGTGGGGGCGGATCTACGGCGGACTTGTCATCGCGCAGGCCCTGTGGGCGGCTACCCAAACGGTCAACGAGGCCCATCACCTGCATTCGATGCACAGCTACTTCATCCTGGGCGGCAACCCGGACGAACCAGTGCGCTACGAAGTCGATCGGATTCGCAACGGACGATCGTTCACCACTCGGCGGGTCATTGCCCGCCAGAGCAGCGGCGCGATCTTCAACCTGTCGTGCTCGTTTCAGGCCCACGAGGACGGTGTCGAAACCCAAACGGCGACGTTCCCGATCGACGCTCCCCCACCGTCCGATGAAGCCGCGTACCGCGAGGGCTCGGGGGTGGATCGCATCGACGTCGCCCTCGAAGGCCAGCCGCGTTCGCTCGTCTGGGTTCGTTTCCCAGCCGACCTCGGCGATGACCAACGGAAACAGGCCTGCGCACTCGCGTATTTGAGCGACAGCAATGCGATGGACGCGGTTGCGACCTCGCACCCCAAAGGGATGCCTGATGACCTCGAGGACTGGCACGACTTCTACATGAGCGCCAGCTTGGACCACGCCATGTGGTTCCATCGTCCCGCTCGGGCCGATGATTGGATGCTCTTCGACACCGCCGGCCACGGCATTCTGCGCACTCGCGGTCTGGCGACCGGCGCCGTGTTCAACGCTGCGGGCGAGCACATTGCGACGATCGCCCAAGAGGGCCTGATCCGCGAGGTTCACCCGCAGGGCTAGATCAGCCGCGACCAATCCGTGCTCCTTGCGCGGCTCGCGACCGTCGCGGCTAGTGACCCTCGCTGACCCCAAGGATCTCGGCGATGCGATCGGCGGAGAAGCCAGGCTCGCGGCTGGCGCTGATCAGGACCTGCTCGCGGGCCGCGATGTCGGCGGCCGCTTGCGGAATCTGGGCCGCGACCTCGAGTGGGATGACGACGGCGCCATGTCGATCCGCGTGCACCAGGTCGCCGGTCGATACGGCCATGCCATGCACGGTCACCGGTTCGCCGATCGATTCGACCCGCACCCACGCATGCGATGGTCCGGGCATGCCGGCCAGTAGCTGAAATCCTTCGGCCGAATCATCGATGTCGCGAATGCTGCCATTGGTGATCACGCCGAGCGACCCGAGCCCCTGGTGCACATTGGTGTTGACCTCGCCCCACCAGGCGCCATAGCCGGGATGATCGTCGACATCTTCGATCACGGTGATGCTCGGTGCTGGACCTTCGGCGATGTGGCGGTAATAGGCGACCCGGTGGCGCGCAGCCTCGGCCGGGTCAGTGTCAGGCATCGCCATCGCCCGGATCGTCGCAGTGCGGGCAAATCCGACGATCGGTTCAAGATTGGGCCGCGGGCAAAAGAACGGTGTCGTCGAGTAGCCGTGGCCCCGGCGCTCCGGGGCGACCACTTCGAGCGCGTTGCACACGGTTGGCGTGTCGAGCTCGCGTAGTTGCTGCAAAAGGTCAGCTTCGATCATGGCCCACGATCGCATTTGCGGCAGCGACATGCCAATTGTCGCCATCGTCGCGGACGCGAATTCGTTACTGGCGGCCCCGGGCCCTAGCGTGGGGGGCAATCCACCCCCATTTACTGGAGTCATCGCACATGCGCGAAGCAGTATTCGTTTCTTACGCCCGCACGGGTCTGGCCAAGGCCGGCCGCGGCGGTTTCAACATCACGCCCGCCATGTCCATGGCAGCGCACGCCATCAAGCACGCCGTCGACAAGGCCGGCGTTGAGCCCGGTTCGGTCGACGACGTGGTGCTCGGCAACGGCCAACACGGGTCCGGCAACCTCGGACGCCTCTCGGGCCTCCTCGCCGGTCTGCCGGTCGAAGTTCCGGGCTCCACGATTCAGCGCCACTGCTCGTCGGGTCTGAACTCGATCGCGATCGCTGCGAACCACATCAAGAACGACATGGTCGACACCGTCGTAGCTGCCGGTGTCGAGTCGATCTCGATTCCAAGCCCCGGCATGGGCGGCGAGGTCAACATGGACCCGCAGCTCACCGAGAACCACCCGGCCGTCTACATGGCCATGATCGAGACGGCCGACATCGTCGCCGAGCGGTACAACATCAGCCGCGAGTACCAAGACGAGTACAGCCTCGAGTCCCAGATGCGCACCGCCCGTGCGCAAGAGATGGAGCTCTACGCCGACGAGATCGTGCCGATGAACACGAAGATGCGTCTGGTCAACAAGGAGACCGGCGAAGAATCCATCGTGGACTACGTGGTCGACAAGGACGAATGCAACCGTCCCAGCACCACGATCGAAGGCTTGGCCAAGCTGGCTCCGGTTCGCGGCGAAGGCAACTACATCACTGCCGGTAACGCGTCGCAGCTCAGCGATGGCGCTGCCGCCGTCGTGATGATGAGCGACGAAGCCGCCGCGGCCGCTGGCATCGAGCCACTGGGCGCGTTCAAGGGTTGGGCCGTCGCCGGTTGCGAGCCTGACGAGATGGGTATCGGTCCGATCTACGCCGTGCCGAAGCTGCTCGAGCGTCACGGTCTCACCGTCGACGACATCGACATCTGGGAGCTCAACGAGGCGTTCGCCAGCCAGTGCCTCTACAGCCGTGACAAGCTCGGCATCGACCCCGAGAAGTACAACGTCAACGGCGGCTCGATCTCGATCGGCCACCCATTCGGCATGACGGGCACCCGCTGTGCCGGCCACCTCCTCCAAGAGGGCAAGCGCCGCGGCGCCAAGCTCGGCGTCGTCACCATGTGTGTCGGTGGCGGTCAAGGCGCAGCCGGACTCATCGAGATCTACTGATCCACCCGTAACGGTGTCTGCCACCTGTTACGCACACTCGACCGAATCGGCCGCCCACGGGCGGCCGATTCGCCGTTTTGGACCGACGCCGTCTTGCGCGAACGCCCTGCGACGGCGCATGATCGAGTCACGCCCCCTGACTGGGTGAAGGGTGACCGAGATGAACGAGTTCGAGCAGTACTGCGCCGAGGGCCGTGAGCGAGCGATGACGCTCGGCAATCGCGGCCCGGTGCGTTTCGTTGGCGAGAGTGCATTGCACCCCGACATCGTCGAGGCGTATTGGCGGACCGGCTTCTACGTGTTCGAGGGCTTGGTCGGGCCCGACGAACTCGCCGACTTGGCCGACGATCTCGACGAGATAAAGCGTCGCCTACCCACGCACCGCAAGTCGACGGTCGACGCGAACGGCAACCCGGCACTCGGATCGGATCTCGAGGCACGGACAGTCGTCTGGGGTCGCACGCTGGCCGACCCCGTCGGCGGCACGAGCGCATCGCACGGCCGCCACCCGGTGAAGATGACCGAGCCAACACCCGCCGACGACGCCCCCGACGAAGTCGTCTACGTGCTGCAAGGCACCCTGCAGTTCAGCGACGCCCACCTCCGCCTCTATGGCCACCCTGACTTGCTGGGCATTGCCGCCGCGCTCAATGGTGACGACTTCACCCCGTTCAATGAGGGCATCTT
>CALLPT010000087.1 GCA_938015575.1 uncultured Acidimicrobiales bacterium
CCACTGGTGGTGCCGTCGGCGGAACTGGCGTCGCGGTCGGCGGAACTGGCGTCGGGGTAGCCGTTGGCGGAACCGGCGTCGCCGTCGGCGGAACTGGCGTCGGGGTAGCCGTTGGCGGAACCGGCGTCGCCGTCGGCGGAACTGGCGTCGGGGTAGCCGTCGGCGGAACCGGCGTCGCCGTCGGTGGTAGCGGCGTTGGGGTGGCTGTTGGTCCTACCGGTGTGGGCGTGGCCGTCGGCGGAATCGGCGTGGCCGTCGGGGTTGGGGTGGCCGTCGGCGGAATCGGCGTCGGTGTCGGCGTGGCCGTCGGCGGAATCGGCGTGGCCGTCGGGGTCGCAGTTGCGGTCGGCGTTGGGGTGGCCGTCGGCGGAATCGGCGTGGCGGTCGGCGTTGGCGTCGGTGGTACCGGCGTGGGTGTCAGGGTCGGCGTGGGCGTTGGTGTTGGTGTCGGCGTCAACGTCGGTGTCACCGTTGGGGTGGGTGTCGGTGTGAGCGTCGGCGTCGGGGTGAGCGTGGGCGTGGGCGTCGGTGTTGGTGTCGGCGTGGGCGTCGGTGCAGCGATCTGCAGCGATCCCGACTCGACAACGAACGGCAGAGGCAAGCCCGATGTACTCGCGATGGTCTCGACGCCCAGCGTGAGCGGAGACGTGCCCTCGATGCCGAGCGCATCAAAGGTGAATGAAACAATGACGACCGAGGAGCCGGCTGGCCAGCCGGGCGAGAAGTTCAGCAGCGACGCTTCGATGACGTTTGTCGGATTGGGAGGCCCACACGAACCCGCTGCGCCCGCGCCAATAGTGCAGACAGGTTCGTCTGATGCATTCAGTTGTGGCGTGATCAGCGCGTCGTCATAGGTGAGCGAAAGGGTGATCGCACCCACTGGCGTATCGCCAATATCGAGGGTGATTTCAACGACCTGCGAACCGTTGAGATCAGGCAGCAGATACGTCTCGGTCGACACCGTGACCGTGTCGGAACCTTGTCCAGCTGCAGGCGTTGCTGCGACCGCGAGCGATCCAACCAACATGCCGAGCGCAATGAAGAGCCAGGCAATGAGACGCATCAGGCGTCGTCGTTGGTCGCGGAGGCGCACGAAAGAACCAAACCTTTGCTGTGCAGAGCGTGGGCGCAACGGCAAATGATACACGACAGCGTTGGCGCACGTGCCATCAGCGACCGGGTCAAACTACCCAGATTTAGGGGCAGAACGGCGTGGGCAAGCCAACTTCGCACCGCGTGATCACCAACGCATCCACGATGTTCACGAGGCCATCGCCATTGAAGTCGCCAGCGACGACAGCAACCTCGCGACCAGGTCCCCCGCCATCGAGCAGACACGGTCCAGTGTCAGACGCATTACCAACTTCGTATTGGGCAATCAGTAACGCATCGACGACGTTCGAGACCAGGTCGCAGTTGACATCGCCGCTGCCGGCGCCGAGATTGGCCGACGCTCGTAGCGGACCCAGATCCTGGGCCTCGGTGAGGAGGACCGCCGGGTTCAACGGATCGGGGAATACGCACACGTTGGATTGGCCTGCCGTGCTCGTCGATCCGTTGTCCTTGTAGTCGAGTGTCGGTTCGACGGTGTCGCCTTGGGCCAAATCGCGGCAGAGATTCATGACCTCGCCGCCGCTCACGCCACCGGCAACTGCATCCCAACCATCGGTCTCACCGGCGAGCGGCGTGACCAAGTCACCCGCCGCGTTGCGGATGAGCACCGTCTGATCCCGGCGAGTCGAATTGAACGCTCCCACAAACGCCGGCGGCGTAAAGAACGCCCCCGCACCTTGGGGATCGACCTGCAGGATGATCGACCAGTCGTCGACCGCATCGAAGCTCAGATCGTCGGGTCCGAAGTCCTCGGCGATGGTGATGAGAGTCCCGGCCGGCACACGTGCCAATTCGGTCCGATCCGCAAAGGTCAAGAAGACCTGATCTCGCAACAGGTCATTGTCGGCATCTCGTTGGCGGAACTCGATCGTGTAGCCGCGCAGGTCGACATTGTCCTCGACGACGAGGAACTCGAACCAGTCGCCGCCGTTACCGATGAGCGATCCATTGTTGAGTTCACCGGTCGCGGGCACGCCGTTGTATTCGTTGAGCACGATGGGCGACGCCGCAACGGCGGGTGCGCCGACCGAGGTCCACGTGAGATCTTGGAAGTCAGCGTCACCGTCGTTGTCCGTCACCGTGATCCGAGTGACGACCTCGCCAGTGAAGTCGGCCGTGCCGGACAGCAAGCCAGTCGTCGCGTCGAGCATGACGCCCGTTGGCAGCGGCGAGATGGAATAGGTGAGCGCATCGCCATCAGGATCGAATGCATCGATCTGGAGGTCGACAACCTCGCCCGGGTTGTACATCCGGTCTCGGAACAATCGCAGGATCGGAGGCGCGGCGCTGAGCGCCGGAACATCGTTCGAGGCGCCTGGCGTTGGAGCGGACAGATAGGTGGCCTCTCCCTCGTTCGCGACAAGCCCAAACGAGTTGTCGGTGAACTGGTCGGTCCACGCGAACTCGTTTGCCAGCACACCGTCGCTGGTCGTCAGCCGCACCGAGTCGCCACCGCTGCCGAGCTTGAAGTTCGTCTGCATCGGCGAAGTTGTCGGATCGTTGCCGTCGTTCGCCGCCAGGATCAGGTAGCCACCGGCGGGCACGATCGTGCCAGCCGGAATGGTCCACGACGCCGAGCTGTCCGAAATCGTCCATCCGCCGATGTCTTGGGGATCGTCAGGATCGCTGTTGCGCAGCTCGATCCAATCGGGGGTCTCTGGCGTTGGGTCACCGTCGAGCTCGACCTCGTATGTGCCGGCGTTCGAAGCCATCGTCTCGTTGATGAACACCTTGGCGGGCGGAAGCGCGGACTCGTCGATCAGCAGCTCGAAGACGTGGTCGAGCTGGGAGTCGCCGCTACCGCCGGCGCTGTTGTTCCACGTGGTGACGGCCCACGTGTTCACGCCTTCGACCAAGAGGCTGGCCGGGACAGCGGGCGGATGGGCATCGCCATACGGGCTGGCGGAACAGGCCTCGTCGGGGAGCTCGCACGTGTTCACCATGCCCGGATCGGGAATGTTGACATAGTCCAGCTCGGCGCCGCCCCACGGGACATCGACATTGTGCGGGATGTCCGTGCCGAGCGGGTACGAGAGATAGTCGGGATCGAGGTTGCCGCGAATCGAGCGGTAGACCTCGGTGCCGTTCAGGTACATGACCGCGGTGTCGTCATACTGCAGACGAACGCGGATGCCGACCACTTGAAACGGCTCGATGCCGATCGCGGCGAGGTCGAAGTCCTTGCGGAAGTGATTGGCGTTGTTCGAGCCGACGATCTCGCGCCAGCGCAATGTCTGGGTGGCCCAGGTCGAATCGTCGAGCCCTGGGTCGGCCGCCGAGGCCGAACCGAGGTCATCAACCGCGGTGCTTTGGCGATAGCGCCAGTCTTTGGGGTTGGGAACAATGCCAGAGTCGAGGCCCCAGACCTCGAGGGTTTGAAGGACCGGATCTTGGGCCGCAGCCGGCCGCGACGCAGGCGCGAGTACGAAAAGTGGCGCCAGCAGCACGGCCACCAGCACGGCGCGGCTCGCCCGCGTCGCGGCAAAGGAACGAAGAAAGTCACGCATAAGTCAGCACCGGTCGTGGGATACCCCAATGGTAGTTGAGGCCCATGTCTCACGTTGATGGGTAGATCTTCCTAGACGACTTCGCGGCCGCCGATACGCTTCAAACGTGCGCTACCTCTCCGCAGAATGGCTAGAAGCTGCCGACCAGGCAGTCCGAAACGCCTCGCCGGCGCCGTCAGGCCCTCTGATTGTCGATCAACGCGTGGACCGCGGCACGACGACCATCTGTTGGCGCACGACCCTCGGCTCGGAGAGCGCCATCGTCGGTGTCGACGCGGCTGCCGATGGGGCAGACGTCGTGTTCAGCCAATCGTTCGAGACGGCTCGGGACATCGCCCAAGGCACGGCCGACGCACACCAGGCGTTTCTGCTCGGTGACATCCGATTCGAAGGATCGATCGACGCGCTCATCGCGCATCGCTCCTCGTTCGAATGGCTCGAGCAGGCGCTGGCCCCGCTCCTGGCTGCGACAACCTGGGACTAGCAGCCCTCGATTGTGGCGTCAGCGGCCGACCGCTGCCGACGCGTACGCCCGAGGATCTGCGGCACCGGCGAGGGATCCGCTCGGCGTGACTTCGATCAGATGTGCGTGTCCGAAGCCCGACATTTCCGCGACGGTCGCCATTTCGACGTTATGGCCGCGAGCACGAAGCGCTCCTTCCCACCCGTCGCCGTGAGGCTCCAGACGAACGCGCACGTTGCCGCTCGCTGACCAGGTATCGAATCCGGTCTTCGGGTCGGGCGATGCCAGGGCGAACCGCGGCGCACTCAACACCGTGCCGGGACGTTCGCCAGCGTGGAGCATTCTGGCCATCATCTGCAACACCACCTGGGGTTGCGCGTCGCCGCCCATCGTGCCGAGAACGGACCGGAGTCCGCCGTCGGCGTTCGTGATCAGTGCCGGCGACAACGTGTGTGGTGGGCGGCGGCCCGGCCCATATTCGGCCGGGTGGCCTTCGATCAGGTTGAAGCCGATGCCGCGATTGTGGAGAAAAATTCCGGTGTCGCCAACCATCACGTGACAGCCGAAACCGGCCGCGTTGGACTGGATGAGGGAAACACCCATGCCATCGCGATCGACCACGCACATGTACATCGTGCCGCCTCCGGCGTAGCTGTCGCCCCAGTCGACGGCCCGGTCGGGCTGGATGCGGGCGCGGCGATCGGCCAGCATCGTGGGGTCGAGAAGCACGGCCGGATCGGCATGTTCGTGCAAGACGTCGGGTCGATCGAAGCCTGCGGCCCGTGACGCCTCGATCAAGTAGTGCGCGAACAGTGGATCCTCAGGATCGTCTGGCAGGTCGAGACCGGCCGCGATGCCGGCCCCCGCCAGACTCAGGTACCCCTGCGAGTTCGGCGGTGCGGTCCACAGGCCATGGCCCCACGCGTCGAGGCGAACGGCCGGAACCCAATCGGCCTGGTTCTGGGCCAGGTCATCAGCGGTGTACTCACCAGCGCC
>CALLPT010000088.1 GCA_938015575.1 uncultured Acidimicrobiales bacterium
CAAGTCGCCGAACCACTTCGATACGCGATCGACGACCACGAGGGCATCGGCTGGGGGTGGCACAGGGACGGCGCGCTCGACGTCGAGTCGGCTACCGGCCGGTGGCGGTGGTGCGGGAGCGGTCATCGCTCGACCCGGATCCGTTGGTAGCGCCACCACGTGGCTGCAAGTGCCACGACCCCATAGGCAGCGGCCGTCGCGATCAATGCAGACCCCGGCAGGCGGTCGAGTGCCGGGATCGTGAACGCCGGGTCGTTCATGATTCTCTCGGCGGCTTCGCCCATGACTTCGTCTGGTGAACCAAGCGCGACCCAATCGCTCACCTCGATCGATTCGGTGAGCCCCACCGTGACGATGGCGGTGATGATGAAGAACGCAGCGATGCTCACGCTGGCGATGCCCCACCGTCGCGGGATCGACGCGAGAAACATCGCGACGCCGGTGTAGAGCGCCGCCGACAACACCCCGGCGAAACACGCACGACCCAGAATCTCGAGGACTTCGAAGAAGCCGCCGGGCCCGATGCCAGCGAATGTGTAGCCCAGGATCAAGACGGCGATCGGGCCGACCGCGACGATCAACATGACCAAGAAGATCCCGACACCGCGCGCGAACACATAGGTGGTCCGGGTCAGGGGCGACGCCAAGTACAGCGCGAGCATGCCGTTTGTCCGGTCGGTCGTCATGACGCCCGGCGCGACTACCGCGGCGAACAACAACAGGGCCAACCCCGTGATGGCGAAGTACTCGCCGTAGCCAAGCAGGTCGGCGACGAAATCGGCCCGCAGAAAAGCGGCAAAGCCGGTCATGGCAACCGCGGGTGCGTAGGCAATGACGAGGGCGAGGGCCGGGGCGATCTTGTGTCGAGCCGGCCGCTTCAGTCCCAGCGACCGACGCATCGTGTGCACGACCAGGCTCCGCACGGCACCGGAGACACCAGCTCGCTCACCGGTGTAGGAGCGGTAGCCGAGGTCGTGGATCTGGGTATCGGTCATGGCGACTCGCCTTCTTGGAGGAAGACGTCTTCGAGCGTGAGAGTCCGAGGTGTCATGAGCCGAAGTCCCACCCCAGCCTCGGCGACTGCGTCGCGAACACAATCTCGAACCCGACCTTCGTCGGGTGCAAACCCGCCCGCGACATCGACGATCAGACGAGAGCCTTGACGCTCGACGGCCAGGTTGGCTGTGCGCAGGCGCGCAGCAACCGTCTCGTGTCCGTCATCGAGCTCGACGGTGACACCGGAACCTCCACCACGCAGATCAGCAAGATCTCCGGCGCGTCGAACCGTGCCATCGGCAATGATGACCACGTGATCGCAGATGCGTTCGACTTCTTCGAGCAAATGTGATGACATCACGATGCTGATGCCGTAGTCAGAACCGATCCGACGAATGAGCTCGAGCATCGAGTCGCGCTGCACCGGATCGAGACCATCGGTGGGTTCGTCGAGCAGCACCAGGGATGGGTCGTGGGCAACTGCTGCGGCAAGCTTGACGCGTTGGCGTTGGCCGGTCGACATCGTGCCGATCGGACGAAACCGTTCCTCGCCGAGCCCGACGAGCCAAAGCGCATCGCTCGCTCGTTCCGTGCTCGCAGCAGCAGGCAACCCGTGGAGTTGCGCCAGGTGGCGGACGAAGTCGGCGGCCTGAACGTCGTCGGGCAGGTGATGATGCTCGGGCGAGTACCCGATCCGGGCGCGAACCTCGGGTCCCGCCTCGCTCGGATCATGACCGAGCACCTGGAGCGAGCCGCCATCGCGTCGCTCCACGCCAAGCACGAGCGAGAGGAAGGTCGTTTTGCCGGCCCCGTTGGAACCCAGCAGGCCGGTGATGCCCGCCGGAAAGCCCACCGTGATGCCCGTCAAGACCTGGGTCAGGCCGAAGTGCTTGACGACGCCGGCCGCGACGATGACCTGGTCACGGGTTGCATCGGCGATGGACATCTCGCCCGACGGTAGTTCGGCGCGACTGCAACCGGCATCCGCCTAGGAAGTACCAACACCCAACGTGTCGAGGATGTCGGCAACACAAGTCTCCAGCGGCCGAGACGTGTCGACGCGGATCTCCGGCTCCTCTGGCGGTTCGTACGGTGCACTGATTCCGGTGAACTCCGGAATCTCGCCCGCACGCGCCTTTGCATAGAGGCCTTTGACGTCTCGTGCTTCGCACACCTCGAGGGGCGTATCGACAAAGACTTCGCAGAAGGCACCATCGGGGTGCAGCGCCCGTACGGCGTCGCGATCGGCCCGGTACGGGGAGACAAAAGCGGTCAACACGATGAGGCCCGCATCTTGAAACAGTCGACAGACTTCGCCGATACGACGGATGTTTTCCGTTCGATCTTCGGGAGCGAAACCCAGATCGCGGTTGAGCCCGAAGCGAATGTTGTCGCCATCGAGCACATAGGCGGCGACACCACGCTCGATCAGCGCCTCTTCGACGGCGAACGCCAACGTTGACTTGCCGGAGCCGCTCAGGCCCGTGAACCAAACGGTCTTGGACTCGTGTCCGAAGTTCTGGGCGCGATCCGATCCGCTCACGCGCCCTTCTGCTCGGACAATGTTCTGAGAGACCGGCTCGTCAGCCATTGAGATAGCCGCGCTCGGTCATGAGTCTCAGGATGACCTCGACGCACTCCAAGGTCGATTGCTCCGACGTATCGACCCGCAGATCCGCATCGGTTGGGCGTTCATAGGTCGACGAGACACCCGGGAACTGCGGGATGTCACCGCGATCGGCGGCCTCGTACAGCCCGTTCGGGTCACGTTCGCGACAGACCTCGATCGGCGTGTCGACGAAGACTTCGATGTAGTGCTCGGATCCGATGAGTTCGCGAGCCCGCTCACGAACACTGTTCTTGGGAGCGGACAGCGCGGCGATCGCGATCATGCCCTGGCCATTGACCAACCGGGCGACTTCGCTCACGCGTCGCAAGTTCTCGCTGCGCTCCTGGGCGCTGAAGCCCAGGTCGCGGCTGATACCCAGGCGAACATTTTCGCCGTCAAGGCGCACCGTCGTCTTGCCCAGGTCGAAAAGCCGTCGCGCCAGTCCAGTCGCGATCGTCGACTTGCCGGCCGCGCTCAGGCCGGTGAGCAGCACGGTGCACGGTTGCTGTCCAAATCGAGCAGCGCGCTCTTCGGGTGAGATCTCAGAGATCTGATGCACCAGGCTGGCCTCGGGCGCGCGATCCCAAGATGACGAGACCCCAGCGATCATGCCAGCGGCGACGGTCGCGTTTGTCATGCGGTCGACCAGGATGAACGAGCCCGTCTGACGGTTGGTGCCGTAGGGATCGAAGAGCAGCTCGCGATCCGACGTGACCGCACACAGAGCGATGTCGTTGAGATCGAGCGAACCGGCTTGCTGGTGCTCCAACGTGTTGATATCGACGCGATGGCGAATCGTGGTCACCGACGCGTTGCTCACACCGTTCGACGACTGCATCAAGTACTGACGACCCGGCTCGAGCGCGTTCTCGGACATCCACACGACCATCGCGTCGACATCGTGGGACCGCAGCGGCGCCATGTCAGGTGACACGAGCAGATCACCACGGCTCACATCGATCTCATCAGCGAGGGTGATCGTGACGGCTCGGCCAGGGCCGGCGACATCGAGGTCGCCGTCGAAGGTCACGATGCGATCGATCGTCGACGAAACGCCGGACGGCAACGAGACCACCGCGTCGCCGGGGCGGATAACGCCAGAGGCGATCGTGCCGGCAAAGCCGCGGAAGTCGAGGTTGGGACGCGTCACCATCTGAACCGGCATGCGGAAGCGTTCAAGGTCGATGCCGGCCTCGACGTCGACGGTTTCGAGATGCTCCATCAGTGTGGGACCGTCGAACCATCCGAGATTTTCACTGGCGTCGACGACGTTGTCGCCCAACAACGCCGACATCGGCAAGAAGTACGGATCGACGAGGTCGAGCGACTTCGCAAAGTCGCGGTACGACTCGCAGATCTCGTTGTAGCGGTCCTGGGACCACTCGCACAGATCCATCTTGTTGACCGCAACGACCACATTGCGAATGCCGAGCAAGCTGGCGATGAACGTGTGCCGCTTGGTTTGTGCAAGAACGCCGTGGCGAGCGTCGATCAAGATGATGGCGAGCTGACAGGTCGACGCGCCGGTGACCATGTTGCGCGTGTACTGCTCATGACCAGGCGTGTCCGCGATGATGAACTTGCGGCGAGCGGTCGAGAAGTAGCGATAGGCGACGTCGATCGTGATGCCCTGTTCACGTTCCGCCTTGAGACCGTCGGTCAGCAGGGCAAGGTCGGGTGCGTCACCGGTCGTGCCTTGGGTCGTCGAGTCGGCTTCGATGGCTGCGAGCTGATCTTCGTAGATCATCTTCGAGTCATGGAGCAGGCGACCGATCAAGGTCGACTTGCCGTCGTCGACGCTGCCGCAGGTCAAGAAGCGCAGCAGGTCTTTGCGTTCGTGCTCCGCGAGATAGGCGTTGATGTCGGACGCTATGAGATCGGATTGGTGGCTCACGACTAGAAATCCCTGCCGTTCACTTCGTTCACTAACCAAGTTCCTCGCTGCGCTCCGAACTTGCTCGGGGACTGTGTCATTAGAAGTACCCCTCGCGCTTTTTCTCTTCCATCGAACCGGACTGGTCGTAGTCGATCACCCGGCCCTCTCGTTCGCTGCGAGTGGCGAGCAGCATCTCTTGGATGATCTCGGGCAACGTGGTCGCCGTCGATTCGACCGCGCCCGACAGTGGATAACAACCAAGTGTGCGGAAGCGGACCGACTTCATCTCGGGCTCTTCGCCCGGTTCGAAACGGAAACGGTCGTCATCAACCATGATCAGCACGCCGTCACGGTCGACGATCGGACGCATCGCCGAGTAGTAGAGCGGCACGATCTCGATGTTCTCGAGATGGATGTACTGCCACACATCGAGTTCGGTCCAGTTACTGATCGGGAAGACGCGGATGCTCTCGCCGCTGTTCACGCGCCCGTTGTAGAGGCTCCAGAGTTCGGGCCGCTGGTTCTTGGGATCCCAGCGGTGGTTGCGATCACGGAAGGAGAACACGCGCTCCTTGGCTCGGGACTTTTCCTCGTCTCGGCGAGCCCCGCCGAATGCGGCGTCGAAGCGGCCTGCATCGAGGGCCTGCTTGAGCGCATGAGTCTTCATGATGGTCGTGTAGTTCTGCGACCCGTGATCGAAGGGGTTGATCCCGTCGGCGATGCCATCGGGGTTCGAGTGCGTGATCAATTCGACACCGAGTTCCTTGGCGATCCGATCGCGAAAAGTGATCATCTCGCCGAACTTCCAGGTGGTGTCGACATGCAGCAACGGGAACGGGATCGGACCCGGATGAAACGCTTTGCGCGCCAGATGCAGCAGGACCGACGAGTCCTTGCCGATCGAGTACAGCATTACGGGCCGCTCGAACTGCGTGACGACTTCACGAATGATGTGAATCGCCTCGGTTTCGAGTTGCTTGAGATGGGTCAGACGCAGTTCTGGGGGGAGCGTCGCGACAGCCATGTACTGGCTCCTTGGTTCGGTACGCGAAGCGCTAAGGGTAGCCACCCATGTCGCTTGTCGGAGACGATCGACCTAGGCCGTGGCGAGAAGCTCACCGGGGCTGATCGACATCATCGCGAGCGGGTCGGCCGAGACCACACGCCGTGGATCCGGCTCGGTCGCCAGGGCCGTGAGCGCAACGAAGGTCGCCGCAAGCCACGACGAGGTCGTCGACGATGACTCATCGCCGCTCGAAGCCTTGGCCGCGAGCACCGCACCAACGGTCGCGTCGTTGAAGACGGTGAAGAGATCAGTGTCGCTCCAGCCGGCTCGCAGACGCAGCCCGAACGCGCTCAGCAGATCCCGGTAGTAGCCCTGATAGCTCGCGGCGACTCGGTTGCGATGATCGGCGATCGCCCTTTCGATCCGTTCAGAATCGGTGCCTGTTCTGACCAAGGCCATCGCCGACAGATAGACGCCACTCTTGGTGTCGCACATCATGAAGTCGATGATCGCGTCGGCGCTGACACGGACCGTCTCGACAAGCAGGTCGGTGAGTTGATCAGCACTCGGTGGATCATCTGGCGCGTTTGCTCGCACCAAGTACGGATCGACGGCGCGTCGAAGCACCGACATGTCCATGCCTGGCTCGAGCTCGATGACCTTGAGGACGAGCTGTTCTTGGAACGCCCCCTGAGGCTCGAGCTCGCCGCCACCGAATACTCGGTAGGCAGACGGGCGCGGTACACCCGATCGATTAATAGCTTCCGCTAGCGAAACCGTTGCGACGCCCGCTGGTCCGACGCTTTGCAGCATTTCGAACCCGGTCGCCAACAACGCATCGCGCGCTTGTTCAGCAGTAAATTTTCTTTTTCCCATGCCCTCGACCAGTTAAATTTTGGCCAAGGCGGAGGATAGTCCAGATGGACCACGATGGCGATAGCCCATCCGGTGGACCGCACTATTCACCCAACATTGCGACCGTTGTCGCAACTTTTGGGCTGGTAAACCAGAGTCCGGCGGGGCCCTCAACCTCGTCTCCAACGCGCACAACGATGGTGCGTCGCGAGCCCGACGACCGCCATTCGATCCGAACATCCAACGGCCCTGAACCGAACGGTCGAGCGTCAGCGGCGAGCTGGTCGGGGTCGGCGGTTGGATCGATTGCCAAGACGCGAGCGACCTCGCGCGCCGTATGCGTGACGGCGAACTTGGTCAACACGACGAGACTGAGCTGCACGAACGCGAGCATGACGATCAACAGCACGGGCACGACCAGGGCGAACTCAACGGTTGCCTGAGCACGTTCCGACGCGGGGCGAAGCCGACGACTCATGTCACGGAAGCATCGACGTGATCCGGTCGATGATCGTGTCGAAGAATTCGCTGATCGCTCCCGTATTGCTGGCCCAGGCGACGATCAGCATCGCGATCGTTGCCGCGGCGATCAGGACCAGTGCGTATTCGGCCGTCGTCTGACCGCGCTCACCGTTCGGCGAACCCATCGGGCACGAACGGCGTTGGCGGGGATTGGTGATGAACATGATGTACCTCCGGATTGGAGTGAGGGGGGAAGCCGACAATCAGGTCCGAGTTGGCGGGGGCGCTAGGCGCTGATGCCGCGGAGCGACTCGATGATGACGGGTGCGACGGTCAACAGCAGGAAACCGGGCAGCACGCACACGATCAGTGGAAGCAGCATGCGCACCGGTAGCCGCCGGGCGCGGGTTTCGGCCTGGCGGCGGGCATCGTCGCGGACCGACGTCGAGAGCTCGAGGAGCGCATCGGCGACTGCGGCGCCGTCTTCGATCTGGGAACGAAGCAGTGCGAGGATTCGACCGAGCGGCGCTTCCTGTGGCGATCGTCGCGTGTGATGGTGGAGCGGTTGCGCGAGTAGGACCTGATCGAGCGCCTCGAGGAGTGGTTGTCCGCGCTGCTGCCGCTCGACCGCCGTGCGCAGCCGAAGCGCTG
The DNA here is from genome assembly GCA_938015575.1 of uncultured Acidimicrobiales bacterium. Classification (GTDB taxonomy): domain Bacteria; phylum Actinomycetota; class Acidimicrobiia; order Acidimicrobiales; family UBA10347; genus UBA10347. Next base: position 7,456 of record CALLPT010000088.1, read on the forward strand.
CTGGACTGTCGACGGTCCGAGCGATCTGTCGACAGGTGAGCGAGACCGATAAGCCCGCCAGGAGTCCGACCGCAAGCAGCAGCGCGAGATCAGCCACGTCGCCAACACCGAGGTCCGACGGGGCGACACGCCGCTGCTGGCCAATGTCGTTCTCTGCGATACGACGCGGCTGGCGGATCAACGGCGGCTGCAACAGCAATGTCGCGCAACCCAACAGGGCGACGAACGCGATGCTCATGTCGCCACCGAACGAACCAGCAACCGCATCCACAAGAGTCCCGCACCATCGAAGACAAGCCCGCCAGCCAGGCACCACCGCCCGACGGCGCTGTCCACCAGGAGCGTCGCTCCGGACTGTCCCGTCAGGATGGCGACGGCGACGAACAGCACGGGCAATCCGGCCAGGAGCCGCACCGACGACTCGGCTTGGGCAATGAGCGCACGGATCTCGTCACGGATGACTTGGCGTTGACGAGCCGCGTGTGCCGCCTCGTCGAGCGCGCGAGCGCTCCCTCGCCCGCCGCCGGAGACCATGGCCAACACGCCCACCACGGTCGCATCGTCGCCGACTTGTCGGCCGTCGATCGCCAGCGCGGCACATGCTTGGTCAACGGCTTGACCGAGCTCGATCGCCGCGTGTACCCGACGAAACAACGGCGACATCGGTCCGTGGGCTTCGCCTTGACGGGCAATCGCGGACCCGAACGAGGCACCGGTTCGTATGTCCCGGGCGAGCGCCGCAAGTGCGGCCGGCAGCGCATCGGCGACTTGCCGGGCATGGCGTCGACGTACTCGCCGGCCGAGCACCGAGATACCGGCCATGATCGCCGCAACGACGATGGCCGCCGCTCTTGCACCGAAGAGGACCAACGCCGCTGCTCCGATCGGCACGGCCGCGCACGCCAGGCCCGAGATGACCGCCCACTCGGCGTCGGTTGGTTGGAAGCGGCTGCGGGCGCGCCCGACCCAGCCATTCCTTCTCGATGAGACCCGACCGTTGCCGATCCCCAACCGCTGCACCGGGTCGGTCATGAGACGACCGCGCCGTGCGCAACCAGCTGGCGCTCCTCGTCGCTTGCGACTTCGATGACACTGTCGACGCGACGCTTCCCGTCGGCGGCTCTGGTCAAGTGGACGACGAGATCGAACGCCGATCGGACCTGGCGCGCCACAATTTCGGGCGGTAAGCGAGCATCGCCCGAGAGCACCATGGCGGCCACACGATCGAGGGCATCGTGGGGCGAGTTCGCGTGGCATGTCGACAAGCAGCCGTGGTGGCCGGTGTTCAGCGCTTGGACCATGTCAAAGGCTTCGGCGCCACGCACCTCGCCCACGATGAGTCGATCCGGCCGCATCCGAAGGGCGTTGCGCACCAGGGTCCGCATCGTGATCTCACCGAGGCCTTCGGCCGTTGCCGGACGCGCTTCGAGCCGTACGGTGTGCTGGCCGGGCAGGCGGAGTTCAGCGGCGTCTTCGATCGTGACCACTCGTTCGGAACGCACGAGGGTGCCGCCAAGCGAGTTCACGAGCGATGTCTTTCCGCTGCCGGTGCCGCCGCTCACGAGCAGATTCCGTCGCTGCGAGATGGCGGTCTGCAAGAGGTCGACGACGGGCTGATCCGCGAAGGCTCGCAACGGCAGCGGGTCACGCATGAACCGACGGATGGTGACGTAGGGCCCGTCGAGGGCCATCGGTGGGATCGCAATATGGACACGGCTTCCGTCAGGAAGACGAGCGTCAGCGAACGGCAGCATGCGATCGAGGCGAAGCCCTAGTGGGCCAACAACGCGATCAACGACAAGGCGGAGCTCCTCGGCGTCGAGGGTGAGCCCAGAGGGAACCAGCGCGCCATGCCGCTCGAGCCAGACCGGACCTGGGCCGTTGATCATGATCTCGTTGATGCTGTCGTCGGCCAGCAAGGGGTCGAGCGGACCAAGACCGAACAGCTGCTCACGGATCATGGCGACGAGCACATCGATCTCGCCTTCGGAACAGAGCGGCGCGAGCGCTCGGGCTCGATACCGGATATCGCCGTCCTTGATCTCGTGCGACTCCAGGTCATGGCTGGTGTCGGCGATCAGCTCGGCGTGCGCGTGGCGGGCCAACTGCACCAAGTCGTTGCGCAGACCACCGGAGTGGACGGCCGGCAGGGGTTCGGTCATCGAACAGCACCCGAGGCGAGGCCAACGGCGGCCGCACCCCTCGGAAGCGGCAGTAGTTCGGCTACTAGCTCGCGCCAGAGGCGTCGGCGTCGCACGCGTCGGCGGACTCGGCGCCCCGATGTCGGTCGCCTTGCGGTGCCGCGCATCACGCCGCCTCTGATGCCTGCGCCAGTGTTCGCAACAGCGACCGTGGTGGACGGCTCGCGAGCAACCCGGCGTCGATGCTGCGAGCCAGCGTTATGTCGCACGCGATCTCGGCGACAATCGGTGCACCTGCAACGGACTCGACATCGCCCGGGCCGAGCGCTCGCCCCCGTTCTCGGATGAGAACGACGCCAGTCGGATCGATGTCCAGATCGCGCGCCGCGCGGAGCGTCAGATAGCAGCACCGCAAGACGAGCAACCGTTGCCGGGACCGCCGGAGCAGGTCGCGCTCGAATGGGGTTGTTGCCGTTCCCGCGTCGACAAACACGGATGCTCGTTGCCGGGCGAGCGCAACGGCGGCCTCGCCCGCGTCGGCGGCGGGCTCGCGGGTACCTCGTGGTACAACCCGCAGGTCGGGCGTTGCCTCTACCGAAATGCGATGAAGCGCATCGGCGGGGCGGCCGGGGGTGGCCGCCCAGTCGAGGATGCCGGGCCCCTCGGGCTCAGCGAGACCGAGTAGCGCCGGCTGATCCCCATCGAGATCGACGAGCAAGGTCGGATTCGCTCGACCGGCGTGGGCGAGCGCGAACAGCGCAGCGACGGTGGAGACACCGGCGCCGCCTTTGACGGACCAGAAGCTGGTGGGCACGGCGGCCTTCCCTGGTGGTGGCAGAAGCCAGATACGGGGGAAGCCGTGGCCGTGAACCTAGGGGCCGGACGAGCCGGGCGCAAGGGGGACTTCGGCGTTCAGGACCACCGAAGTTACGGCGAGTGGCGGAGGTGGACGGGAATCGAACCCGCCGGACGGGGATCGCCCGTCCCAACCGCTTTGAAGGCGGCGGAGCCCACCAGGTACTCGGACACCTCCTGGGGAGCCTCAGACTAACCAGCCCGCACGGGCGCACCTCACAACGACCACCTCAAGGCAGCGCGACGAGTTGTGAGCGCAGCGAGCAACTCGGTTAGCGAGGCCGAAGGCCGAGCGACTTAGACCGATGTCCGACCCTTGAAGAGCGACGAGTTGTGAGCGCAGCGAGCAACTCGGTAAGCGAGGCCGAAGGCCGAGCGACTTAGACCGCCAACAGGTCGCGGGCGCCGGTGTCGCTTGACGGGTGGCGCAGCTTCGACATGGCGCGGGCTTCGATCTGGCGAATGCGTTCGCGAGTCAGATTGAAGTGTTCGCCGACCTCTTCGAGGGTGCGCGGTTCGCCACGATCAAGGCCGAAGCGGAGCTTGAGGATCTCGCGCTCGCGCTCATCGAGGGGGCCGAGAAGCCGGTTGATTTCTTCGGGCAGCAGCGCGGTCGCTGCAACCTCGAACGGCGATTCGGCCCCGCGGTCTTCGACGACATCGCCGAGTTCGGCGTCGCCGTCTTCGCGGAGCGGTTCGCTGAGCGAGAGCGGTTCGGCTGCAAAGCGAAGTGCTTCGGTGACCTTTTCTTCGGGCATCTCGACTTCGGCTGCGAGCTCAACCAGCGTTGCGGGGCGTCCGAACTTGAGTTCCAGCCGAGCACGAGCTTTTTGCAGCCGAGCGAGCGTGTCGCCGGCATGCACTGGGAGGCGAATGGTTCGACCGGTGTTGGCGATGCCGCGGGTGATCGCCTGACGAATCCACCAGGTGGCGTACGTCGAGAACTTGAAGCCCTTGCGCCAGTCGAACTTCTCGACCGCGTGCATCAGGCCCAGGTTGCCTTCTTGGATGAGGTCGAGCAGTGGCAGACCCGAGGCTTGGTACTTCTTGGCGATCGAGACGACGAGGCGGAGGTTGGACTGGACGAACGTGCGCTCGGCATCATCGCCGGAACGAATCGAGCGACGCAGTTCGCGCTTGCGAGCGGCGGTGACGGGTTCTTCGGATTCAAGTTCGATGCGGGCTTCGACGCCCTTTTCGATGAGCTGTGCCAGGCGAACTTCGTCGTCCTTGGTCAACAGCGGGTACTGGCCAATGTCTGTCAGGTAGAGACGAACAAGGTCTTCTTCGTCCCGTTCCGCACGCTCTTTCGCCACAAGCACCTACCAAGTTTGTTCAGCCCGGCGCCCCCACGGCTCCGTTGGCACACGATACCGAGCCCGGCCGGAGGCCCAACGTTAACGGAACTGCAATCTTCCGACGAACAGAAAAACCTCTCAGATCTCGCCAATTTCCTTGAGAGACGACCTGCGACCGCCGAGTTTCCCCAACGTGGGGGTGGTCGCGAGAGCTACCGGGACCGGCACATCAGCCGAGGTACCCACGATGGGTCGAGTGTCTCAAGTACGTCACAACAGTGTCGATAGACAACGATGACCGGGACATCGGCGCCACAGGGGAGAACTCGCACCTCGTTGATTGGCCTCTTCATCGCGGTCACGGCGCTGCCATTGATCTTGCGCCTGTGGTGCCCACCCTGGTTCACGACCTTGTGGGTCGCGGCCTATGTCGTCGGGGCGTTGACGTTCGCCCTCGTCACGCATGTTCGGCCTCAGAACGAGTGGGCCGAGTTCATCTGGTCAGTGGTGGTGTCCGCGCTGCTCGCCTTGGTGCCGCTATCGACGCTTTGGTTCGAATCCGACGACGAGGCGAAATGGGCGGCGACGGCCGTGGTGGCCTTCCATCTCGCAAACGTGCTCGCATCACGACGGTTTGTGCGGCGCGGCGACTGGCGGGTGCCGTTCGCGCTTCTGATCAGTGCGCTCGCGATCGTCGGCAGCGTGCATGCCTCGCCGCTGCTCGGGCTCGCTGCACTACTCGCCGGCGCGATGCTGATCAGCAATGCACAAGCAGTCCTCGCTGAAGCCGAAGTCATCCGCTACGAGCGTGCGCACGATCCATTGACGGGTCTACTGAATCGACGTGGTCTGGTCGACGCCATTGGCCTGAGCGAGAACGGACCGCTCTGCGTTGTGGTCATCGATGCGAACCGGTTCAAACAGATCAACGACACCTATGGCTACAACGCCGGCGACCGCTGTCTTTGCGCGATCGCCCAGGCGCTCGCCGAGCGTCTTGGGCCGGGCTGGTTGCTGTCTCGCCATGGCGGCGACGAGTTCGTGGCCGTCGCCACCGGCCGCACGATCCCGGCCGACCTGAGCAGCACTGTGGTGTGCTCGATCTCGTACCGCTCGAGCACCCTCGAGCTCGAACTCGAACTATCCGCGGGTGTCGCGACCTCGAGCGGGCGAGACGACGCCGATGCCGCGATGAGTCGCGCCGGGCATGCACTTCGGGCGGCCAAACAGGCCGGGGGCGGCACCTGTCATTTCGACAACGAACTGGAGCAGCAGTTCACGCAAGCGCTACGCGTCTCGGCCGAACCCGACCTGAGCCGTGCGACGTCGATCTTTGCGGTCGCACAGCCAATCACGCTCTCCAACGGGGATCCTGTTGGCTGGGAGCTTCTGGTCCGTTGGCGCGACGAGGAAGGCGAGGCGATTCCTCCGGCCGAGTTCTTGCCGGTACTTGCCGAGAACGGTTTGATGCCTCAGCTCAATGATCGGATGCTCGAACACGGTGTCGCCTTTGCCGCGCGCTTCAACGACCTTGCTCGCCCACCGTTCGTATCGGTGAACATCACGGCGTCGCACCTGGCCGATCCAGAACTCGTCGACTATGTGCAGGAACTTCTTTCGCACTACGGCGTTGCCGCGACACGACTGATGATCGAGATCACCGAGAGCGAAGCCCTCGGCGCGCTTGCGCCGTGGCAGGACACCGCCTACGGGCTGGCTGCGCTTGGGGTCAAGCTCGCGATCGATGACTTTGGTTCGGGCTACTCGAGCATCGAACGCATGGCGCAGGTCCCGGTCACGCATCTGAAGTTCGACGGCACATTCGCTGCGGCAACGGGTACGCCGTTCGGCGAGGTCGTCGCTGGTGTGGTGCGTTACGCCAAGGCGACCGGCCTCAAGGTCATCGCCGAGGGCATCGAGCAAACCGACGAGCTCGATCGCATGCGCACGATCGGGGTCGAGCTGTTCCAGGGGTATCGACTCGGGCGTCCCGTGTCGCTTGACGACGCGGAGAAAGCCTCGCACGCCGCATCGGCGCGCCTGCTGGCCGCGGCCGAACCATTTCGCACGTGGACGCCACCGGTCGAAGACCTGTCCCAGCACTGAGCGGGATCCGAAACAACCGGTGAACAATGCGTCCGCCGAGGCGCCACCATCGACACCATGTGATGGACTGAGGC